>JBDTND010000125.1:0-6517 GCA_039933915.1 Gemmatimonadales bacterium | reverse complement strand
ACCATGTAGAACTCGTCGAGGTTGGTGCTGAAGATCGACAGGAACTTGAGCCGCTCGAGGAGCCGGTTTCGCGGGTCGAACGCCTCGTGGAGGACGCGCGAGTTGAACTCGAGCCAACTGAGCTCGCGATTGATGTAAAGCGATGGGTCAGGCTGCATTGATAACTGTTGTACCCCCTGCCAACAAAGATGTAGCCAATCCGGCCCGAGTGTGTGTCACAAAAAATCGCCGGGTAGCTTGACTGATTAGATTCTTGTCATCCTTACACCGGAATGGACGTGGGCCACACCGACGCGGTCGTCGTTCTTACCACACTTGCCAACGCTGACGAAGCGGCAACCTTCGTCAGGGCACTCCTGGACCGCCGTTTGGTGGCTTGCGGGACGATTCTGCCCGCCGCGCGCTCTCTTTACCGCTGGGAAGACAAGCTGGCCGACGAAACAGAAGTAGTTGTGATGCTCAAGACCCGTTCCGGGGCCATTCACGGCCTCGAGAAGGCCTTCAAGGAGCTCCACCCCTACAAAGTGCCCGAGCTTCTGGCCGTTCCGGTAACGGGTGGGCTCGAAAGATATCTCGGTTGGATCAATAGCGAGACGAGCCTCACAATCGTCTAATAGGGGTGACCACCCCGGATCGTCCCTGTTTCGCGCGACTGCCTGAATGAAATACAGTCGCGTCACCATCGCCGTCGTGATCGTCGCCCTCTGGCTGGGCGGATTGGGGATGATGTTCCGTCACAACGCAAACCGCAGCGAGGCCCAGCAGCTCGCCGAAGTAGCGCTGCGGGTTCAGCCGTCGACCTTCTATTACACGGTCGAGCGCGACGGACAAAAGATCGGCGCCGCATCTTCCGCGCTCGACACATCGGCGACAACCCTCGTGAGCGAAGAGTATTACGTCGGCGACTTCCCGTCGGGTGATTCCATCCAGCGGACATCGGCGCGATCGCAAACCGTCCTCACGCGCGGACTCCATCTCGTCACAATCAAGATGGACATCGCGAGAGCAACGCGTCCGTTTGCGGTCAACGCCGCCGTCGAGGAAGACACTTCACTTTTCATCGCGGGAAGGAAGCTGTCGGGCAAGAATCCTCCCGCGCGTTACACCTTCGTTCCTCCTCTCTTCAGCGCAACGCTGGCACCGGTGGCTTTCATGCTCGGCGGCCCGCACGCAATCGGACGGAAGCAGACGCTATCGGTGTTCGATCCGGTGAGCAGAATCGTCATCAGGCCGGAGCTGAGAATTCGCGCGGAGTCGCTGTTCACCGTAGTCGACAGCGCTCAGCTCGATCCGAGCGGACGATGGGTCGTAGCCCATCAGGATACAGTGCGCGCCTGGAAAATCGACGGCGCCCCTCACGGCCTGAACGTGTGGGTAGACGTCGAAGGACGGGTCGTTGCCGCGCGGTCCGGACAGCTTTCGGCAATGCGCACCGCGTTCGAGCTCGCCTTCAAGCAGTCACAGGACAGACCCGACACCACCCGAAATCAAAGCCGGAAAACCATAGCCAGATGATTGAACTCAAGAGCCTCACCAAGAAATACGGATCGTTCACAGCCGTCGACTCCATCGATCTCTCGGTTCCAGACGGGGAGCTGTTCGGCTTCCTCGGTCCCAATGGCGCCGGAAAGACGACGACGCTTCGCATGATAGCCGGCATTCTCCAGCCAACGGCCGGAAGCATCCATCTCGCCGGGATCGATCTGGCGCAGGATCCAATCGCGGCAAAGTCGAAGCTGGGATTCATTCCCGACCGGCCGTTCATCTACGAGAAGCTGACCGGCGCTGAATTTCTGCGCTTCGTTGCCGGCCTTTACGGGCAGGATGGCGAAAAGGTCGAGCACCGGGGCCGCGAGCTGATGGCGCTGTTCGATCTGGACACGTGGGCCGACGAGCTGGTCGAGAGCTACAGCCACGGCATGCGGCAGAAGCTGATCATCTCCAGCGCGTTCATCCACCGGCCTGAGGTGATCGTCGTCGATGAGCCGATGGTCGGACTCGATCCAAAGGCGGCGCGGATTCTAAAGGATCTTTTCCGCGAGTACGTGAGACGCGGACACACCATCATGATGTCCACGCACACGCTCGAAGTCGCGGAAGCGCTGTGCGACCGGATCGCGATCATCCAGCACGGGAAGATTCGCGCCGTGGGGACGATCGCGGACCTGCGCGGGGAGTCTACGGCGGACGAAGGGCTCGAGGAGATTTTCCTCAAGCTCACCGGAGAGCTGGCGGCCAGAGAAGCAATGGAAGTTCTGGATGCATAGCGGCGTCTCGTTGTGGCACCTGCTTTCGCCGAAATTCATTTCGGCGAAAGCGAGACCTCTCGGCAAGACGGAGAACCAGTCGGGGCGGCTGATTCTGTTCTTTGTGATTGGCGCGATATTCTGGCTCCTCGTGTTCGGGTTGCTGTACCGGCTGCTGAAGTATTTCCGCGGCATCCCCGAGATCGGCGCGCTGCTCGCCGCCAAGCTGCTCGGCATGATGTTCATCAGCCTCTTCGGGATCCTCATTCTCTCGAACATCGTCACTGCCCTTTCCAGCTTCTTCCTCGCGAAGGACCTGGATCTGCTCGTGGCGGCACCGGTGGACTGGCTCCGTCTGTACGGGGCAAAGCTGCTCGAGACGACCGGACATTCGAGCTGGATGGTCGTGCTGCTCGCGACGCCCGTGCTCACCGCCTACGGGATCGTCTACGGCGGCGGGCTGCTCTATCCTTTCGTCGCGATCGCGGCGCTGCTGCCATTCCTCCTCATCCCGGGCGTGGTCGGAACCGCGGTGACGCTGGTGCTGGTGAATATTTTCCCGGCGCGGCGCACTCGCGATATCCTGAGTGTCATCGCTGTACTTGCCGCTGCCGGTGTCGTCCTTCTGTTCCGGCTCGTGCGGCCGGAGAGGCTGGCGCGCCCGGAAGGATTCCGGTCCCTCGTCGAGTTCATCTCGCTGCTGCGCGGTCCAACGTCGCCGTGGCTGCCGAGTGAGTGGGCGGCCCAGGGAATCATGACCTGGCTGAGAGGTGATCCGGAGATCCTGCATTTCTATCTGCTCTGGTCGACGGCTGCCGTTGCTGTCGTGTTCGGAGCGCTGCTGCATCGCGCTCTCTACGCGCGCGGCTTCAGCAAATCCCAGGAGAGTGGCGAGCGGTGGGTGCGCCAGGGGTCGTTCGGACGTCTCGTTGCCCGGCTGCTCACTCCATGGGGCGTGATGCGCCGGGAGCTGGTTCTCAAGGAGATGCGCCTCTTTTTCCGGGACACGACTCAGTGGTCGCAGCTGATTCTGCTGGCGGTGCTCGTAGTCGTCTACGTTTTCAACATCAAGTTCCTGCCACTCCGCGGCGAAGGCGTGACGTTCTTCCTCGCGAACGTGATTCCATTCGTGAATCTCGTTCTCGCGGGTTTCGTTCTCGCGTCGATCGCGGCGAGGTTCATCTTTCCCGGAATCAGCCTCGAGGGCCGGACGCTCTGGCTGCTTCGATCGAGTCCGCTCGAGATGCGGCAGCTCCTCTGGTCCAAGTTCTGGGTGGGGACGCTCCCGCTGCTCATACTCGCGCTGGTCCTGATTTTCGCGACCAACGTGCTGATGCAGGTAAGTGGATTCATGATGACCGTCTCGATCTTCACCATCACCATGCTGACGTTCGCGATCGCCGGACTCGCGCTCGGCTTTGGCGCCATGTTCCCGAAGTTCAACACCGAGAACGCGGCCCAGATTCCGACATCGTTCGGCGGGCTGGTGCTGATGATGACGTCGGTGGTGCTGATCGGAGTCGTGATCGTTCTCGAGGCGCGGCCCGTCTATCAGTTCGTGGGAGCGCGCATGCTGCACCTGGATCCCGACCCGTCGGCGTTGTGGATCGGATTTGGCGGGGCGACGCTGGTCTGTCTCGCGGCGACGTTCATCCCCATTCGAATCGCCGTCAAGCGAATGAAGGAGCTGGAGCGCTAGCTACTCGCGCGCCTTGTCGCGAAGGAAGCCGATTGCCTCGTCTTTCGACGTAAAGATCTTCTTCGCCAGACTCCCATCGTCGTACCGCAGCTCCACGGCGATGCTGAGCGGAACCTGCGTGTCGTCGCCCGCCGCGGCGGGCTCCAAATCGAGAGTTGCGGCGACGCCTTCGCCCTGGAGAATGCGGACGATCTCGCGGTGCAGCTGCGGCTCGGTGAGACCGCCCGCGGTCAGGGCCTGCGCCGCGACTCCATGTCGCTCGCGCACGATGCCGAGCAGCAGATGCTGTGTGCCGACGTACCCATCGCCGAACTCGTGCGCCACCGATATGGCCTGGTCCAGCACCACCCGCGCGCGCGGCGTGTACGGAAGATCGGGAACGCGCACTCGTGAATCAGGCAGACCATCGACGATCATGCCATTCACGGCGGACTGTATCAGAAACGGGTTGGCGCCAAGGTTCTCGAGGACGTCGGTGACCAGCGCGTCTTCTTCGCCGAGAAGGCCAAGGAGAAGATGTTCAGTCCCGACGTATTCGTGGTGTCGGCGATGCGCCTCCTCGCGCGCCTTGATCAGCGCGCCTCGTACCCTGCTCGTGAAATCGTACCCAGCCAGTTGAGCCTCCTCGGTGTCGGTCTAAAATTCCTGTTCCCCGGCAATATCGCAAGCATCTGTATTCCCCTGCTACCTTTAGGGGCGCCAGGACGCATTACGTCGGGTTAACGGGCCAACGCGGGAGTCTGGTCACCATGAAGCTCACCCAACGCGAGACGCAGGCACTCGACGCCCTCTGCGAAACCTTTATGCCCTCCCTGGCATTCGGGAAGGACGAGGACCCGGCGCTCTTCAGCATGTCGGCGAACGACCTCGGTGTCAGTGCGCGAGTGACCGCCGCGCTCGACATCATCGAGCCCGCGAAACGCGATGCGCTCCGATTCTTTCTTGGCCTGCTCGAGAACCCGCTCTTCATCGCCAGCGTGTCGGCAAAGGCGACGCGATTCTCCAGGCTTTCGCAATCGGATCGGGAAGGAATACTGCAGCGCCTCGCCGACAGCGTGGTGCCCCAGCTGCGGTCCGCGTATCAGGGCGTGCGCAGTCTGGTGACGCTGCACACGTACGCCGCGAACGGTACTCCGGAGTCCGATGCCCTTCTCAGCGCGATTGGTTACGAGCCCGAGATCAACAAAAAGGCGACGGCACCGCACATACCGGTGGCGAAAGTTGGCATGGACACGACAATGGAGTGCGATGTGTGTGTCGTGGGATCCGGCGCGGCCGGCAGTGTCGTGGCAGCCGAGCTCGCGGCGAGCGGTAAGAGCGTGATCGTCCTGGAAGCCGGTGGAACGTGGAGCGACGGGGAGTTCGATCAACACGAGCTCACTGGATTGCAGAGACTCTTTCGCGAAGGCGGGCTGGCCGGCACGCGCGATCTCAGCATGACGCTTCTCGCCGGCTCCAGCCTCGGCGGTGGCACGACAGTCAACTGGCAATCGTGTTTTCGCACCCCGGACTACGTGCGCGAGGAGTGGGCAAGGATCTCCGGGTGCAGATTCTTCGCGACGGACGCCTTCACTGAGTCGCTCGATGCCGTATGGCAGAGCATCGGAGTATCGACCGACGAAAGCGAGATCAACGAGAACAACGCCGCCATTAGCCGCGGAGCGAAATCACTCGGCTACAGCTGGAGCGTGATCGCGCGCAATTCACTCGGCTGCGATACGTCACAGTGCGGCCACTGCATGTTCGGGTGCAGGGTCGGAGGAAAGCAGAGCGCCGCCACCACCTACCTCATGGCTGCGATTCGTTCGGGCGCTCAGGTCATCGCCCCGTTCTCGGCGTGGAAGCTCGTTCAGAGCAAGGGCAAGGTGACGGGCGTCGAGGGGACGTACTCCGATCCGGACGGCGAGCGAAGGGCGCTGACGATCGTCGCGCCGCGCGTGGTGCTGGCCGCGGGCGCGCTCGAGACGCCCGCGCTGTTGATGCGGTCAGGCCTCAAGTCGTCGCACCTGGGAGAAAACCTGTTTCTTCACCCTACTGTCGCAGTCACGGGGTTTTACCCGTCGCCCATCGAGTGCTGGAAGGGGCCGCCGCAGACGATCGTCTGCGACCAGTTCAGCAATCTCTCGGACGGATACGGCTACCGGATCGAGGCCGCCCCAGGTCATCCGGGACTGCTGTCGGTCGCAACTCCGTGGTCCGATGCGCGCGATCACCGCCGCGAGATGCAGCGCGTGAAACATGCGGCTCCGTTTATCGTGCTCACCCGCGACTCCAGTGCTGGTCGAGTGCGCATCACAAGCGGGGGTCAGCCCTATTTCGACTACAAACTCGGGAAAGAAGAGAAGCGGCTGCTGAGACACGGGATGACGACCGTCGCGAAGATCCACCATGCCGCGGGAGCCGATCGGATCATCACGCTGCACACGGCGCGACTCGTGTGGGAGCGTGAGTCCGGCAGCTCGATCGATCAATTCTGCCGGCAGATCTACTCGGCATCAGCCTCGCCGAATCGGCTGCCGCTGTTCAGCGCGCATCAAATGGGCACGTGCAGGATCGGGCTGGATCGCGCGTC
>JBDTND010000124.1:0-6659 GCA_039933915.1 Gemmatimonadales bacterium | reverse complement strand
GTCGAGCAGATCGTGCTCAATCTCCTGTCCAACGCGGTAAAATTCACCGCCGACGACGGAACGATCAGGGTGGAGACGAATGCAGAGACCGACCGAGTCAACATCTGCGTGCGGGATACGGGAATCGGAATTGCAGCCGACAAGCTCGAGGCGGTGTTCGAGCCGTTCGTGCAGGCTCCGTCGTCGCTGACCGACCGGCCGCGCGGAACCGGCCTGGGTCTCGCCATCAGCCGGCAGTTGGCGCGGGCGATGAGCGGCGATCTGACTGTCGAGAGCATTCTGGGAAAGGGCAGCACTTTCGTACTGAGTCTGCCGCGTAGTGAAACGAAATCAGTCTAGCGTTCGATCACCCTTAAGATCATAGAAATGGCAGAAATCACGATCGAAGTTCGGAAGAACGGCCCGTACAGAGTTTACGGAGAATTCAAACTCATCGATCACGAAGGAAATCCGATTCCGATCCCCGAGGAAAGGAAAAAACTTACGCCGGAAGGAGTGACGAGGATCTCGCTCTGTCGTTGCGGTGCCTCAGTCGAAAAGCCATTCTGCGACGGCACACACAGTCGCATCGGCTTCATCGGCGCGGAAGAAGCGGTGCGGAAGTTCGACCCTACTTTGCCAGCTTCGGGATAGCACCCTCCCCCTTGCTGTGATCGCGCACGTATGCAGCCAGGCCCTTTGCGGCCTGTGAGCGCACTCGCTTCTTCACCAGGCCCGACCAGCCGAGCAGCCATCCCTTTGCTCCGAGCGCCTGACGCGCCCACGCCCAGAAATTGAAGCTGTCTCGGTGGCGGACGATCTTTCCGTCCCGAAACAGAAACTCCGCATCGATCTTGTTGTGCACCCGGCGGCCGGTGGCTGAGAACGTGTACCAAGCTTCCCAATGCGCGCGTCCGCCGGAGTCATCGGCCTGGACGTCCCGGAACTCGATCTTCAGGTCCTTCCCCCGCTCGCAGAGCATCTGCCACATCCCCGCCGCCCGTTCTCCCTCGAGGTTGATGAAGACCTCATCGGAGAACACGACGGCCGGATGATAGCAGGCCGCCATTCCAGGAGCGTCGCGCTTCTGCAACGCCGTGTAGAATTTGCGAATCAGCTCGGCGTTTTTGTGCGTTTACTCTCCCATCGCCTTGATCAGCACGCGCTTGGGACGCTGGCCATCCCACTCGCCGTAAAACACGCGCTGCCACGGGCCGAAGTCGAGCTTGCCCCTGGTCACCGGCACTATCACCTCGTGACCGATCGTCAGTGAGCGGAGATGGGCGGCGGCATTGTCTTCGCCCGTGCCTTTGTTGTGCCGATAGTCATCGGGCGACCAGGGGGCGATCCGCTTGTCCAGCCAGTCGAGAATGTCCTTCCACAAACCCGGCTCGTGATCGTTCACGAAGACCGATGCCGAGATATGCATCGCCGACACCAGTACCATCCCCTCTTTTATTCCCGCCTCGGCCCGGCATTTCTCGACTTCATCGGTGATGTCGATGATCTCCTGCCGCTTCTCGGTGTTGAAGGTCAGATACGTGGTGTGCGTATTCACGCCGGTTGCTTCCTCTCCGCGAGTTTGGCGTGCCACGAATTGGCGAGGTCGAGCTCAAAGCGCGCTCGCCATTCGCCGAGCGTCGTCACCGTGGGATCGAAGACGCGAGTAGCCTGGGAAATTTGTCCCTTCGCCCCAAGAGCCCCGAAGCGCTCTCGGTCTATGGATTGGATGGCTCCCTTCTCATCGCGGAAAAACACGAGGCCGCTGTTGACGAGACTCGCCGCAACTTTCGGCTTGAGTCCCTGCAACGTGCGAAAGAGTCCATCGATCGAACAGCCTGACGCCCCTTCGGTCGATTGATCGACTGCCACCGTCAGGAATCTGTCCTCTCTCCAGCTTCTGCCGACCGTAAGTGGAGCACCATGCGCCTTCCACTGAGCCAGGAAACGATCGACTTCCTCGAGCAGCGTCTGCGACTCCGCCGCGTTGAGCGTGCGATCGCTTCCGAACACCCACGTCCGTGACGAGTCCGGCAACTTTTCAATTTGTACTAACGGCATTTGTGACCTCTCACAGACAGTACTGATTCGCTACGAACCAGCAACGGGTATACAGCGAGCTTTTGAAGAAATCGAGAAGCATGCCCGCCACCCTGCTCTCACCAATCTGTGAAGGATGCACACCATCGTCCTCGAAGTCACTACGCTGCCACACTACGCCGTCCGAACGCGGCGTCATTCCATCCGCCCATAAGTAGGGTCCCCACAGAATCAGGGGCGCCGTTTTTGTGTTGCTGAGACTCCCGGCGCGAGGATTGGGCGGCAAGCCACGCATTTCATTTATCTGAGATTCGATCGCCCATTTCACCGAGAATCCTTCTTCGTAGGCGTAAGGCTCCGGATTCCAGTCGTTGGTCGAGTAGCCGCCGTACGCGCGGCTCGAGAGAAAAACGAGCTGAAGCTGCGGATAGCGGACTTTCAGCGTCCGCAACACCTGGCCAAGATTGGAAAGAAAGATCTGCGCATCGGCGCTGTCAGCGGGGAGAGATGTCGTGGGCTTCGCGTCCGCGAGCTTCACCCACGCGATTTCCACCTGATTCTCACTCAGACCGAGCGGCGCGAGACGCGCGACCTTGATGCGGTCGTAGCTCGCCGAGGTGGGAGACGTCCACAACGGGGCGTCGTCCCCGTCGTGGGCGCCATTTACGATCACGAGCGAACGGTGATTAACCGCTGTGTCACCCGCGGCGCGACCCATGAATGTCCACGAGCCGCACGGAGGACCGGAGGCTTTCGAGCACCATTCCTCGCTCGCGTTCCCCATCCCGATCGAGATCAGCACGTATTTGCCGAACGGACTTTCGTCACCGTTCACATCGAGGGCTCTGATCCTGTTGCGATGTGCTCGCGCGGCCGAGTCGTGGTCCGGCGGAGGCGCATTGAATCCGCTGGGATACAGTCCGCCGGGATTGTTGAAGTAGGTTCGAGTCGCCAGGTCGTTCAGCGGAATTCTCACCGTGTCCGTCGGCGGACCAGCCACTACAGGCGCAGGAGGGGGTGGTGGTGGCGGGCTCGCGCATGCAAGCGCAGCCGCAGCTGCCGCGGCACCGCCCAGAAGCATTGCCGCCCTCAAGCTACTCTCGGCGTCCTCGAGTTCGTTTCCAGCCCGGATTGGGCGTAGATGTCTTCGCGAGTGAGGGGGATGTTCGAGGTGCCGGCTGTGTCCGGCTTTGCCAGCAGCGTCTGGATGACGTTGATCGCCGCCCGGGTGAACGCGTTTGCGGATGCGGACATGTAAAGTTTCCACACCCTATAGGTGTGGTTTCCGACGATCGCGGTCGCGTCTTCGCGCTTTTCTTCCAGCGACTTCACCCAGTGCCGAAGCGTCATCGCGTAATGTTCTCGCAGGCTCTCGACGTCCCGCACCTCAAACCCCGTTCCCTCCGCGGCCGCGATGACGTCGTCAGTGGCTGTAAGCTTTCCATCGGGGAAGACATAGGTGTCGATGAACACATCAGCGCGCCAGAATTTTCGGAAGATTCTCTCACGCACGGATTTCGGCCGAGCCTCGCCGAGACTCACGATACCATGATTGAGGAAAAGCCCGCCAGGCTTCAGCGCGCGGTAGGCCGATCCGAAGTATACCGGAAGGTGAGTGAGTCCGACGTGCTCCACCATTCCGACGCTCGCGATCTTGTCGTAGCCATCGCTCTCCGCCAGGGTGCGATAGTCCCGTATCGTCACCCTGCACCGGTCGCCAAGGCCTGCCTTCTCGATCCGCTCGCGCGCGAGCGCTGCCTGTTCCTGGCTCAGGGTAATTCCCGTCGCGTCCACTCCATAGTGCTCGGCGGCATACATGATCAAACCGCCCCAGCCGCACCCGATGTCGAGAAAGCGATCGCCGGGCTTGAGGCGGAGCTTTCGGCAAATCAGATCGAGCTTCGCTTCCTGTGCGGCGTCGAGGGAATCGTCCGCCGAGCGAAAGTACGCGCACGAGTAAACCATGCGCCGGTCGAGCCAGAGCTTGTAGAAGTCGTTTCCGATGTCGTAATGAAATTGGATCGCGGCGGCATCGCGCACCGGAGTGTGGCGCGGTCCGAGTTTTCTCGTTCGCTCGGGAAAGCGGACATCGTTCAAATCATCTTCGGCCTGCCCGGGCAGCCGCGATACCTGCCAGACAAGCCGGGCGATCGCCATAGGGGTGCGGACTCTGGCGCCGACGATCTCTGCGAGACTCGCCGCGGCCTCCATGCTTCCTTCGATCTCGACATCGCCACTGATATACGCTTCCACGAGTGACAGCTCGTTTGGCGGAAGCAACATTCTCCGCAGCGACGCCGGCCGGTTGAAAACCATTGTGAAGGGAGCGGGCGCATTGCTCCCGCGATCCACGGTGCCGTCCCAGAATTTCACATCGAATGGACGCTGATGTGGTTCGCCGAATAGCGCGGTCAAGACATCCCGACAACGCGAGATCGCGCTGTCATCGGGGTGGACATCTGAGGTTTCGAATGCGTGTGCAGTCGACATTAGCAGGAAGCCAAGCTCCCGGATTCTTTCAGACACGCCGTGCGCGGCCAGTTGGCCGGCGAGGGAAGAAAAAGCCTGTAGCAATCAGCCTCCGGAGCGCGGAACGGGTGTCGGGGTTTCGAGAAGCCGCCACATGTACCACGCGCCAACCGAGCGATACGGTGCCCACTTGGCGCCGATTTTCAGGACGCGCTCCGGCGTCGGAAGCTTTCTCAAGCGATATGCCCTCTGCATTCCCTTCTGCACACCGAGGTCCAAGTCAGGCAGAACATCGGGGCGGCTGAGCCGGAACATCAAGAACATCTGCGCCGTCCAGCGTCCGATCCCCTTGACCTGGGTGAGCGCGGTGATGATCTCGTCGTCAGTCAGCTCGTGTAGAGTCTCGATGGATAACTCTCCAGATGCAACACGAGCGCCGAGATCTTTCAGATAAGCAGATTTCTGTCGAGATAGTCCGATAGCGCGCAATTGCTCGTCGGCTGTTGACGCGAGCTCGGACGGAAGCGGAGTCCGTCCTCCGTACAACCCCTGAAAGCGTCCGTGGATCGTTCCCGCGGCCGCGCCGGAGAGCTGCTGAAAAACGATCGAGCGCGCGACGGCGTCGAAGTGCGTTCCGTTGCTGGCCGCCCATCCCTTGTACGGGCCGACCGTCTCGATCACGCGCACCATGACGGGATCGACCTTCTTCAGATGCGCCGTTGCTTTTCGGCCGAAGGCACTAGAACCAGCAGACTTCATTTTTCCCCGTCAGTGGCAGCGGCTCGCGATTGAGCCTGATCTCTATCAGCGTCGTAGTGAATGGATAAAAGAATTTTATTCCCGTGTCATCAGGCAATGAGGAGATGTCGAGCGTGGCGTCCCATTTTGCCTCGCGTGCGAGCGCTGGCGAATCCGGAAGCTTCTCGCTTCCGAATCCCTGGTAGCCAATGAGCTGCGATCCCGACGATGCGATCACGCGGATCCACAGGTTGGGAAGCTTTTTGTAGTCGAGGTCTTCGAGACGCACGTGAAAGCAGCGCAGGCTCGCATCGCCTCTGTACGTATGCACGTCGAGGTTGAACTGGTGGATGCTGTTGTCCGAGCCGGCGCCGGCGCCCGACTCGCGCCTGAATAGCTGGATGTTGTAGTCCGTCACCGGGTCGCCGCGCTCGTCGACGACGCGGACCACGAACTGCTGCCATTCGTCGATCTTCGCCCGGGCGCGCTGCGTTTTCTTCGTCGCGTCGTCGATCCACTGTGTGAACGTCGGTGCGCTCGATACCTGAAGGGCGCTGTCCACCAGGTCGGCGAGATCGTCTCCCGGCTCGGAAAGGATCGTTCCGTGATTCTTTCCGTCGATTGGAATCAGCGGGATGTCGGTGTTTTTCCAGTCGGCAATCGATATTCGCTTCTCGGCTCCTTCGCGCTCGGGATCCTTGGTGAGATCGAGGATGATCTTTCTGGTGTTGAGCGGGCACGATGCCCATCTCACTGTGCCGTCGCTGCCCGGCTCGTCGAACAGCTTCCGCAGTCCACCGTAGCTCTCATTGCCGCAGAAGATGAAAACGTAGGGGGTGCGGCGGGTCGGGCCGTAGAAGGTCTCGTCGCCAAGCAGGTCGAGATGAGCGAGATCCCAGGTGAAGCGGCTGGCGAGCTCGAGTCCGTCGAGGACCTGGTCGCCAGCCTCGAGAAAATCGGGGCCGAGGTGGCGATTCCCTTTGAAGATTGCGCCGAGCCAGCTGCGGCCTTTGTGGGCAAGGGGGGAGCCGAAGGTCGCGGGTGCGAGACCGATGAGATGTTTCAGGCGTTCGCGTCTGCCATCGTAAGCGGTCAGCCAGGCGCGGATCACCAGCATCCCGGTCGAGTGCACGATCGCGTCGAACGGTTCGTCGTTGCTCAAGCCCGCTCTCATTCTGAGTGCGCGATCGAATCCCTCGGCGATGTCCTTGATCGTCACTTCGTTCGTGAGCGACCGGTAGGTGCAGGCGTGGATCATCGCGACATCGTAGCCGCGGTCTTCCAGGATGCGCTCCCACTTCTTGAACGAAGCGGCTTCGTCGGAATAACCATGGATCAGGACGACGGGGTTTCGCGGCATTTTGGCAATATACGGCCGGTATTGAACTGCCACTTACGACTACCGGCTGGATACGCGACGCGAGGATTGAACT
>JBDTND010000123.1:0-6663 GCA_039933915.1 Gemmatimonadales bacterium | reverse complement strand
GCGACCCATCATGACGGCGAAAGCGCGTAAACGGGTGGCCACGCCACGGCCGTTGCCGGGATCTCCTCCAAAGGACAACCCAGGACGGCTCTCGAAAACGCAACAGGGAGCGTATTTATCCGCCCCTCTGTTCGCGATCCTGATGATCCTTCTCGGGGCGCTCGAGAAATTCGTGTTCGGCCTCCCGATGTTCGCCGAGGGGTTTTGGCTGCTGGGACTCGTGGGCGCTGGCTTCCCGGTGGTGCTGCGGACGATTCGAGCGGCGCTGGAGGGGAAATACGCTACTGACGTCGTAGCCAGTCTCTCTATTGTGACGGCGGCGATCATCGGTGAGCCGCTGGCCGGTCTCGTGATAGTTCTCATGCAAACCGGCGGGGAGGCCCTCGAGAAATTCGCCGAGCGTCGTGCGTCGGCAGCCGTGAGCGAGCTGGAGAAAGCCGCGCCGCGAATCGCGCATTTGCTGACGAGCACTGCTGGACTCGTCGACGTGCCCGTCGACCAGATCGAGCCGGGAGATGTGTTTCTCGTGCGTCCGGGGGAGCTCATCCCGTGCGACGGAATGGTGCTCAGCGGAATCTCCGAGATCGACGCCTCGCAGCTCACGGGCGAGGCGATTCCCATACAGGCGCAGAAAGGCACTCCATTGATGAGCGGATCGCTCAACGCCCACGGCGTTCTGAGCGTGAGAGCGTCCGCCAGAGCTTCGGAGAGCCAGTACTCCCTCATCGTCGAGCTGGTGCGAACCGCACAGGCCTCCAAGTCCCCGCTTCAGCGACTGGCGGACCGGTACGCCATTTGGTTCACTCCACTGACGCTCGGAGTGTGCGCGGTGACTTTTTTCTTTACGAACAGCTGGGTGACGGTACTCGCCGTTCTCGTGGTCGCCACGCCATGCCCGCTCATTCTGGCCACCCCGGTTGCGATCATCGGTGGAATCAATCGGGCAGCGAGGCGCAAGATCATCATGCGTCATGGTGCCGCCCTCGAGAATCTGAGCAACGCGCGCGTCGCCGTATTCGACAAAACCGGCACCCTGACGGTCGGCAAGCCGTGCGTCAGGGGAGTCTTCCCCCTTCCGGGTTTCACCGAGCAGAGAGTGCTCACCAGTGCCGCCGCGGTGGAAATCGGCTCCAGTCATCTGCTCGCGCGAGTGGTTGTCGAGGAGGCAGAGAGGAGGTATGGCAAACTTCCGGAGGCGACGCAGCACCGCGAATCACCCGGCGAAGGCCTCGTCGGGGTTGTCGATGGGATCGATGTGGTCGTGGGGAGCAGAGCCTTCGTATCGACCAAATCAATCGTTCCCCTGGAGGCGTTCGCCGGCGTCGAGCGCGGAGAAGCGGGACTGCGCGCGTACGTTCTCATGTCCGGCGTGCCGGCCGGAATAATCGAGTACGCTGATTCATTGAGACCCGAACTGATGGACTTTCTCGCCGTCCTCAAGCGGCTGGGCATTACGCGAAGGGTTCTGCTTTCCGGCGACCGCTCGGCCAACGCCAAAGCCGTTGGTGAGATGGCGGGCATGAACGAAATCCACGGAGAGCTGTTGCCAGCGGACAAGGCGGCGATCGTTTCGCGCCTCCGGGCGAGTGGTGACGTCGTAATGATGGTAGGCGATGGGACCAACGATGCGCCGGCTCTATCGGCGGCCGATGTAGGTGTTGCTCTCGCCGGTCATGGGGGCGGAGTGACCTCGGAGGCAGCCGATGTGGTGATTCTCGTCGATGACCTCAGCAAAGTGGGTGAAGCCGTTGCGATCAGTCGCCGCACGATGAGAGTCGCCCGCCAAAGCATCGGCGCTGGTCTGGTGTTGAGCGGGATTGCAATGGTGTTCGCGGCGTTTGGTTACATCCCTCCCACAACGGGAGCGCTGCTGCAGGAAGGAATCGACGTCGCGGTAATTCTGAACGCTCTGCGCGCGAGCTGGTCGTAACTAACAACCAGCGACGTGCCGAGAATGGAGGAATGATGTACAAAGTTATCATGGCACCAACGGAAGGATCAGAGATCGAGCGGCCGGCGATCACTTTGGCAGCACGGCTCGCTCAGCGCTTCGATGCCGAGCTTCGGCTCGTGCGGGTCGAGAGTGCGCCAGTTGTAGTGGAGACAATCTCCAGTCCGGGCGCTCACCGCGCGACCGAGCAAGAGTACACAGAAGCCCGAATGGCGCGACTTCGAAACCTGGAAGCGCTGGGAAGTGAGTGCCGATTGCTTGGCGGGATCCGCGTGATCACGGCGGTGGAGAATGGAATCGTCACCTCTACACTCCACGATTACGCCGAGCGGTTCAATGTGGATTTGATCGTCATGTCGAGTCACTCCCAGGGCGGACTCAAGCGAATCACCATGGGAAGCGTGACGGATTACCTGATCCGGCACGCCGGCATTCCGGTACTGGTGGTCAAACCGTCTATCTCTTCCGAGGGTAGCGATCCGGTTCGGACGTTCAACCGAATTATCGTGCCGCTGGATGGATCAGTGCTCGGGGAGCAGATCCTTCCGCAGGTCGCGGCTTTGGCTTCGCGCGTCAATGCGACGGCATGCTTGCTTCAGGTGCTGACGCCGCTGACGTATTCGCAGAAACGGATCATGCAGCCGGGATTGCCGTGGTGGGACGAGGACATAGAAGTCGCCAACACATACCTCACCGCAGCAGCGAGATCTCTTGAAGATGCGGGACTATCCGTCAGCAAGGATGTGGTTCTGAACGATGACATTGCCACAGCGATACTCGATTACTCCCTTCGCATGCGCGCGGACCTCATCGCGATCGCGACGACTGGAGTCGGAGGTCTGGAGAGATTCGTGTTCGGAAGCGTAGCCGACGAAGTCACGAGAAAATCGCAGACCTCGCTTCTCGTTTTTCACCCGAGCCAGGTTATCGCGCCCTCGGAACGCGCCGCCCAGCCTGGAGCTCATACCTTTACGACGACCTGATCATGCCGAGCAAAGACGAAGTCCAGCGGGAAATCGCAAAGAAGGTTCCCCTACCGGCGGCAAAGCCGCGAGCTGCGGACGCGATGCTGGCCCCGCGCGCTGGCGACGTGGTAATACGCGAGCTCCCCCGCGAAGAGATCGAGGAGATCATCGCCCGAAACAGGGTTGGTCGTGTCGCCTTCTCCTTTCACGACCGGGTAGACATACAACCGATACACTACATCTATGAGCGCGGCTGGATCTACGGGCGCACCTCCGAGGGCGAAAAGATCTCGACGGTAAAGCACAATCAGTGGGTCGCCTTCGAGATAGACGAGGTCAACGCGCTTTTCGACTGGCGCAGCGTCGTCGTCCACGGAAGTTTCTGGATCATCAACCCGCGTGGGAGTCCGCGGGCTGAGGAGCTGTGGGCGAAGGCAGCGAAGCTCGTCGAGCAGGTCGTACCGGGCGCCTTCACGGAAAATGACCCCGTCGCTTTCCGCCACATACTGTTTCGCATAGCAGTCGGTGACGCGCGGGGCAGGGAGGCAACCGTAAAAAGAGCGCAGACCGCCGATACACGAGGAATGGAGGAACGATGAGCAGCAGGAACTACTGCATGTTTCAGCTGATTCGCACCACCACGGGAAGAGTAAACTGTGCGATCGTTCCCTCTCCGACGGTGCTCTCGAGCCAGATGCTCCCGCCGTGACCTTCGATAATGCCCTTCGCGATTGCGAGGCCGAGTCCCGCGCCCTGGCGGTTTGTTCGGGTTGATTGCCAGTAACGGTCAAACACTTTTGGCAGCTGTTCCTCCGGGATTCCGCTGCCAGTGTCGGCGACCGACACCGTCACCGTGTCGGTGCCACCTCGCAGGGTGACGACGATCTTTCCGCCCGGCGGCGTGAACTTGATGGCGTTTCCAACGATGTTGGATAAGGCCTGCTGGATCCTCTCGCTATCCGCCAGGACTTTCGGGAGCCCGACCTCGACCTGAACATCGAGCGCGATCTTCTTTTCCTCCACGAGCGGCTGCAGCGTCCGGAGCGCATCCGTCACCAGCTCGGAGGGATCGGCGAGCTCGGGTGCGAGCGCGAGTTTTCCGGCATCGAGCCTGCTGACGTCGAGGAGATCTCTGATCAGAGTGTCCATCTGCTCCGCGGCTTCCGCTATCAACAACACGTTCTCGAGGCTCGCGGGCGCGGCATCTCCCGCGGCGGTGAGAAGCGCGCGACTCAGCATCTTGACAGCCGCGACTGGATTACGGAGATCGTGCGAAACCACTCCGACCATCTCTTCCCGTGCCCGGAGGCTTCCGCGTACTGCATCGAGGAGCCGGGAGTTGTCGAGCGCCAGAGCAGCGAGCCGCGCGAGGTCTTCCGCGAACGCGATATCGTCCGCGTCAAATTCCCGATGGGTGCGAAACAGGCTGAGCACGCCGATGAGCTGGCCCCGCGCTACGAGTGGCAGGAAAAGAGCGGCCCGGGGATTCATCGCCTGCACCCCGTCGATATATGAAGGCGTCTTGCTCGCATCCCTGAGGCGAGTGCCCGCGTCAGCCTGAAGCAGAACGGGTGTGCGAGTTCGACGAATCTCCGACAGCGGGTGATTCGCTGAGGGCCGCCTCACCCCGGATGTCGTGATTTGTTGAAGCGCCTCTTCGACCACAGCGTCGGAGTGCGCTACGGCTCCGGCGCGATAACCATCTTCGACCCAGTTCTCGAGAATGCAGCCGTCGGCGAGCACAGGAACCGCCAGTCTGGCGATATGCTCCAGCACTTCCCCTGTCTCGTACGATGACGCCAGTTTCTCGCCCGCGGCGGCCAGAAACTCCTGGCGCTTTTCAAATTTCTTTCTGACAGAGACGTCGCGCAGAACAACGGCATAAATCACGTTGTCCACCTGATGCACCTGGGAGATTGCAGCCTCCGCGGGGAATTCTTCGCCATTCTTCCGCAGACCCGCGATCTCGCGGCGCTCGCCCATCCTCCGCGCGGTAACCTTCGATCGCCCGAAGTCAGCGACCTGGCGGGAGTGACCGGCACGATAGCGCTCAGGCATTAACATCTCCAGGCGCTGGCCAATGACCTCCTCCGGCGTCCAGCCAAAGATCTTCTCCGCACCCTTGTTGAAAAAAGTGATGCGCTGAAAGTCGTCCATGCAGATTACCGCATCAGCTGCGATGGCGACGATCTCGGCGAGTATGTCGTGGGTTATCCGTTCGGGCATTTGGGCGTAAGGGGTTCCCCTACGAATGTAGCGGTTTCTCCTCTGATTTATCCTCCGTCTCAGGACAGAGTCCCAATACTGTCACTCGTATTCTTCGTGAAACCGCATCCCCCAACGAGGAATCCCTGTATGAGTGAAGAGATCGCCGGCAACCCCCGCCATCACGGCATGTTCGGGATGGTCACGGCTCTGATCGTCACATGAGCGCGAGCGCGGTCGCGGCAGCCCCCTCAGCCCGAGCACCGGACAAAATCAGCGTTCCGGCGTGGCTCCGCGGCATCCTCGCCGTTCCGCTCGAGGTAAAGGTGCTCGGCGCCAATCTCGTCATCGTGGCGATCACGACGCTTGCTCTGCTCATACCCCTGAGTGACGGATCGCAGCGCTTGCAGGCTCTCCTGATAGTGTTCGTCGCGCTCGGAATCGGAGCCGGCGTGAATTACCTGCTCATTCGTCTTGCTCTCAGGCCCATCAAGAATTTAGAGCAGATCGCGCGGAGGGTGTCGGAAGGTCGAGTCGGAGAGAGAGTTCCACCTTCGCTGATTGCCGATTCCGACCTCGCACACCTCGCCGCCACCATCAATGAGATGCTCGACAGCCTGGCGGCCGGCCGTGAGCGGATGCGGAAGCTGGGAGCCGAAGTGGTCTACGCGCAGGAGCGGGAGCGGGCGCAGGTTGCGCGCGATCTTCAGGAATCGGTCGCTCAGACCCTCGCCGCGGCGAGCTTCCAGGTAGCAGCGGCCGCCAATGCGATCGGCATGGAAACGGGCAACGCGGAGGTGAGCCGCGCCCGCGAGCTGTTGCGCACGGCGATCGAGGAGATTCGAAGCGTCTCGAGGTCGTTGCACCCTCGAGTGGCGGACGACCTCGGTTTGCCGGCCGCGCTCGAAGCTCTCGCCGACTCCACACGGCAGCGCTCGCTGATCGATGTAAAGGTCACGACGGAGATCGTCGGAGTCGCGATCCCCACCGCGCTCAGCACGACGCTGTACAGGGTGGCGCAGGAAGCACTGCGCAACGTCGAGCGACACGCCGATGCCGGTAGCGCTCTTCTCTCCCTCTCGGCCCGTCCGGGACTGGTCCAGCTCGAGATCTCCGACGATGGCTGCGGCTTCGATGGCGCGGTCGAGCAAGTGCGGAGGAACTCCGTGCTGGCCCGCATGCGGGAGCGCCTCTCACTGGCCGGTGGAGAGTTGCATATTGATAGCACGAAGGATTATGGCACCCGCGTGGTGGCCACGGTGAAATTGGAGATGGAGGCGGCGTGAGCAGTGACGGTATGATCACAGTAGTTCTGGTCGACGACCATGCTGTCGTACGTGCTGGGCTCAAGGCAGTGCTGGGCAGTGCGAAGGACATCCAGGTGATTGGCGAAGGATCCACCGGCAAGGACGCGATCTCTCTGGCGCAGCGCCTCGACCCTGACGTCATCGTAATGGATCTGTCGATGGGTGAGATGGACGGCGGCGAAGCCACCAAGGAGCTCGTCGCCAACAAGACGCGCGGGAAAGTCCTCATCCTCAC
>JBDTND010000122.1:0-6667 GCA_039933915.1 Gemmatimonadales bacterium | reverse complement strand
TGAATTCCGCCAACTGGATGATTCAGGCGATCGAGCAGCGCCGGCAGACGATGCTCAAGGTGATGAATTACATCGTGGAGCGGCAGCGCGAATTCTTCGAGAAGGGCATTCAGCACCTCAAGCCGCTCACACTGCGCGAGGTGGCGGAAGTCATCAACATGCACGAATCCACCGTGAGCAGAGTTACGAACGAGAAGTTTGTGCAGACGCCGCGGGGTGTGCTTCCGCTCAAGTTCTTCTTCTCCTCGGGGCTGGCGACGTCGGATGGCGAAGACGTGTCCGCTCGCGGCATCAAGGCGCAGCTCCAGAAGCTCGTTCAGGAAGAGGACCCTAAGCACCCGCTCACTGATCAGGCGATCGTCAACATCCTGCGCGAGAGCGGTGTGCAGATCGCGCGCAGAACCGTGGCGAAGTACCGCGACCAGCTCGGTGTTCTTTCTGCCCGGATGCGCAAGCGCGTATGACGTCGGTTCCGCAGGCTGACGCGGCGCAGCGCTTCAAGAGCGGCCACCCGCTTCAGCCCGCGGCAACCCGGCCGGATGTCAGCGTCCTTGTCCCCGCCAAGGACGAAGCGGAGAACCTCCCGCTGTTCATGGAGCAGGCGCGCGCCGCATTCGAGTCCGCGCCGTACCGTTACGAAGTCGTCGTCATCGATGACGGATCGGTCGATGATTCCTGGAGCGTCCTGCAGCGGCTCGCCGCGCAGTATCCGTTCTTGCGGCCTGTGCGTCACGGGGTTCAACGCGGGATCGCTGACGCTCTGCGCACGGGATACCTGCATTCCAGAGGCAGGGTGCTCGTCTTCTATCCCGCCGACCTTCAGTACAAGCCGGAAGACATTCCGCGTCTCGTCGCGCCGATCCTCGCCGGCGAATCCGACATGGTCGCGGGCTACAAGGAAGGAAAGTACGAGAAGGAGTTCGTCTCCGGCATTTACAACCGTTGGAGCCGATCCCTCTTCAACGTAAAAGTGCGAGATCTGAATTCGGTCAAGGCGTATCGGCGAGAAGTCATGGATGGTCTCCCTAACCGCCCCGACTGGCATCGCTACATGGTCGTCATGGCCTCGGCCGCTGGTTTTTCCGTCTCGGAGGTTTCGGTGCCACTTTATCCCCGCAACGCGGGCCAGTCGAAATTCGGGATCGGACGCATTCCCGTCGGAGTCCTCGACATGCTGGCCGTCTGGTTCGAGCTGCGATTCGCCCGAAAGCCGCTGCTGCTATTTGGATTGCTGGGTGCGGCGTTGTTCATCGTCGGGGTGATCGTCGGCATCGTCGCGATCCTCTGGCGTGTCATCGGAGGAGTCGGGTTCCGGCCTCTCGTCAATCTCGTTGAGACTTGCGTCACAGTGGGAAGCGTCTTCTTCGCCACCGGCTTCCTGGGAGAACTAATTGCCGCGCAGCGCGCCGAGCTGAGCCAGCTTCGGTCGCGCATCGAGGACCTATCGCGGGACAGCGACGCCTCCAAGCTCTGATAACATGAACGTTTTGTTCCTCACGCACTCGTTCCCGCGAACGGAAGGGGACGCAGCGGGCTCGTTTATCCTCCGCCTGGCCGTCGCGCTCCGCGCGGAGAATGTCAGCGTTCGGGTCGTCGCACCCGCTGCGCCGGGCCTCCCGGCCGAAGAAACCATGGACGGTATTGAGGTCGAGCGATTCAGATATGCGCCAAGGCGCTATGAACGACTCGCCTACACCGGCAACATGGCCGGCGATGTCGCCTCCTCCTGGACTGCCAAGCTTGCTCTCGTCGGCTTCCTCGGCTCCGATTTTGTCCATGCTGTGAGGGCCAGGCGCAGCTTCGAGCCGCAGCTGGTTCACGCGCACTGGTGGTTTCCGAGCGGAGTCGTCGGGACGTGGCTTGGCGGGCTCGCGCACGTTCCACTCGTGACCACGCTTCACGGCACGGATGTCCGCCTGGCGAAAACCGTCGGGGTTGCGAAGCCACTCTTCGCGCACGTCCTCAAGCACTCCGCGGCAGTGACCACCGTCTCGCGGTGGCTCAAGGACGAGACCGAAGCTCTTGTCCCAGGTGTTCACCCGACCGTGGCTCCCATGCCGGTAGCGACCGATCTCTTCAGTCCTGGCAATTCGCGGAACGGGAAGCACCTCCTCTTTGTCGGGCGCTTGAACGACCAAAAGGGGGTCGAACATCTGCTCCATACGATGAGCTCGATGAAGACTCCGGTATCGCTCGACATCGTGGGTGATGGTCCAAATCGGGAAGCCCTCAAGCAGCTCGCGCAACAACTCGGAATCAACTCACGTATTGAATGGCATGGTGCGCTCCCTCAGTCCGCGCTTCCCGCCCTCTATCAACGCGCTTCTGCGCTCGTTGTACCGTCCGTGGATGAAGGCCTCGGACTGGTTGCGGTTGAAGCGCTCCTTTGCGAGACACCGGTGGTCGCGTTCGATTCAGGGGGACTCCGCGAATTGATTCAGCACGAGAAGACCGGGTTGCTCGTGAAATCCGGTGACAGGGCCGCCCTCGCAGCCGCGTTGGACGATTTGCTCTCCCGCGATGGGCGGGGCAGCCAGCTCGGCAGGGCAGGGCGCATCTACGCACTCTCTGCCTTTGCGCCGGAGTCCGCCGCGCGGCGCTACGCGGAGATCTACCGACAGGTACTTGGCGCTGACGCGTCGTAACCTCTTCAAGGTTGCGCAGTGGATATTCGCGGCGACCGTGCTGTTCTTCGCGGCTCGCTCGCTGGCGGGACAGTGGAACAAGTTCGAGTCGAGACTCACTCACATTCAGTTCGGATGGGAATGGATCCTCGCGGCAACGGCTCTGGTTCTCGTCACCTACGCGCTGCTCATAGAAGGCTGGCGTCGAGTTCTCGAGGCTTGGGACTCTCATCTTCCTTTCAACGTCGCCGCCCGGATCTGGTTCCTTTCTAATCTCGGCAAATACGTCCCGGGCAATATCTGGTCGCTCACTGCAATGGGCGTGATGGCGAAGAAACGAGGGCTCTCCGCAATTGCGGCCGCAGGCTCCTCGGTGATCATGCAGACAGTGAGCCTCGCCACCGGTACTGCAATCGTGTTGGTGACGGGAGCAAAGCTTCTCGGCCAGCCCCTGCTGGTCGGCGTGGCGGTCCTGCTGCTGGTCGCGCTGTTGCTGAGCGCTCCGCGGTTTCTTCCGCCGTTGGCGAGGTGGGTCGGAGGCTTGATCGGCCGGGATATCGCGCCGCCATCAGTCCCCGCGAAGAGCATCTGGACGGCGGCCGTGGCAAGCGCATTTTCGTGGCTCTTCTACGGCATTGCGTTTCAGCTTTTCGTGCGCGGCCTCCTTGGCGCCGCGCCTGGCGAGTTATCTTCGTACATCGCAGTTTACACCGCAGCGTACATACTCGGTTTCATCTCGCCCATCGCGCCGGCGGGCCTCGGTGTCAGGGAATTCACGCTGGCCGCGTTCATGGTGCAGCTTGGACTCGCCAACGAAGCGGATGCGGCGCTCATTGCCATTGCAGCGCGTCTGTGGCTGACAATCGTCGAGCTGGTGCCGAGCGGTTTGTATATTGCCGCGGGCGCGAGCCGAAAGTCTTTACCAAACTGAATCGATAATGGCAAAGCATCGAGAGAAGTCTCCACTCCCGCCCGCTTCGAATTCCGCTAACGATGCCGCGGCGCTTTCGGCGCCGCGTTTCGCGTTCGGCTGGGCCAGCCTCGTGTACGCGCTCTCCACATTGTCCCTGGGTTATCCGGCGCTCGCGGGCAGGTTTCTCGTCAATCCCCACAGCGACCAGTACATCGCGGGTTATGCCTTCCGCGAGTTCGCTGCGAGCACGCTTCGGACGACCGGGCATTTCCCGCTCTGGAATCCCTACCTCTTTGGCGGCATGCCATACATCGCCGCGATGCACGGCGACATTTTCTACCCGACGTTCCTGCTGCGCATGGTCATGCCCACCGACGTGGCGATGACGTGGGGATTCATCATTCACATATTCCTGTCCGGGCTGTTCACGTACGGATTCCTCCGAGCGATCGGCTACGGCTTCTATGGGTCGCTGGTCGGCGGGGTCGCGTACATGATGAGCGGCCAGATCGCTTCGTACGTCTCGCCAGGCCACGATGGAAAGCTGTTCGTCAGCGCGCTCTTTCCGCTGGCGCTCTGGATGCTTCACCGGGGAATTCGGCAGGGCAAAGCCTGGAGTTGGGGCGCCTTCGCGCTGATCGTCGGGCTCTGCGTCCTGAGTCCGCATCCGCAGCTGCTGCAGTACATGCTGCTGACGACGGGCGCCTATGCCCTCTTTCTCGCTTTTGCTGCTCTGGATGGACTGAAGCTGCCGCGCGCTGTTTCGCTACGGCGTCTGGGTGCCGCGTTGCTGTCCGTCCTGGTCGGCCTCGCAATCGGCGCGGTGCAGTACCTCCCGGTGAGAGAATACGTGAAGTGGTCACCGCGCGCGGGCGGACTCTCCGATTATCGCACGGCGACGAGCTACGCATGGCCGCCCGGCGAGCTTTTCAACGCCTACCTCCCGCAATTCTCCGGAATGCTCGACAACTACTCCGGGCGGAACGTAATCCACCTGCACAGCGACTACGCCGGGGTAGTGGTGCTCATGTTAGCCGGAGCGGCGTTCATTGGATGGCGCGCGGATCCGCGAAAAAAGCAGATCATCTTCTGGTCGGTTGCGCTGCTCATTTCGTTGCTATGGTCGCTCGGGAGCGCCACACCTTTTTATCAGATCCCTTACGCTTTGGTTCCTGGCACAAAGTATTTCCGCGCTCCCGCAACGATTTTCTTTGTCGGAACGCTCGCGATCGCGCTGCTGGCCTGCGTCGGAACTGAGCGTTTCCTCCAGCTTCGTATCCCGCGGAGATATGTACTCGGCTGGGCAGTCTTCGGGTTGGCGATCGCGCTTCTCGCTTCCGTTGGCGCGCTCACAAGCATGGCCGAGTCTTTCGCGGATGACAGGCTCATTGACCGGGCACAGGGAAACAACTCGGCTATCATTTTCGGAGCGTGGCGCTCGTTGGCCGTCGTGCTCCTCGTTGTCGCACTCTGGTTTGGCGTCTCTCGGCAAAAGATGGGCGTCAGGCTCGGCGCCTGGGGTGTCGTCGCCCTCATGGCAGTCGACCTGTGGAGTATCGAGCGGATCTACTGGATGTTCTCGCCGCCCGCAAAGGTGATCTACGCGAGCGACCCGATCATCGAGATGCTCAAGGCCGAGCCGCAGCCGGTCCGAGTATTCGCGTTCCCGGGAAGGCAGCCCCCACAGCCCGACGTGTTTCTCAGCGGTGATGGCCTGATGACTCACGGAATCAGAACGGTCTGGGGCTATCACGGGAATCAGATTGGCAGGTATAACGAGCTTACTGGTCTCAACTCCGACGACAATCGGATATTCACGGCCAACGTTCTTCAGCTCTCCAATGCCCGATACCTGCTCACCAACATTCCGGAATTGCCGTTCATAGCGAACCTGAAGCTGGCGAAGGGGCCGGTTGTCAACGCGTCGGGGGACACCGTGTTTCTCTTTCGGTTCCCGGTGGAGAATCCCTACGCTTGGGTGACGCCTGTTGCCGTCAGGGCTCCCGATGAACAAGTGCTGGCGACAGTTCTCAATCCGAGGTTCGATGTAAAGCGCGCTGCTCTGTTCGATACGTCCGCCGACGTGACAGCCGCGCAAGGGCTCCAGGCTTTGCCGGAACCGTCATCGATCACGGCGACAGTAAAGCGTTATGAGGCGGGCAAAGTTCAGATCGATCTGAGCGAGCCCGCTGGAGCGGGGTCGTCACTTGTTGTTTCGGAAAATTTCTACCCGGGCTGGGTGGCGACCATCGACGGCAAGCCAGGACGAATTGGACGCGCGGATTACACGTTCATTGGTGTCGACCTTCCCGCGGGCGCCCGTAGCGTTAGCCTCGAGTTCACGAGTCCCGCCTATCAGCGGGGGAAGTTGATCACCTGGATCGCGATCGCGATCGGGTTCCTCATGCTGGGCGCCGGCGTATGGCGCGACCGGAGACGACTTGCCTGATCGCGCACTGGTCATCGTACCGACATACAATGAGCGCTTCAACATTGCACGGCTGATCCCGGCGGTACTGGCTCAGGACCCGTCGATCGAGATTCTGGTCGTCGACGACGGGTCGCCCGACGGGACCGGTGCCATCGTGGATGGAATCGCGGCGAACAACGCCAGAGTTCACGTGATCCATCGGGAGGGAAAGCTGGGACTCGGGACCGCCTACATCGCCGGCTTTGCCTGGGCGCTCGAGCGGAAGTACGATCTCGTATTCGAGATGGACGCTGACTTCTCGCACAATCCTGAGCGTTTGCCTGAGTTCCTCGAGGCCATCAAGGAGGCCGATGTGGTACTCGGCTCCAGGTACCAGGACGGTCATGTCAACGTTGTGAACTGGCCAATGAGCCGGCTCTTTCTGAGCTACGCCGCGAACATTTACGCGCGCGCCGTGACGGGACTGCCGATCTTCGACGCCACCGGCGGGTTCAAGTGCTTCCGTCGCAATGTACTTGAATCGATCGATCTAAAGTCCATCAAGTCAAACGGTTACGCGTTTCAGATCGAGATGTCGTATCGCGCGTGGAAGCGCGGCTTCCACCTCTTTGAGATTCCGATAATCTTCGTCGACCGGACCGAAGGCGAGAGCAAGATGTCAAAAAAGATCGTCCGCGAAGCAGTCTGGATGGTCTGGCG
>JBDTND010000121.1:0-6895 GCA_039933915.1 Gemmatimonadales bacterium | reverse complement strand
TCGGCGTCGCGACCGCCCGACCCACAACTACAGGTCGGGTTGATGAACTACGGTCTCCGCGATCTCAAGCCGATGCCAGTCACCGGAATGCAGCAGCTGCAAGTGATGCAAATGCTTCCGCTCGGCGGCAAGCTCCGTCTCGCCGGCCGCGCTGCCTCAGCCTCAGCTGACGCGGAACGTTCACGAGCATCAGCCGTGGTGTGGACCGTTCGCCGCGATGTGGCCTCCGCATTCTACGACATCTACGAGACGGATCGCGCGCTCGACGTCGCGCAGCAGGCGCTTCGCTCGCTGGAGGACATCAGCAGAACCTCACAAGCGATGTATCGCGTCGGTCAGGCAGTGCAGGTCGATGTGCTGCGCGCAAACGTTGAGACAGCCAGGATGGCCGAAGACACGATGCGCCTGCGGAGCATGAGAACCGCTCTCGTCGCGCGGCTCAACGCTCTACTCAACCGGACTGACTCAGCGTCGGTCGGTCCGGCGGTTCTTCCCGCGTTCCCCTCGACACTGCCTTCGCTCGAATCTCTCATCGTAATGGCGAACGAACGGAGTCCGATGATCCGGTCTGGCGTCGCGACGCTCGAATCTGCCACCGCGGAAAACAAGCGCGCGGTGCGCGAGCTGTGGCCCGATCTCCAGCTCGGTGTGCAGCTCGGCCGGCGGGGCGGCCCGATGGGAACCGAGTGGATGGGAAGTCTCATGGTCGGTGCGTCGATTCCGATTTTCGCGAGGTCGCGTCAGCTGCCGATGCGCACGGAATATCAGGCGATGAAAAGAATGGCGGCAGCCGACCTCGAGCAGATGCGCGCCGACAATAAGTGGCAGATCTCTGAAGCCTACGCCGATCTCCAACGCTCAAGGAATCTCCAGGCCCTGTATCGGAGCACGATCATTCCGCAGGCAGATGCCGCCGCGGCCTCGGCATTCGCTTCCTATCGCGTCGGGACGGTGAACTTCATGACGCTGCTCGAAGACCGAATGACGGTGCGACGCTATAAGCAGAGTCTCCACGAGCTCGAGGCGTCCGAAGGTAAGGCATGGGCAGATCTCGAGATGCTACTCGGCGCCAATCTGATCACGCATTCCGACACGGCAGCTGGACCAACAGGAGTAACACCATGACACAGCAATCAAGCGCCCTACTCGAGGTTGAACGCCACAGAAGGTTTGCCGCAATGCTCCCCAGGGGTCGTCTGATTGCGATCGGGGTGATCGTCGGCTCGATAGCAGTGGCTTATATCGGGACCAGGCGAGCGGGGCCAGACGCAGTAGCGCCACCGAAAGCGACTGCGGCGACCGGAGCTACCGACCAGCGATCGGTAAAGTTGACAGCAGCCGAGGCTGAGCGGATTGGAGTTACGTATGGAGTCGTAATTCCCGCAGTGCTGGCTCACGAGATTCGCGTCGTTGGCCAGGTGTCTTACGACGAGCGCCTCGTCTCCGCGATCAACCCCAAACTCGATGGGTGGGTCGAGACACTCTACCTGAATACGACCGGTCAGCTTGTACGCGCCGGCCAACCACTGCTCGAGCTCTACTCGCCAATGGTTGTGGCGGCTGAAGAAGAGCTCTTGTTGGCGAAGCGCCTCAGCCAGGATGTGAGCGGCGCCGAACCTGGCACCAGGCAGGGAGTCGGTAATCTCGTCGAGAGCGCGCGTCGTCGTCTGAGCTTCTGGGATGTGCCGGCGGACGAGATTGCGCGCGTCGAACGTACGGGGATCGTCCGCAAGACTGTAACACTGCGCGCTCCGTTCAGCGGATTCGTGCTGGAGAAAAACGTCGTGCGCGGCCAGAAGATCATGGCCGGCGAGACGCTGTTCCGTATTGCCGACCTGAGCAGGCTTTGGATCGAGGGCTCGGTATTCGAGCGCGATTTGCCCGCGATTCATCTCGGCGCCACCGCCGCAATCGAGATATCCGCCGTGGCCGGGGCCGAGCGGACAGGCCGCATCGAGTACATATACCCGACGTTGGATTCGCTGACCAGGACAGCGCGGATTCGCGTCGTCGTGCCGAACTCCGATTTCAGGCTGAAGCCCGGAATGTACGCGACTATGAAAATTACGAATCAGGGTCTGCCCGTTCTCTCCGTGCCTCGCTCTTCGGTGCTCTCAACCGGGCGGCGGAACATCGTCTTCGTCAAGCGTGCAGATGGAATGCTCGAGCCCCACGAGGTCACCCTCGGTGCAGTGGGTGATGACAGGATAGAAATTCGATCGGGCCTTTCCCCGGGCGACACCATCGTTGCCTCCGGTACGTTCCTGGTAGACGCTGAATCCAAGCTTGGGGAAGTGCTCGGTGGGATGGGCAACATGCCCGGTATGGACATCGCCGCGCCGCGCGCGCCGGGCGCGCCCGCCGTGGTCAACCCACCAACTCCCAAAACCTCGCAGGAGAAGCGATGATCGCGCGAATGATCGCATGGTCCCTCCGCAACACGCTCATCGTGCTGCTCTTCACCGCGGCCGCGATCGGAGCTGGCATCTGGGCAGTGCGCACCACTCCGCTCGAGGCGCTTCCCGACCTCTCGGATGTTCAGGTGATAGTTCAGGCAGATTACGGAGAGCAGGCGCCACAGACCGTCGAGGATCAGGTCACCTATCCGATCGCGGCGGAAATGCTGAAGGTCCCTGGGGCCCGGACAGTCAGAGGGTATTCGTTCTTTGGCGTTTCGTTCGTGTACGTGATTTTCGAGGACGGCACCGACATCTATTGGGCGAGATCGCGTGTGATGGAGTACCTCAACACGTTGAAAGGCAGCTTGCCGCCGTCGGTATCACCAGCCTTGGGTCCGGACGCAACTGGACTGGGCTGGGTTTTTCAATACTCGCTCGAAGACACATCTGGTAAACGCGATCTCTCCCAGCTGCGGAGCATCCAGGACTGGTACGTCAGGTACGCGCTCACCGCCGTTCCGGGCGTTTCAGAGGTCGCCAGCATCGGGGGATTCGAGAAGCAGTACCAGGTCGATCTCGATCCGACGAAGCTCGCCGCTTACGGCATACCGCTAACACGGGTAATGAGCGCGATCCAGAATGCGAACAACGATGTCGGCGCAATGGTGCTGGAGTTGACCGAACGCGAGTACATGATCCGCGGCCTTGGGTATCTCAAGTCGATCGGCGACATCGAGAATGTCGAAGTCGGCGCGACTGCCGGCGGTACGCCTTTGCGGATCGCGGAGCTCGGCCGGGTCAGCGTGGGTCCGGCGGTGCGGAGAGGGCTCGTCGATCTCGACGGCAGAGGCGACGCCGTTGGCGGCATCGTGGTGATGCGCTTCGGAGAGAACGCGCTTGCGACTATCAATCGTGTGAAAGCAAAGATCGCGACACTTGAAGGCAGCCTTCCGCCGGGTGTAGTGATCAAACCCGTATACGACAGGAGTGTTCTGATCGAGGCCGCGATCGCGAATCTCAGGGGCAAGCTGCTTGAGGAAAGCCTGATCATCGCGCTCGTATGCATCGTGTTTCTGTTTCACGCGCGCTCCGCGCTCGTGGCGATACTGACGCTTCCGGTCGGGATCCTGATGGCATTCATCGCGATGCGCGTTGCCGGTGTGAGCGCCGACATCATGTCGCTTGGAGGTATTGCGATTGCGATCGGAGCCATGATCGATGCCGCGATCGTGATGATCGAGAACACGCACAAGCATCTCGAGCGGGCAGTTGCGGCCAAATCCGTCGTTTCCGGTGGCGCTTCAGCAAAGTCCTTCGATACCAGCGGATTCACCAGTGAGGAGAGACTGGCGATCGTGCTCGATTCTGCGCGCGAAGTCGGACCAGCTCTCTTCTTTTCACTTCTCATCATCACCGTCGCTTTCCTGCCGGTGTTCACTCTTACGGGTCAGGAAGGACGACTGTTCAAGCCGCTCGCTTTTACGAAGACCTTTTCGATGGCGGCCGCAAGTATTCTTTCCATTACGCTCGTGCCCGTCGCGATGGTTTTCCTCGTCCGCGGGCGCATTCGACGCGAGGAAGCCAACCCGATCAATCGCGCTCTGGTTCGCCTCTACCGCCGTCTCATCGATATGGTGCTGAGGAATCGCTGGCCCGTAATCATCGCCGCCGCGTGCGCACTGATTCTTACATGGATTCCATGGTCGCGCGTCGGAAGCGAGTTCATGCCGCCAGTCGAGGAAGGGACCATTCTCTTCATGCCGACGACGCTGCCCGGCATCAGCATCGCACGCGCGCGGGAGATCGTGAGGATCCAGGACGGGATTCTCAAGAACTTTCCCGAAGTCGACCACGTCTGGGGCAAAGCGGGCCGAGCGAACACGGCAACTGACCCGGCTGGTCTCGACATGTATGAAACGACGATAACGCTCAAGCCCAAAGACGCCTGGCGCAGAGGGATGACCTACGACCGGCTCGTCGAGGAGATGGATTCCGCGACACGCATGCCGGGTGTCACAAACGCGTGGACGATGCCGATCAAAGGGCGCATCGACATGCTGGCGACGGGCATTCGGACGCCGGTTGGAATCAAGGTCTTCGGCCCCGACTTGAACGTGCTCGAGCGCATCGGACGTGAGGTCGAGAGAGCGGTGCAAACCGTTCCCGGAACGCGAAGCGCTTTCGCTGAGCGTGCAGTCTCAGGCTACTACCTCGACATCGCCATCAACCGGGAAGAGGCGGCCAGGCACGGCCTGAACGTCGGCGACGTGCAAACTGTAATTGCCGCGGCCATCGGTGGAATGACGGTCACTCAAACCGTTGAAGGTCGCGAGCGATACGAAGTACGCGTTCGCTATCCGCAGGAGCTTCGCGACGCACCGGAGAGACTCGCGGATATCCTCGTCCCTGTTGGTCACGACCTCGCGCCCGGTCAAACCGGTGGCGCGTCCGCGAGCGGCGCCATGGGTGGTTCGGCTTCTGGCGCGTCCGGCCCTTCGGCGCAGGTCCCATTGGGACAAGTTGCAACGATAAAGAAGGTGGCCGGCCCGATGGTCGTACGAACGGAGGACGCAGTCCCGACCGCGTGGGTTTACGTCGATGTAATGGGCCGTGACATCGGCAGCTACGTGGCCGACGCACAGAAAGTCGTTGACAACACGGTAAAACTTCCGCCCGGCTACACTCTCGTTTGGAGCGGAGAATACGAGTACATGCAGCGGGCGAAGCAGAAGATGATGCTAGTCATTCCCGCGACCCTGGCGATCATCTTCCTCCTGCTCTTCCTGAACTTCCGCACCGTTCCGGAAACACTGATCGTAATGCTCTCGCTTCCATTTGCGCTCGTTGGCGGAGTTTGGTTCGTATGGGCCCTCGGCTACAGCTGGTCGGTAGCGGTTTGGATCGGCATGATCGCGCTAGCGGGTGTGGCGGCGGAAACCGGTGTGATCATGCTCATCTATCTCGATCACGCGTGGAAGGCAAAGCTCGAGACCGGGACACCTACGCTCGGCGACCTCTACCAGGCGATTGTGGAAGGGGCGGTTGAGAGAGTCCGCCCGAAAGTGATGACTGTCACCGCCATCATGGCGGGACTGATTCCAATCCTGATCGGGAGCGGCGCCGGCTCGAGCGTGATGAAGCGCATTGCGGCACCGATGGTGGGCGGGATGATCTCCAGCACGGTGCTGACGCTCGTTGTAATTCCCGCTGTCTATTCTGTCTGGAAGGAGCGCAGTATTGTTGCAGCCGGGCAGCCAAGCAGGCTCGGGGCGAACATCCATCGGTTGCGGGGGAGTGCGGCGCGTCTTAAGATCGACTGAAGTCTAATTCGCAATCATCCCGGTTGGAGAGCAAGGCATGAGTTCCAATACGCAGGTAATCGATCCCGTCTGCGGAATGACAATCGACAGACAAAAGGCGCCGTTCGAGCGTCAGCACAGCGACCAGACCTTTTACCTGTGCTCAACGGAATGCGCCGGGAAATTCGATGTCGATGGAGACGCCTATGTGGCGACGGCTCGACTCAATCTGCCAGGCTGGGGAAAGACTCCGCATCCTGAGAATGTGGTGAAGCAGTTCCGTCAGTAGGCACGACTCGCAGCGGTCATTTCTGGGAAGCTCGGCGGTATCACCCATGCCAAAGTCCGGAGCTCAAACACCATGCGTGTAATGAGTACTCTCGCCGCACTTGCGCTTGCCGCGCTCGCGACGCCCCTTATTGGTCAGCAACCTATCGTAGCGCCGGGACCCTGGTCGGCGGTTGAAAGTGCGCTCGGCCGACCCGGCACGATTCAGCCAGGCAACGTCATCAAGTTCAGCTTCCCGCGCAGCGATTTGTCGGTGACGCTCGATGGGGTGACTCTGAAGCCGGCGTTCGCGCTCGGCGGCTGGGTCGCGTTCAAGGAGACCGGCAGAGGGCAGGCGATGGCGATGGGTGATCTCGTCATCACCGAAGACGAGGCGAGCCCGATGATAAACGCGCTGCAAGTCGGCGGCGTGCAGCAGACTGCTCTCCACAATCATCTGCTCGGCGAGACTCCGCATATCATGTACATGCACATCTCGGCGCACGGAGATGCGACGAAGATCGCGCAGGCGATTCATGACGCGCTGGCGGTGAGCAAGACGCCGCTCGACCCGCCATCACCGGCTGCTACTCCCTCTGCCGCGGACCTCGATACGACCGGCATCGCGAGCGCCCTCGGCGTTGCCGGCAAGCTGAATGGTGTCGTCTATCAGGTGAGCATCCCGCGCAGTGAGACGATCACTGAAATGGGAGTCGCGATCCCGCCTTCCATGGGTGTCGCAACAGCAATCAATTTTCAGCCGATTGGAAATGGGGAGGCAGCGATCACGGGCGATTTCGTCTTACGTGCCGCCGAGGTGAATCCGGTGATTCTTGCCTTCCGCGCGCACGGGATCGAAGTCACCGCCCTTCACAGCCATATGCTGGAGGAGCAGCCACGGCTGTTCTTCATGCACTTCTGGGCAAAGGA
>JBDTND010000120.1:0-6948 GCA_039933915.1 Gemmatimonadales bacterium | reverse complement strand
ATCCCTCAGTACGCGCGGACTCATCGTTCTCGATGTCGCCGCAGGGCAGACAGCCATCGCTTCCCCGACAGCGAGAGCTCCTCTTTGGGGTATCGTTTGGAGAAAGCCGGAAAGTTTAAAGGCTTGCTGAGCGGCTCAACCGCAACTATTTACTTTTTGGTTGACGAATCAGTCTACTATACGGTAAACTAATCAGTTAACTAATCAATTAACGCGAGGTGACAATGGCAACGATGCGAATACTGGACACTGACCATCAGATCGTCCAGGCATTAGCTGAACGAACAGGTAAACAGCAGCAAGAGATCATTCACGAAGCACTTGATGCATATCAGCGCGAACGACTGCTTGACGAAATAAACGCGGGATTCGGTAGATTGCGTTCGCGACCAGTTGACTGGGATCTCGAAGCGCAGGAACGCCAGCTTTGGGAAAACACTCTGACAGACGGTCTTGACGCGTGAGTAGTTCAACCGCGCCGAGGAATCACCCGTCCCGAGGTGAGATATGGCAGGTCAGCCTCGATCCGACCAAGGGTCGGGAGCAACAGGGGAGTCGTCCGGCTCTGGTGATTTCGGTCGACAAATTCAACCACGGCCCAGCGGAATTGGTAATTGTCATTCCTGTCACGAAGGTAAACAAGCAGCTGCCCTCGCACATCTTTGTTCCAAAGGGCGAGGCCGGCCTGGACTTCGATAGTTACATCAAGGTAGAGGATATTCGTTCAATCTCCACCGAGCGACTGCAACATTGTCGGGGCGTCGTAACGCACCCAAGGATTGAGCAGGTGCAGCAGGTTCTTCGCGTGCTGTTAAAGCTGTAACCGAGAAGCTGGCTAACTTGTTTGAGGAGTCCGATTTGGCTATAATTCAAAGCTATTCACGAAACCTCAGAGACAGTCCAATGAAGCCCGATATCCATCCAGTATACGCTACGGCCACCGTCAGGTGCGCCTGCGGTAATTCCTACCAGACCCGATCCACCCAGGCGGAGATTCACACCGACATCTGCGCCCAGTGCCACCCCTTCTTCACGGGCAAGCAGAAGCTCGTCGATACCGCCGGACGCGTCGAGCGCTTCCGTCAGAAGTACGGCAAGCCGGCCGCTGCCCCTAGCACGGAAACCTGAGTCTCCGCGACCGGCTCAGGGACGCCATCGAGCGTGCCTCTGAGGTAGAGCGAGAGCTCTCCGATCCGAAAACCGTGAGAGACCAGCAGCGCATGGCAGCGCTGGGCCGCGAGCACAGGCATCTCCAGCCACTCGTCGAAATGGGGAACAAGCTCCAGAGATTCGAGCAGGAGCTCGCGGAAACCCGCGAGCTCGCCGATTCCGACGACCCCGAGATGGCGCAGGAAGCTAAAGCTGAAACGCTGCGTCTCGAGACGTCCATCGACGGTCTCATCGAAAAGATCAAACCCGCCCTCATTCCGCACGATCCCCTCGACGACCGCCCGGCTATCGTCGAGATCAGGGGTGGCACCGGCGGCGACGAAGCCGCCCTCTTTGCCGCCGATCTCTACCGGATGTACACCCGCTTCGCCGAGGGGCGTCGCTGGCGCATCGAGGTCATCTCGCAATCCGACGGCACTCTGGGCGGAATGAAGGAAGCGATTTTCAAGATCAAGGGCGAGGGGGCATTCGGCGTGATGCGCTGGGAATCCGGAGTGCACCGGGTGCAGCGGGTTCCAGTCACCGAAAATCAGGGGCGGATTCATACTTCCGCCGCGACGGTCGCCGTGCTTCCGGAAGCCGAGGAGATCGATCTCAAGATCGAGGACAAGGATCTGCGCATCGATGTCTTTCGCTCTTCGGGCCCTGGCGGCCAGAGCGTGAACACCACAGACTCCGCGGTCCGCATCACGCACATCCCGAGCGGAATCGTCGTCAGCCAGCAGGACCAGAAATCACAACTACAGAACAAGCTCAAGGCGATGGAAGTTCTGCGCGCGCGGTTGCTCGACTCCAGGATCGCCGAGCAGGAAGCCGCGCGATCCCGCCTGCGCAAGACGCAGGTCGGCACGGGCGACCGCTCGGCCAAGATCAGGACCTACAATTATCCGCAGAACCGCGTCACGGACCACCGAATCAACCTCACTCTCCACGAGCTGACGAAAGTTCTCAATGGAGAGATCGAGCCGTTCATCGAAGCCCTGAAGGTCGCCGACGTAGAGGAGAAGCTCAGTGAATAAAGCCGGAACACCGTTTTTCCGAACCACGCTGCCGATCGGCACTATCGGCGACCTGCTCGCCGGGTGCACATCGATGCTCGAGTCGGAAGGCGTCGCTGAGCCGCAGCGCGAGGCGCGAGAGATCGTTGCCGCAGTCCTCGACGTACCGAAGTTCTGGGCCGCCGCCAACGCCGTGTCCGATGCGTCTCCGGACGTAGCGAGATCGGTGATTCGGGCCGCCATGAAGCGCGCCGGCGGCGCTCCGCTCGCTTACGCGGTGGGACGCGCATCGTTCCGGCACCTGACGCTCGAAGTCGACGAGCGCGTGCTGATCCCCCGCGTTGAGACCGAAGTTTTGGTCGAGCGCGTCCTGGAACGGTGCACGTCGAAGACGCGCGTCATCGCGGACATTGGAACGGGCTCAGGCGCTATCGCGCTTTCGCTCGCGTTCGAGCGCGAGTTCGAGCGCGTCATCGCCACCGACATCTCGCTCGATGCCATCGCCGTCGCGGGCGCGAACGCCGCATCAATGCGGCATGGCCTGCAATCGCCGGTGGAGCTGCGCGTCGGCTCGCTGCTTGCCCCACTCGCGGGCGAAAAAGTGCACGCGATCGTTTCCAATCCACCGTATATCAGCTTTGCCGAGATCGCAGACCTCCCGGCCGATGTTCGCGACTGGGAGCCGAGTCTGGCGCTGCTTTGCCCGCGGGACGGATTGTCGGTGACGCGTGAGATCGTGCGCCAGGCGCCGTCTGTGCTGGCGAGCGGAGGCATGCTGGCGCTCGAGGTCGACACTCGTCGCTCGGGCACGGTGATGGAGATGATAGCGGTCGATGGGCGGTTCGCGGAGATCGAGGTGCTGCTCGATCTAACCGGCCGAGAGCGTTTCGTGTTCGCGCGGCGCATATAGCCCAGCGCAAGGCATACAGGAGAGATGATGTTGGAAGAGAAAGGAAAAGAGCTGGGGCGGATGATCGGCCAGAGTCCCGAGTATCAGACGCTCAAGCGGTCGAGTGAGGCGCTCAACGAGGATAGGGATTCAGTTGCGCTGCTACAGCAGATGGAGAAGCTGCGCGGAGAAGCACAGGATCTGATCCAGAAGGGCGACACGCCAACGCCAGAGATGGAGCAGCAGCTCGACGGCATGCTGGAGAAGATCCAGTCCCAGCCCGCATACCAGCGCGCGGTCGTCGCCCAGGAAAACTTCGACAAGCTCATGATGCGCGTGAATCAGTGGATCATGGACGGGATGAAGAAGGGCGCGGTGAGCCCGATCATTACGCTGTCCTGAGCATGGCTCCCGCCGGCGGCAAGCTCATCGTCTTCGAGGGAGCCGAGGGCGCGGGCAAGACGACTCAAATCCGTCTCTTGGCCGCGCGTCTCACTGCGGCGAATGTGGCCTGCCTATCGGTGCGCGAGCCGGGTGGAACTCCAGTCGGTGACGACATCAGGAAAATTCTGCTGCACGCCGAGCAGGAGATCAGCCCTTCGACCGAGGCGCTGCTGTTCATGGCATCGCGTGCAGAGCTGACGGCGCGGAAGATCCGGCCCGCCCTGGACGAAGGCAAAGTCGTGCTGGTGGATCGTTTTTTCCTCTCGACCTACGCGTATCAGATTTTCGGGCGCGGCCTGCCCGAGCCGGAGGTCCGCCAGGCCAACCGCCTGGCGACGGGTGGCCTCGTGCCCGACTTCACGGTGTTGCTCGACGTGGCCGCCAGCGAAGGCCTTGGTCGCGCTGACGCGCGCGGATCGAGGGACCGGATGGAGCAGGCGGATGACGAATTTCACGATCGTGTGGCGAGCGCTTTCCGCGAGTTCGCGAAATCGGAGTGGCAACACTCGCATCCAGAGTGCGGACCAATCAAGTTGATAGACGGGACTGGCGATGAGGCGGCTGTTCAAAAACGCGTCATCTCGGCCCTCGCCTCCGCATTTCCGCAACCTTTTGGCAGCATAAAGGGTTAGAGATACAATGAGAATCAGGCTTCCCAGCGCCTCCGCACGTGCCCGCACGATGATCGTCGCGGGCACGCTGTTCGCCGCCCTTGTCACCGGGGGCTGGCTGCTGCAGCGCGGCGCGCGCGTCGGGACGTTTACCGCCTTTGAAGGCGCGCAGCTGTTCGAGAGTGTCTTCCGGCGCATTCAGAACGATTACGTCGATCCCCTCAGCGACTCTGCCCTGTACCGGAAGTCGGTGGATGGAATGCTGTACGAGCTCAGAGATCCGTATTCGACTTTTCTTCCCCCCGACAGGTTTGCCAGGCTCAACGAGAGCACGTCGGGCAACTATGCGGGATTGGGCATCGAAGTCGATCTTCGCGACGGCTGGCTGATCGTCGTTGCGCCGATGCCGGGCGGATCCGCCGAGCGTGCGGGATTACAGCCGGGAGACCGGATAATCGAGATCGCGGGGAAGCCGACGAAGGGCTGGACCAACGAAGAGGCGTCCAGATCTTTGCGCGGGAAGCCGGGCACGCTCGTCACGATCAAGGTCGAGCGTCCCGGAATCAGCAAGCCAATCGAGTTCAGCCTTCAGCGCACGAACGTCCATCAGAGTGCCGTGCGCAGAGTCGCGTTGATGAACGATGGTGTTGGCTACATCGATCTCAAGGCATTCAGCGATTCAACCGCGCAGGAAGTGACTGGAGCGATATCGGCACTCCTCGGCCGCGGAATGAAGACACTGGTGTTGGACCTCCGGACAAATCCAGGCGGCTTGCTGACTCAGGGTGTGAAGGTGTCGGATCTCTTTCTCGAACCAGGGCAGAGGATAGTCAGCATGCGCGGGCGCCTGCCCGAATCCAACCGCGAATACGCGGATACGGGTAAACAGCGCTGGCCGCAGCTTCCCCTGATCGTCCTCGTCGACGGGCGGAGCGCCAGCGCGTCCGAGATCGTCGCCGGCGCGCTGCAGGATCACGATCGCGCGCTTATCGTCGGGACTCCGACGTACGGTAAGGGAAGCGCGCAGAGCATCATCGCGTTCGGCACGGAAGGCGGGCTCAAGATCACGACCGCCCGGTGGTTCACCCCCGCGGGGCGCTCGATCACGCGCAAGCGGCCTGGCGATGATGAGCCTGACGAAATCCCAGCCAACAAACGTCCGCGATTCCACACCGATAGCGGCCGAACCGTGTACGGAGGCGGCGGAATCACCCCTGACGTCATCGCTGGCGACAGCACGACGCCGGTGGCGGACGGAAACTTCCTGCGCGCGCTTGGAGCAAAGGCCGGGCATTTCAGGGACGCTGTCACGGACTACGCGCTCTTCCTGAAGGGCAATCACGGAGTCACCACCCGCGATTTCGTCGTGACTCCGGCGATGCGGGACGATGTCTGGAGCAGAATGAAAGCGCGGGGCATCGACATTCCTCGCAACGTGTACGATGAAGCAGAGCCGCTCGTCTCTCGCGTGATCAGCTTCGACATCGCGCGCTATATCTTCGGCAGCGATGCGGAGTTCCGCCGGCGCGCCTCTGTGGACAAGGCGCTGCAGCGAGCGCTCGATCTTGCGCACGGCGCCAGGTCGGAGAAGGATCTGCTCAAGAAGGCGGCAGCGCACGCAGCTGCGGCCGACTCGACAGCTCAAGCCGGCGGCGGGATAGAGTGAGCGAGCGGGTCTTCATCATCGGGCCCGGTCACGTGGGGCGCGGGCTCTTCCGCGCCTTTCGCGCATCCGGGGTCGAGGTGGTCGGGATGCACGGCAAGCGCCCGTCGGGTGTCGCGACATCTACCGGAAGCATTCCCCCTGATATCGCACGCGCGAACGTCGTGATACTGTGCGTGCGCGACCCGCAGCTCGATCAGACCGTGGATGAAGTCATCATTGCGGCGAACGACGGCCGCATCCAGCGCGACACCGTAATCCTTCACACGTCAGCGATCGCGGAGCCGGTTGGACTTGGAGTGCTGGCGCGGGCGGGCGTGCCGGGCGGGACGTTTCACCCGCTCGTTCCCTTCAGCGATCCGGACGTATCCGCCGAATTGCTTCGAAAGGGCTGGATCGGAATCGACGGCGATAACGCGGCGAAGAACGCTTCACGCAGGCTCGCGGGCCATCTGGGAGCGCGGACGCTCGAGATTCCGCCGGGGAAGAAGCCGACATATCACGCTGCGGCCGTCATCTCGTCGAACTTTCCTGTCGTACTCGCGTCGGTGGCTGGGCATCTGCTGCACGACATCGGGATTCCCGACTCGAGCGCGCATCAGGCGGTCGAGAGTCTCATGAGCGGAGCTCTCGCGAACATGAAGCAGGCTCTACCCGACGACGCGTTGACCGGGCCGATAATGCGCGGGGATGCGGAGACTGTCGGGAAGCATTTGCGCGGACTGGAGGGGCACGACGCGGCGCTCGCGGTTTACCGGGTGTTGTCGACTGCGGCCGTTGAGATTGCGCAGAGGCGGGGGACCGATCCGAAGAAATTGGCGGCGGTCGCCGGATTACTCAGGCCTACCGGAAGAAAGTAAGGTCAGTCTGGAACTCGTGGGCTGGGTTGGTGAGCCGCTGAGTCATTCAACTGAACGCGGCGGGAGGGGTCAGAAGCGTAGATGCGAGTTGCGAGTTCACGACATCTGGACTGTACTACCGCGGGCCAGGTACCAGCAACACCTTTTCTGCAGCCCACAGAGATAAGTCAAACGCGTGGTCCACTCGATGCTGGCACCTTCACCTTCTGACGCCTCCCGCCGCGTTCATTTGCAGGTGCCGGCTTTAAGAAACCGCCACCAGCGCTACCTAGTTCCCGGTCATGCTGCGCTGATCGACGATCTTGGCTCCCTT
>JBDTND010000119.1:0-6968 GCA_039933915.1 Gemmatimonadales bacterium | reverse complement strand
TACCGAATCGCTAATTCAGCAACGCCACTTGTCTGTCCATCAATCACCGCCCCTGGAGTGCACGGGTATGTTCTCACAGCAACGGTTCAACCTTTGGGTGGCGATAGTGCCATCGCAACGGTACGTCGAACCTGCCTTGATCCCGAACGAGTTGTCATTACTGGAGAAAACATCCTGCTCGCACGGAAAGACGGCAAATGGCAAATCGAAAGGATCCTCAATGGTTTTAATTTTATTACGGTGTAAATCCGCGCCTAGCAAACGTTGCAGCACGCGGTCCGATGTGAAAGGCGACGAAATGCGGTATCTTCCGCGACTGTTGCCGCGAGCCCTGTGAAAGAGGAGGAGAATCGATGCCAATGTATCTCACCCGATTCAGGTATACGCCGGAGACCTGGGCAAGGTTGATCAAGAATCCCGAGGATCGACGCGCCGCGGCCAAACAGTACATCGAGTCGGTCGGCGGAAAGTTGCACGGCTTCTGGTACGCCTTCGGCGATCACGATGGCTACAATCTTTGGGAGGCGCCAGATAACGTCTCGATGGCGGCTACGGCGATCGCCATTGGTGGAGGAGGAGCCCTGAGCTCCCTCGAGACGACCGTTCTGCTAACCGTCGAAGAGACACTCGCCGCCCTGAAGAAGGCTTCCTCGATCACTTATCGGCCACCGGGGACGTAGTCGCGACCCCAACCGCTTAGCAAACGTGGCAGCTTTCAAGCACTTTTCGGATGCGGCTTCGCCGCAATGGTGGTGGTGTGCTTCCTTAGCGCCGAGTTAAGCGGCGAGTTCAGCGGCATCAAGGTCGCGTACCTCGGCGCCCGGCGTTGACCGGCTCCTTCTCGAGCAAACGCCACGACGCCGGCCCCGCCAATGAACGCGGAGCGATGCAGTACTATTAAATTTCCGGAGGATATTCTGGAGGATCCGGAGCTGCTTCGGCGTTGGGCAGAAAGCGCACTCGACGTCGCGCGCAAAATGCGCCGGCGACCTTGAGTCAGCCTACGGGTGGACTTGACGAGATGTGTCTCGAGCGCAACCATCGGGAGCCAACTCGCAATGGTTGTCACCTTTAGGCTTCGCGAACATCATTGATCCGACCCGCATCGAATACGTTCGCTACGAGTGCTTCGAAGCGACTTCCCATGCCCAACGTCATGCAGCTCGTCTTACCTTCGGCACACTACTTAGCCAGTTATATCGCGGCGCTCAAGAAAGGCTGGTCGCCCGACAATATTCGGCCGGAAGTTTCTCGCGAGCAGCTCGAGAGAATTGCTCGGGACCCGGACCGGTTCCTCACCGACCAGGTCGACCGCGATTCGAAAGGACGGCAGATAACGCTGCCCGATGGCTCAAAGGTGCCGAGGCTGCCTGGATACCACAGGTGGATGTGGGACGGCGAGTTTTGCGGCAGCATCGGGTTTCGATGGCAGCCGGGCACGAACGAGCTTCCGCCGTACTGTCTCGGCCACATCGGCTTCTCCGTGGTCCCCTGGAAGCAACGGAAGGGGTACGCGACGCTTGCCCTCGCGCTGCTGCTACCCGAAGCGAGGACGGAGGGCCTCGACTACGTGGAGCTCACTACTGATGCTACGAACATTGGATCGCAGAAAGTCATTGCCGCGAATGGGGGTGTGGTGTTCGAGGAGTTCCGCAAGCCAGCCGTGTACGGAGGAGCGGAGAGTCTGCGTTACCGGATCTATTTCACGTAACCGTGCCCCACCCGAGGAAGGCCCATGAGTTTGACCGATGCGCATAGGCCATCCGTGCGACCCTCGATGAGCGCACCGCGTCCTCAAGCATGGATCCGCGTGGCGCTTCTACTCGGCCTCGTCTACTTTCTCATCGGCAGAGTGTTCGCCGTGCCGTCCAGTCACGTGCGCGTGTGGCGGCTGGCCGCGTGGATAATCAGCGCCGTTGCGTACTCGGCGCACATCTGGTACGAGCACTCCAGATTGCGCAGTTCACCTCGCTTCACGGCATTACACGTGGCCGTCGGAGTTGCGATTGGCGGGCTCACGCTGGCACTCGCTGGAATGATTCGGTCGCTGTCGACCGGATCGGGCATTCGGCCGTCGTGGCTGCTCGCCCTGATTATCTGGCCGGCGGCTACGGCACTTCCTGCATTTGTCGTCGCACTCGTGGCAGCGGCGGCGCTAACGCGCCTCCGACCCCAGCCCCGCGAGAACGCCACGCATGTAAGCGAATGACTGTTTCATTCCCGGCATCGGATCGTCGGCATCGATCTCGTACTCCAGGTTGACGTAACCCGGGTACCTGATGGCGCGAAGCTGCCGGAAGATATCCGCGATCGGCATCTTCCCCTCCCCGACGATGCACTGACTCTCCGCCACTTTCAGGTCGCGCAAATCCTTCGCGTGCATGTCGATCAGACGGGGCCCGGCGTCGGCGATCGCGCGCACCACATCGGTCCCCGTGCGAACCGTGTGTCCCACGTCGATACACAATCCCATTCGCGGATCCATGCCCTTCACCGCGATGAGCGCATCGTAGGGCGATGGAAAGTTTTCGTCGCCGGGCCCGTGATTGTGGATTGCGATCTTGATGTCGTACTGCTTCACGAACTTCTCGATGCGTGGCAGCGTTGACGGCTTGCACGTGCAGACGATCACCGGCATGCCCGCGGCTTTTGCGTAGTCGAAGTACCTGTGGACGCCGTCGTCGGTGTCGGTGTCGAACGTGATCATCCCCCCGCCGACGATGACCAGGCCCGCGGCCTCGATTTCCTGGCGCGCCGCGGCGATTTCCACCGGGGACAACTCGTACGGGAGGTGCATCGATTTCAGATTGATGTAGCGAATTCCGAGCGCTTTCGTCATCTGGATCGCCTGCGCGCGCGGGAAATTCCGGAGCGAGTAGCTCGCTACTCCGAGTTTGATCCCCGCGTCCTGCCCGGCGTCTCTCGCATTGCCGCGGCTCGCGGGCGCGGGGATTCCAGTCGCGCATCCGAGGTCACCAAGTCCCGCACCCGCGGCGCCGAGTGCAGCCAGCTTGAGAAACGTGCGTCGTGGCAATGATTCGTCGGTCATCTTCTATTGTCTCCTCAGGCCAATCGATACGCGCGTCTGGCGAGATCGTATGCCATCGCCCGCGCCATATCGCTCGCATCGTTCATTCCGATCACTTGCCGGGCCACCAGTCCGCCCAGATAATTCGCATCCACTCGTCGAGCCAGATCGTGACGCGCCGGAATCGAGCAGAACGCGCGCGTGTCATCGGTGAAGCCGGCGGTGTTTTCGATTCCGGCGGTCTCGATGACCTGCTGGCGATAGCGCATCATCCCTTCGATCGAATCGTGGAACCACCACGGCGCGCCCAACAGCATGGCCGGGTAATGCCCCGCAAGCGGCGCCAGCTCGCGGCTGTACGTCGATTCGTCGAGGGTGAAAACGATGAAGTGAAAGCGCGAGTCGTTCCCGTACGCGTTGAGCAGCGGATGCAAATTACGGGTGAACTCCGTTGCCACAGGGATGTCGCCACCGCGATGCGGTCCGAAGCGGCGATGTATCAGCTCATTGTGATCGCGCATCGCGCCGGCATGGAGCTGCATCACGAGCCCATCATCCGCGGACATCTGGGCCATCTCCATCAGAAGATGCGCCTCGAATCGAGCCTGGTCTTCGCCGGTCGCCGCTCCTTCTCGTGCTTTGGCGAAGAGCGACTCTACCTCCGCGTCCGAGAGTCGTTCAGTCATGGGAGAGACAACTCCGTGGTCCGTTGCAGTCGCGCCCATCGCCTTGAACTCGAGTCGACGGCGCGCCAGCGCCCTTACCAGGTCGGCATAACTCCCAATCGCGCCACCCGCGGCACGCTCCAACCGCGAGAGATCTGCTGACCACCCCGGCGCAGCGATCTGGAATACCGCATCGGGGCGAAAGGTAGGGATCACCCGCGTACCACAATCCATGGCGCCCAGCGCACGATGGTGCTCGAGCGAGTCACTGGCGGCGTCGGTCGTCGCGAGCAGCTCGATGTTGAACCGTTTGAGCAATGCACGCGGCAGAAACTCGGGTGACTTGAGCTTCTCCTGAACCTCGTCGTAAACCTGCTGAGCGGACCCCGAATCGAGCTCGCGCTTCACCCCGAACACGTCGCGTAGCTCGTACTCTAGCCACGCGCGCGTCGGCGTCGCCCGGAAGAGGCGCCAATGGTCGGCAAACGTCCGCCAGATTTTGCGCGGGTCCTGCTCGGCCGCGGGAGAAGATCCGTCGATCGCCGCGACACCCAGCGATTCGAGCGGGACGCCGCGCGAGTACAGCAGTCGCAGGACGTAATGATCCGGCGTGATGATCAGCGACGCCGGATCAGCAAAGGCCTCGTTCTTCGCGAGGATCGCCGCATCGACGTGCCCGTGCGGCGAGACAATCGGCAGCCCGCGCGTCTCGTCGTACAACGCGCGCGCGTGGCGCCGAATTATCGGGTCGGAATCGAAGTAGCGGTTTTCGTTGCGGTCGGTCACACCACCGGCTTCCACCGCGGATCGTACTCGCGCGACCAGAGCCTCGAGGCGTCGGCGTCGCCGATGATGTGGCCGTTGGCTGGATCGGTCCTGAGCTTCCGTCCCACCTGCTGCGCGATCGTTCCGAGGTGGCAGAGCATGCCCGTCTTCGCACCATCCTCGATCGGAGCGCTGAGCTTCGTGCCGGTGCGAACGGCGCTCGTGAAGTTGTCCAGGTGAAGCTGCGTCAGCCAATCGTCTCCGACGGTATTGAGCGCATCTCCCTTGGCGCGGGGAGTCGACTCCCTGACCACTTTGTTCTTGAGATCGTAGACGACGTAACCGTCCCGATCGACTACGATGCTTCCGCCAGTGCCCAGGATCGTCGTGCCGCGAGAGCGATCGTAGAGATTGAGTCCGTTGCAGCTCTGGCCCTGCCAGATGATGCTCTTGCCCCCGTCGAAAACGAAAGTCGCCTCCTGCGTGTCCGGGAACTGCCAGTCGTCGGCGTAGTGGAAGCGTCCGCCGGTCGAGATGACGCTCGTGGGATAATCGACGCCGAGCATCCAACGGCCGACATCGATCTCGTGCGTTCCGTTGTTGCAGATCTCGCCGGTCCCCCAGTTGGTGAACCAGTGCCAGTTGTAGTGGATGACGTTGTCGCGATACGGAGTGCGCGGCGCGGGCCCCTGCCACAGCTCGTAGTCGAGGTTCGCGGGCACCGGAGCCACTTTTCCCTTCCCGATCCCCGTGCGTGTGTTCGCATACCACGCGCGAGCGAGATACGGAGTCCCAATTCGACCTTCGGTGATAAGCTGCTTCGCCTCGATGAAATGCGGACCGGAGCGGGCTTGCGTGCCGAGCTGCACGTGAAGCTTGTTGTGCTTTCGCGCGGCAGCGACGATCAGCTCGTCTTCGTGCGGATCGTGACCGCTCGGCTTCTCGACATAGACGTGCTTTCCGGCGTCGAGAGCGAGAATCGTGGCGGGTGCGTGCCAATGATCGGGCGTCGCGATGACGATTGCGTCGACGTTCTTGTCGTCGAGCACTCGGCGAAAGTCGCCAACCGCTTTTGGCGCCGGAGACTGGAGTTTCGAGACGTCTGCTACCGCTTTCGCGAGCACCGTCGAGTCGACATCGCACAGATAAGCGACAGTGGTGTTGGCTCCGCGCGCAAACGCTGTCGCCGGCACCATGCCTCGTCCGTTCAACCCCATCACCGCTACGACCATTTTCTCGGAGGGCGATCCCTCGAGCGCGAAGAGCGGACCCGCGCCGCGCGAGGCCGCGAGCGCGCCGAGTCCGGCGGCAGATGCTTTCTTCAGAAAATCCCGGCGATCCAGCGACTCCTTCGGTGTCATGTCAGCTCCCCAAGAGTTACAGCGGGCGAATCCTGATATTCCTGAACCAGACTTCGTCGACGTGGTCCTGAAGCACGATGTGGCCGGCGCGACGGTCTGCGAAACCCTTGATGCTGCGATACTTGCTCGCGGCGAGCAGAGAGTCCATCCGCGGCGTGCCGAGGTCGAACACGACTACCCTGCTTCCGTTCAGCCAATGCTCGCCGTGATTCCCGCGAAATACGATCCTCGAGCTGTTCCACTCACCCACGAGCTTGAGCGCCTTGGTCCCATTCGGCGCGACGAGATCGTAGAGCGCGCCGGCACGGTGCGAAGGGACCTTGTTGTCTTCGTGGAGACTGTCGTCGAGCATCTGATATTCGAAGCCGAGTGCCGCGTGATTCGGCGCGTTGGCCATCGAGATCTCTTCGGACACGTTGTACTTCACCCCGCTGTTCCCCGCTCGGCTGATCTTCCATTCCCACGCGAGCTCGAAATCGCGGAAGGTATCCCGCGTCATGAGATCGCCGCCGGCGGCGGGCTGGCCGTCGGGCAGTCGCGGTACGTCGCCGTCGGCGAGCTTCCTGATCGTACCGTTCTCGATCTTCCATTTCGCGGTCGGGACAGTATCGTAGCCGAGGCCGCGCCATCCCTTGAAGGTTTTTCCGTCGAACAGGGAACGCCATTCGGCACGACGCCCAGCCGCCCTCAGGGTGTCTGACACAATGGAGCCGTGTGGCGTGTCAATCGAAAACGAGGTTGCCACCTGGCCGACCGTTGATACGACGCTGCCCTTTGCGAGTTCCGTCAGTATGAACGCGCCGGCCAATCCCAGCATCCCGCGTATAGTCATGACACTCTCGTTGAGAGACGCGCCGGCTCGAGCCGCGGCGCCAGTAGTTGTATAATCGTCCACGCCGCCACGTACGCAAGGCCACACCAGACGAAGATCGGCGCATAGTTGCTCCCGTTCGCCTGTAGAACGCGCCCAGTGATCCGTTGAAATGCCACTCCGCCCATCGCGCCCGCGAATGCGCCAATGCCCACGACTGAGCCGACAGCGTACTTGGGAAACATGTCGCTTGCCAGCGTATAGACGTTGGCGGACCATGCCTGATGCGCTGCCGCGGCTACGGCGACGATCAGCACGGCGGCCCACATGTTAGGCGC
>JBDTND010000118.1:0-6975 GCA_039933915.1 Gemmatimonadales bacterium | reverse complement strand
GAGCCGACGATCTCCCTGGCCTGCGCGAGAATCAGCTGCTGCTGCGCCGCGACGACGAGCGAATCCTGGAGATCGGCGTTCGCCTCCGTCTGAAGCGCCTGGAGATACTGCTGCCTGACGTTCGCGCGCAGCGTCTCTGCCGCTCCACTGATGTCGGCATCGACCGCATCGCGGTTGGCGCGCTGAAGACTCGGTGTGATGAGTGTCGCACTGTTGAGCCGGTAGTTCACCCCGATCTGATAGTTGGACTGGTTGACATCCGACCTCGCGCCGAGGCTGGTGCCGCCGAAGATCTGCTGGCCGCCCTGCTGCCTTTGCACGCTGACCGAAGCGTCGGCGCTCGGCAAGAGAGCTCCGTACGCGCTTCGAACCGCCGCGCGCGCGCCGATGCGGTTGTTCATTATCTGTTGGAGCTCCGGGTTGTTGCGTCGGGCGAGATCAACCGCCTGTTCGATCGTCAAAGAAGCCGGAGAAGTCGAATCGGTAGCGGCAACCTGCGCGGACATCGAAGTGGCGCACGCAAGAAGGCCTGCAATGAGCAGTGATCGTATCATTTGTGGGAGAGGTGGGCTTTTCAACACTTACGGGCAACTATATAACAGAGTTTCAGGGTCGAAAACACGGAATTTTTTCTTAAGATTGGATTAACGACGCTGAGATCCGCGAAGCCGCCGCCCCACGCGTGAAGCGGCCGCTTATTCGCTCGGCGCGGGCGCAAGAAAAATCCGGTCGCTGATCTTGGAGTAGATGCGGTCGTAAATCAGCTTACCCTTTTCGGCGGATGCGAGTGACGGCCTGCCGATCGAGCCCGCGCTTCCGCTCGGAACCGTCAGCCATCCGCGCCGGTACCGCCTCAGCTGCTCGCGCGACATCATGTAGTCCTGCGCCTGATCCAGGTTGACCATCTCCGGCGCCAGGAAGAGCATGATCGAGGTGTCGACCTCGTCGCCGTGCATCGCTTCGCGCTGGCCCTCGAGCAGGTCCGAGAGATTCACGCCGAACATGTCGACAACTCTGACGCGCGCAACGGTCGTCGTCACGGTCGCGAGCGCCTCCTGATGCGGATCGTGTCCGTGCGCCGTGAGCAGAATGAATTCGCGGACGCCCGTCGCTTCCCATGAGTCGATCAGGTCGTTGAGCATTCGGTGGAGCGTCTTCTTTCGCAGCGACGCGTTCCCGGTGAAGCCGCGCTCCGTATCGACGTTGACTCCGTACTCCACCGTTGGAGCGCGCAACACGCCATATTCTGCGGAGAGATCGTCAGCCATGTGCTCGACGATGATGGTATCGCAGCCGAGCGGGAGGTGCGGACCGTGCTGCTCGCACGTCCCGATGGGTATGATTAGCCGCGGATCATTGCCGAGGATCGCAGTGATCTGAGCCGGATTGAGCTCCTTGACCCGAAGCGGACCGGAAACTGGAATGGGGGAGGGAAGGGTCATCGCATCAGGAGTTGGTCTTCTTAATGTAAGAAGCGGGAGCTTGCGGCGGCGCGCAATCCTTGCCGCGTCCGCGGTTCCCCTGTTGTTGATCGCGATGTGGGTCAGAACTCCGGCGCTTCCATACGCCGGCGGGCCGGTCGTCGCCAACGGAAACGAGAGAGCGAGCGCGGCTGCCGCCGCACTCCGCTCGCTGGAGCTGGCCCTCGTCGACACGCGCCAGCAGCTCGAAGAGCGTGCGACGCGCGCCCTCGACGCTCCGGCTGATCCCACGGGCGCGTTCGATTTCCTTTCCTCGAGAATCCCGCGGAGAGGGGGCGAGTCGGTCGTGCTGTTCGATCACGATCGCCCCTTCGCGTGGTCGGGAGAGATGCGGATCGACCCCGACACACTTACGGCACCCGTGAGTGTGGGCTTCAGTCCTTTTTATGCGACCTTGAACGTGGTCAAGTCGCGAGATGGCCGGCGGGCCGTCGCATCGGCGGTCATAAGCGCGGCACCTCCGGCCGACAGACTGACGGAATCGGTTGGCGCTCGCCTCGCGCCCGCGCAGGGCGTTTCGTCATACGACTTCGCGCCGGCTGCCAACGCCCGAGGTGGACCCGCGGTGCTCACCTACAATGGGGCACCAATTCTTCGGGCGTTACCACACCTGGCGACCGCGGGCGAAGTCCGATTTCGAAACGCGTCCATGTTGCGCGCGCGGGGAACGATTGCGCTCGTCATCCTCGTTCTCGCCTTTCTCGTTTACGCCTGGAAGGACAGGCGCGCTCTCGCCGAGCGTATCTTTGCCGTCGCCGTAGCGTTGGTTATCGCAGGGCTCGTTCCGTGGAATTCTTTCTCGAATACTTCGCGAGTCTTCGACCCCGCGTACTACTTCTCCAGACTCGGCGGCCCGCTCACCGCGAATGCCGCCGCTTTGTGGATCAGCTCAGCGCTCGTGCTGATGACCGTATACGCGGTCATTCGCGCGCGGCCCGACGCCCGTTGGCGGCGATTCTACGCGGCAGCCGGTGTTCTCGTGACGCTGGGCGCCGGGATTCCGTTTGCCTCGAACATCGTGCGCGGCATCGGCCAGCCGCCGTGGGGATCGACGCCGGGTCTTTGGCTGTCGTGGGAGATTCCGCTCTTCCTGTTCCTGTTCGCGGTCTTGTTGGCCGCCTACTGGATGCTGCGAATGGCGATCGGTAAAACGGGAACGATTTCCTTCCGTCCAGCGTTGATCGTCGCGACGATCGCCAGCGTTCTCGCGCTCGGAGGACTCTGGGAGACGACCTCGCGGCAGCGCATGCAGCTCGCGGAGCACGATGTCACCGGGCTTGGACATGTGGACGACTACGCTCTCCAGCTCACGCGACGCTTCGTCGATTCGCTCGCGCGGGCGCCCCTGCCGGCGAGCCGCGCCGATCTGCTCAAGGCATACGCCGCATCCGATCTCGCGTCGGCGGAATACCCGGCAACGCTCGCGTCATGGGATCAAACCGGGAAGCAGATCGCCGAGTTCGAGGTCGCGCCAACGGAGCCGGATTCGGAAGCCGTGGAAAAAGGGGTCAGGGAGGCGATCGCGACGCGCCAGACCGTGACGCGCAGCATCCTTGGGTCCACCGGGGTCCAGATTCTCGCCGCGGTCGCTCACCCATCCGGCGGCGCGACGTCTGTACTGGTTCTTTCGCGCACACGGCTCCTCGCGTCGAACCCTTACGCGGCGCTGCTGGGCATGGCATCGCCGTCCGGCGGCGATCCGCCGTATGCGGTGGTGCTGACCGAAATCTCGGCCGCGGCTCCAGCGGATACAGGACAGATGCGTTGGCAACGGGCCGGCGACGAGCTGCACGGGAACCGGCTCATCTCGACGAGCCTGGGAACCATGCGAGCCCACGTAGAGATCGACTTGAGATCGTCGTGGGCGAGAGCGGAGCGCGGCCTGCTCGTGCTGCTGCTCGACCTGATCGTGGCCGGGTTGTTCTGGCTACTCGGCGCGATGGCCGAGAAAGGCTTTGTGCGTTGGCTCCGCGTGCGCGCGGGGCGATGGATTCACACCTATCACGCGCGCCTCACGCTCGCGCTGTTTGCTTTTTTCGTCATTCCGGCCGTCGCCTTCGCGATCTGGTCGTATCAGAGACTGCGAAGCGACGACCTTCAAACGCGCGAAGTGCTGGTGCGCGAGACGCTGCACTCCGTGGCGGCGGCCAATGAGTACGATCAGCTGCCTGGCGCTGCGCGGCGCTTCGAGACTCCGTTGTTCCTTTACTCGAACGGGCTGCTCGAGCGCACCAGCGACAGCCTTCTCGATGTTCTGGCTCCGACGGGGATGCAGCTCCCTCCGCCGGTGCAGCTCAGTTTCTCGAGTGCCGGCGAGGTCACCGCGGCGTGGGAGGCGAGGCTCGGTGCGGCGAAAATGCTTTTCGGCTACAACGCTGCGCTCGGCCCGTCGCAGGAGCGATACGTGCTCGCCGCGCCGGCAAGAAGCGACGACCTGGTCCTCGACAGACGCCGTCGCGACCTGGGGATGCTGGTTCTGTTCGCGACGGCTGTCGGCGGTCTCGCAGCGCTCTGGCTGAGCGGCATTGCGGCAAAGAGCCTGGCCAGAGACCTGGAGCTCAGCAGGATCGAAGTCGCGCGGGCCGAGCGAGTGCTGGCGTGGGGCGAGATGGCGCGACAGGTCGCGCACGAGATCAAGAATCCGCTGACGCCCATTAGATTGGGAGTACAGCATCTTCGCCGCGCGCGCAGCGATCCGCGCGTCGATTACGACAAGGTTCTCAATGACAACGTCCGCCGCATTCTCGCGGAGATCGACAGGCTGGATGAGATCGCGCGGTCGTTCAGTCGTTACGGAAGCGCGCCCGCTGATCTGCCGCCGGCGGTTTCGGTGGATGTCGCCGCGGTGGTGAAGGACGTCGCTGATCTCGAGCAGATGGGCGACCGCAAGGTGAACTGGCAGGTGCGGGGCGCGGACAGGCCGGCGTGGGCGATGGCGCGCAAGGACGAAATGCGCGACGTGCTGCTCAACATTTTCGAGAACGCGCGGCTCGCCGGCGCGCGGAGCGTGGAGATCTCGGTCCGTGAAGACGATCGACGAGTGACGATCGAGACAATCGACAACGGTGCGGGCATACCTTCGGCCGTGATGCCGCGTATTTTTGAACCGCACTTCTCGACGCGGACGACTGGGAGCGGGCTCGGCCTTGCCGTGAGCCGCAGGCTAATCGAGGCGTGGGGCGGGGAGATCGCAATCACCAGTGAAGAGGGGAAGGGAACGAGAGTGCTGATCGTGCTACCGAGGGCCGAGCCGTGACGTCGGCCAATCGCGGAGTGGTGACACCGCGCGCAACCAGGATTCTGCCACCCCATATCGCCGATTGGGAGCTGCCGCCCGACTGGTCGTGGGGGCAGGGCGGCATGGTCGGCGACTACCGGCACTATCAGGAAGTCATCGATGCGCTTGGGCGCTCGCTCTCACTCGTTACAGCCCCTGATCCCTCGCACACGGGCTGGTTGTTCGAGGAAGCGAAGCAGCTGGCGCGGCGGAGTCATCCGTCGATTCCGACGACCTACCACTACTGGACCGCCTATCGCGATGCGCGGCGCGGTCCCGGATATCTGAGGCGCTGGGTAACGGGCGAGACAGTGCGCGCCCGCCTCGCGAGGTTGGGGCTCGCGGACATTCCATATGTGTTTCAAATGCTTCGCGGCGCGTCCTCGACGCTGGCGTATTTGCACGAGACGGGAATTGCGCACGGCGGGTTGAACGGTGACGCACTGTGGACGACGCCGACGGGACGTCTCTGGATGCTGGAATGGCAGTGGGCCGTGCCAAGGGATGCGATTCCCGCCGGAGTTCGGCCGGGCAATGGACCGCTCGAGATCCGGTCGTCCGAAGCGTCGCGTCCAATGCGCGCGGAGCTGTTGCCAATGCCGCCCGAATGGGAATCGACGGAGTGGATGCCGACTCCGGCGAGCGATCAGTGGCAGCTCGCGGCGTTGTCGTTCACTGCGCTGACCGGCGAGGCTCCGCCGTCACATGGAGCTCCGCCAATAAAGTTGGTGCGTCCCGAAACGCCGGAAGCGCTTGCATCAGCGCTCGATCGCGCTCTCGCGGTCGATCCGGGCGATCGCTTTCCGACGCTTGCGAGTCTGTTGCGAGCAGTCGATCGCGGAGATCCAGCGCGAACGGTCGTCATGGTGCGTGGCGAGCCGAATCGTTCGACTGCCGACTCGGCTGAGGCGCGGATGCGGTGGGCGGTCGGCGACGATTACGAGATACTGTCGAAGCTTGGAAGTGGCGCGTTTGGCACGGTTTGGCGCGCGCGCGATCTGTCGCTCGAGCGCGAAGTCGCTCTAAAGGCGCTGCATCCGGCGATTGCGCGCGACGACAAGGCAGTGCGCGCGTTCTGGCGCGAGGCGAAGCTCGCCGCACAGCTCGCGCACCCGGCGATCGTCCCGATCTACGACTGGGATTCCAACGGCGAGCTGTCGTGGTATACGATGGAGCTCGCGGAAGAGGGCAGCGTCGCCAGTCTGATCCACACATCGGGTCCTCGGCAGCTTGGCGAGCTGGCGGGGCAGGTCGAGCAGGTTCTCGATGGGCTCACAGTCGCCCATGCCAATGGAATCCTCCACCGTGACCTCAAGCCGGAGAACATTCTCATCGATCGCTACGGCCGCTGGCGTATCACCGATTTCGGAATTGCGAACGTCACTGGCGAGGATGTCACGGGAACAACCGGCACTCCTGCATTCGCGGCACCCGAGCAGCTCCTCGGTGAGCCACAGGGCCCGGAGGCGGATCATTTTGCGCTCGCTGCGATCGTGTACTTTGCGCTGACAGGGGCCGCGCCTTTCGGCGAGGGCGATGCGAAGGCGATACTGGCGCAGCAATTGGGCGGGCGAGTGGATCTCGCCGTATTTCCCGCCGTTCTCGCGAGCTGGTTCCGCATTGCATTTGCGCCCGACCCGGAGGACAGGTTTGCGGATGGATCGGAGATGAAGGCGGCGTGGGAAACGGCGACCGAAAAAGTGCTGGCTCGTCAGCGCGGATCATGGTGGCGGCGGGTCGTGCCGTAGCAGAGGTCCGAAGTGCATAAGCGACGGGCAAAAACCTGTCACCGAATCGCAATGCCAGCGCGTCACTTCGGCGCGAAAAGGCCGGATTTCTTGGCCTAATTCCTCCATTTCATTCCAAAGTCGTGTATTTTCACATCCAACGCGTTGGCTGGCGTGGCACTTGCAAGCCGATGCGCGCACGACGAGTACGGCTCTACCGTGGCCGCAAATCGCCGGAGCGTGACGAATGTTTGTCGCGTTGTTTAACAGGGCGGGCATCACTAGCGCCCCCGAAAAGATTTGCTAGTTTGTCCGGTTGTGAGGCGGTCGGTCTGGAGAGCGTTTGCGCGCTCACTGGGCATGCATCCTGCCTCGCGACGCAACGTGCAACCGCGGTAACCGCTGCAAAGCATCTCCACCCTTTGAGAGGAAACAATCATGTTGAGAAGAAGTTGGACCGTCTGCGCGATGACGGCCTTACTCCTCGGCG
>JBDTND010000117.1:0-6999 GCA_039933915.1 Gemmatimonadales bacterium | reverse complement strand
CTTCGCGGCGATCGACGTTCAAGTTGCCGCCGTGTTTCGCGCCCCGAATGTCCAGCGCTTGTTGAGGATGAACGCTACAGGCGTGATCAGCAGAAGAGAGAGAGCCTGGGCGTAGACGGCACGAAGGCCGACAATCTCCACCAGAAAGGCGAGGACAGCCGCATTCAGTCCCGCCACTACCAGACCCACCAAAATGTAGCGGAGATACGCCGGCCAGAAGCCGGGGTGCCCGAGTCCGAAAGTGTAATACCGATTCCCCAGATACATCAGCGCGTTCGAGACAAAGTAAGACACGATTGAATCGGGCAAATACGGAACGCCAAGCCGAAGCAGCCACGCGAATACGGCGAGGTTGACGAAATATCCTCCCGCACCCACGACCAGAAACCTGACGGGCTGAGTCGCGCTCATCTGACTTCCGAGGCGTCAAGGTAGCCGTCAACAGTCGCAGCGAGTTTGTGTGCGCCACGGCTGGACTCGAAGAGCTGACCGCGCGGCGTTTCTGAGTATCCCGCGAAGTAGAGTCCCGGATACGCGCCATCAGCGCGAGGGTACGCGCGCTCGTCGAGCGCACGCGGCGCTTCGAGAAGCTTGTCGAGACCAGTTGTGTAACCGGTGGCTGCCACGACGCCATCGAACTCGTGCTCTACACCGTCCGCGACGACCACGCCGGCTCGCGTGAATTTGAGGACGTTGGGGAGCACGTCTATTCGACCAGCCTTCAGCAGGTCGAGAAAACCCACGTCGATGACGGGAGGCCGCCGCGCTGTGAATGGTCCCCATTCCTCCTTGCCGAGCCCGTACTTGCTGAGGTCACCGTTGCCGATGCGGCGGAGTAGCGCGCCAAGCCGGTCGACAACACGCGCCGGAAATGGCATGAGCACCATGCCCAGCAACTGGACCGGAATACCCGCGATCTCGCGCGACGTGATCGGAGGCGTGCTCCGCACCGACACTGCAACGCGCGCCGCCCCTTGCTCCACGAGATCAGCGGCGATTTCGGCCCCACTGTTTCCAATTCCGATTACCAGCACTCTCTTCCCCGCGAACTCGCGTCCGGAGGAGTACTCGTGCGAGTGGATGACACGTCCGATGAAATCTTCCATTCCCGCCCACCGCGGCAGCCTCGGCGCGTTGTGGCGGCCCGTCGCCAGGATGACCGCGCGCGCGGTCCAGGTTTCTCGATCCGTCTCCACAACCCACGCCGTACCCTGCCCCTCCGGACGGATGCGTTTGACGCGCTCACCGAGGTTGATGGTAAGTCCCATCCGGCCCGCATAGTTCCGGAGATATGCCGCGTATTGGTCCTTGGGGACGTATCGTGGGTACGAGCGCGGCATTCCATAGAACGGCAGCCCGGAGAATCGACGAACAGTGTGCAGGTGAAGCCGCTCGTACCGCGCTGCCCACGTCGCTCCAACACTGCCAGCGCCTTCGAGGACGACCGGATCCCGGCCGCGTCGTTTCAGAGTCGCAGCTACCGCGAGCCCCGATGCGCCGGCGCCCACCACGATCACGTCAGCCCGAGACATTGTACCTGCCCCACGTAAACAGAAAGGCTGCCAATACAAAATGGAAGACGATGGGAATCGCCCCGCCAAACCACCGTTCGCCAGGCCGGCGATACATACGGGCGGCGTATCGCACTGCCATCACGCCCGCATACACGCAGCTGAATCCGATGAGAAAGCGGCCAAACGCATGCTCGCGTCCTCCAATCGGCGCCCAGCCACGTAAGAGACTCATTTCGATCAACACCATCAGCGCGAGAAAGCCGATCTGCGTCGGCAGCAGGATACGATACGGCATGAGATGCCATTGATGCATCGGCGGCAGCCAGGCGGGTGCCCGCAAGACAACCAAGGCCTGGCCGGCGACCCGAAGAAGAAAAAGCACGGAGAAAAGCAAGAGGAACGCCGCTGTCTCTCGCGCCGTGAGCTCGGAACGAGAAACGACAAGCGCGATTGCCACTGACGTGGCGCAAAGCGTGGCGACGAGCGCAATCATCGTCGCCATCGGTGCGCTGCCTGGCGCCGGCGAATCAAATCTCATTTTCGAACATCTTGCGGTAGTGGCGGTACCACTCGCTCTGAAACACTTCCTTCGGATCAAGACGCCGCTTCAGCCGCAGGAATTCCGCGAACTGCGGATACGCAGCCGCCACCTGTCTCCGTTCCGCCCACCGGTGATAGGTGAGGTAATAGCTGCCGCCGTATGAAAGTCCGCGGTCGATGAGACGCCGGAATTCCAGCTTCGCCCTCTCGATACCGGCCGCATCCGGCATTACGTGAATGTTGAAAATGATGCAGGCGTAGGGCTGCTTTGCCCAGGCGAGCATCGTCTCCGTGTCGCGCTCGATGAGACGGATGGTGCCATAGATCAAATCGGTCCGATGCTGCAGGAAATCAGATCGGACATCGGCGAGGAACGCGACCAGAGAATCGCGCGGCACGTAGATCTCCGTGATCATCTCTGTTCCGTGCGCGTAGGGACCGAGCCGCGCCGCGAGCGTCTCATGATAGTCGGGGACGTAGGTGCTCATCTGGTGCTCGTCGGACCAGTAGTATTGACCGGATGTAGTGAGGTAGTAGCTCGAATACGCCTGAAACGCCCGCGCACGATCCACGTGTGCGAGGTAGATCAGCTCGTGCCAGTTTTCCGCTTTCAGTGAGGCGCGGTTGGTCGGCACCGGCGTTGAAGGGTCAACCGGACGATAGCAGGAAAAAACGCCTTTTCTGAGGAGGGCCTCCTCCCTGAGCTCTGTCGCGAACTGGAAGTCTCCATACTCGAATCCCGCGGCGATGCGTTCTGCAAACATTGCGGGCACCTTCTCGATGTCGATCACCTCGACGATGCGTTGCACAAGATGCCGGCGGGTCAGACGCAGGCGAACAGTGACCATGGCGCCGAACAAGCCATATCCGCCGATCGCGGCGCGGAACAACTCGGTGTTCTCGGTCCGGCTGCAGCGGCGCACAACGCTATCCGGGCCCACCATCGTGAAAGCCGCGACATCCCCGACAAAAGGCGGCAACTTGAGTCCGCGGCCGTGCACGTTCGCGGCGAGCGCCCCTCCAATGCTCAACTTGTCCGCTCCCGTCTGCTTCTGCACGAAGGCCCAGCGTTCCTTCACGTCCTGCTGACTGTCCGTGAGATACTTGTACAGCTCCGGCCACTCCATACCGGCTTCGACTTCGATTTCGCCGTTGACCCGGTCAAACTCGACGACACGGCCAAGCCCGTTCATGTCGAGCAGGGTCGTATCCTTGCCGAACTGTTGTCCGCCCATCGCGTGTCTGCCCCCAGCGATGCTTACCGCTCGGCCTTCCGCTTTGGCCGCGCGAATCGCGGCTTGTACGGCGTCCGTCGAGTCCGGCCGAACTACTCGCTGTACCCGGGTCGGATTGAGATGCGAATGCACGTCGTTGACGATGATTCCATCGTCGTGAACGCCGGCCAGCGCAGCTGGCCTGCAGCCGGGGAGAACGACTGTTGCTACGCCGGCCTTTGCGGCCAGCTCGAGAAAATCACGTCGAGAGAACATGCATCCTCCGAACTGGCGGCCGAGCCGATATGAGACTTCTGGCCGCAAGGAAGATCATCCAGAGCGCGCTGCCCTGGATGACGTGGTAGAGTGCGTTGTGGTCGAAGTAGTGCGGATGAAGGGCGATATGAAGGCGCTGTACTCCAGCGGCCACGAACGTCAATCCAAGACCAGCGATCCCCCAACGGAGCGGGAGCACCGGGCGACTGCGATAGGCGCCGATGAGGCCGATCAGAAGGAATAGCGTCGCGGGAAGATAGGCGATGATCGCGATAAAGAACTCGTGTCTGACAAAGAGCACGACGAACGTGAAGAGAACGAGCTGGGCAGTCGCGAGGCGGTGAACGAGGGTCGCGGTTCGCGGACTCAAGAGTAGGAGCGCGCCGATGTTCCACCCCGCGAGGCTCGTCACGAGAATCGCCATCAGCGTCGCCTGCCACAGAATCTGTCGGCCATGGCTGGCTGAATCGGGAAAGAATCCGTGCACAGTTCCACCCAACAGGGAGGCGCCGCCCGCTGACGCGAAGAAGATGACGAACCAGAAGCGCAATGTCCGATCGTCCGTATCGCCGCGCATGAGGAGCAGCACGATCACTGCGCATTCGATCGCGAGCGCATAGTCGGTGAGGGCAACGGCCGGTTCGGTCAGCGTCATGTCGAGGGGGAAGCGAAGAGGTAGACTATTGAAGCCGAGTGATGTCATGCCTCAATAGGCTACGCTCCTGGCCTCACGCCCGCATTACGCATCTATACGTAGAAGGCGCGGTTTCTGACGTAGGAACGAGCTATAAATGTCTCGGGGAGATGCTGAGTCGCCGGATGCCTGCGATCCTAGGGTGCGGCCTGGACTCAGCAAGTATTGCAGCAAGCTGCCGGATGATTACCTTCTCGAAATGACCCCTGCCCTATTCCTGCTCCTCGTTGCTGCCGCCTGTGCCAGCGGCAGCGCTACCGAGCGTACGAAATCAGCGCCCGTAGCTACAGCTCGCACGGCGCAGACAAGCGCGACCGACACAGTCCCGAATTCTCAGAACGCCTATACGCAGGCCGACATCGATTTTATGGGAGGAATGATCGGCCACCACGCCCAGGCGATCGTCATGTCGCGATGGGCTCCTTCTCATGGTGCCAGCCCGTCGGTGCTGACGCTCTCGGAGCGGATCATCAACGCCCAGCAGGACGAGATCGCCACAATGCAGAGGTGGCTGCGCGCTCGCAACCAGCCAGTGCCCGAAGTGAGCGCTCACGGCATCATGATGAAGATGGACGGCATGGAGCACGAAATGATGATGCCGGGAATGCTGACTGACGCCCAGCTGAAGGAGCTGGAACAGGCGCGCGGCAAGGAGTTCGACCGGCTCTTTCTGACCTTCATGATTCAACACCACCGCGGCGCCGTCACGATGGTGAAGGATCTGTTCGACACGAACGGAGCAGCTCAGGACGTCAGCGTCTACAAGCTGGCGTCAGATGTTCACGCCGATCAGACGACAGAGATAGAGCGCATGCAGAAAATGCTGGCTTCGATGATATTCGAAACCGACATACGATGAAGACCGTACATTTGGGCACTAGGCACCGTCCCCGTTCACAGGATCTCAAAATGAGCTTCAGTAATCCGATACGCCGCCATTCCCCCTCGATGATAAGTTTGTCTGTCCAGGCCGCGCTGGCGGTGATTGTCTTCGGAGCGACAGGATGCGCGTTTTTCCAATTCACGCCGGCCTCCTCTCCAGCTCAGTCCGAGAGTGTATCTGCGATTCCGGCTACGCGTGCCGCATCCACGGCGCCGAGTCCCGATCCGCGCATCGGACTGAGGGGCGGAGCTTACGACGCGGCCGAGGCGGTCTGGAATCTGAACGTGCTGTCGAGAACGAAACCTTCGGAGAAGTTTGCCGCGGGGATCAATTCCGACCTCGCCTTCCTGGGCAATAACGTCTTTCAGGGAAGCTTCAGCGGCTATCAGGTCTGGGACATCACGAATCCGAAGCAACCGGTGCTCAGAACCGCCTACTTCTGTCCTGCGTCGCAAAGCGACGTTTCGGTGTACCGGAATCTGTTGTTCGTCTCCGGCGAGGACCTGACTGCCCGCATCGACTGCGGCGCTGAGGGAGTCAAGGATACGGTCAGCAAGGATAGACTGCGCGGAATTCGCATCTTCGACATCAGCGACATCGCCAATCCGAAAAACGTCGGCAACGTTCAGACCTGCCGCGGATCGCATACCCACAGCCTGCTCGTCGATCCGAAAGATCCCGACAACGTCTATGTCTATATCTCCGGGTCCGGCGGCGTCCGTTCGCCAAATGAGCTTGCAGGGTGTGTCAACCTCTCGCCGGACAAGGACCCCAACTCGGCCCTGTTCCGCATCGAGGTGATCAAGGTGCCGCTCGCGCACCCGGAGCAGGCGGCCATTGTCACTTCACCGCGGATCTTCGCCGGACTCACGGAGCCGACTCGTCACGGGGAAACCGCTCTGGACCAGGCGGAACACAAGAAGGAAGTCGACGCGGCGAAAGCGCGCGGAGCCTATACGGTGATGATTTTCGGACAAGAACAGGTTGCGCCCAACAGTTTTATCGCGGCACAGCTGGATGCTGTCGTCAAGGCACGAGGCGGAACCGGAGCGCCGACCGCCGCGGATAGCGCTACGCTACGCAGTGACCTTCCCGCCATCGTCGCCAAGATGATTGGCGAGGATCCGTCCGGAAAGCCTGGGCCGAGACCTGGGCCGAGCCAGTGTCACGACATCACGCTGTATCCGGCAATCGGCAGAGCCGGCGGAGCGTGCGGAGGATACGGGCTGCTTCTCGACATCAGCGATCCCGCGCATCCGGTTCGACTCAGCGCGGCAGCGGATTCGAATTTCTCGTACTGGCATTCCGCGACGTTCAACAACGACGGGACCAAGGTCCTCTTCTCCGACGAGTGGGGTGGAGGAATGCAGGCGAAGTGTCGCTCGACCGATCCACGCGAGTGGGGCGCTGACGCGATCTTCACGGTTGCTGGGACATCGATGAACTTCCAGAGCTATTACAAGCTTCCCGCTCCGCAGACTAGTATAGAGAACTGCGTTGCCCACAACGGATCACTCATTCCGATTCCCGGCCGCGACGTGATGGCGCAGGCGTGGTATCAGGGAGGCATCTCTGTCTTCGACTGGACCGACGCAGCGCACCCGCGGGAGATTGCCTTTTTCGATCGGGGGCCGGCTGACACCACGCTGAAACTGAGCGGATCCTGGTCTGCTTACTGGTACAACGGAGTGATCGTGAGCTCCGAGATCACCCGCGGTCTCGACATCTTCGAGCTGGCCCCGAGCGCGTTCATATCGCAGAACGAGATCGATGCGGCGAAGAGTGTGCACTTCGATTACTACAATACTCAGGGCCAGCAGATGCTGGTGTGGCCGCCGAGCTTTGCGCTGGCGCGCGCGTACGTCGATCAGCTCGAGC
>JBDTND010000116.1:0-7078 GCA_039933915.1 Gemmatimonadales bacterium | reverse complement strand
CCTACCTTCCTGCCATTGTCGATCGAGACCTCGTAACCCAGCTTCTCGCCCACTGAAAATGGAAGCTGGGCCGGGTTGTCCGTAGGGGTTGCCGCACAGACGCCAAAAAGGAGCATGGCAACGGACGCCTTGAGTGGGAGGCTGAAAGTGTCCCCCGACGGGAGTCCATGAATTGGAGCAGTTGTGGATGGGCAATCGGCGCGCTGCATCATGCACTAACATGCCACTCGCGCGAAGCTGGATCAGTCAGGAGAGAACGAGGATTCGCGCGGAATTCGACCGTTGGCCGGTAAGGGAATGCCTTACGCGATCGCCGACGGGCGGACGTTGCTTTGACTCAGCACTTTGCGAACATGCCGCGCGATCATCGCTTCCTCGTCGGTCTTCAGGATCCGAACCGGCACCTTGCTTCGGGTCGACGAGATCGTCGGCGCGTTCCCGCCGTTGAGCGTGGGATCGATCTCGATCCCGAGGAACTCGAGGTTCTCGCATATCCGCGCGCGCACTTCGGCGGACCGCCAACCCACTCCGCCAGTGAAAACGAGGGCTTCCAGTCCACCAAGTGCGGCGCTGTAAGCGCCGATGAACTTCTTTGCCTGATAGCAGAAGACGCTGATTGCGTCTTCCGCCTTCGGGTCCGTTGAGCTGGCGGCCAGGAGCTGCCGCACATCGGAGCTGGATTCCGAAATTCCGAGTAGCCCGCCGCGCCGGTTAATCACCTCGTCGATGTCCGCCGCGGAGAAGCCACGGGAGCGCAGAAGGTAGAGCAGCACACCGGGATCGATATCGCCCGAGCGCGTGCTCATTGTGATGCCGCCGGTTGGAGTAAGCCCCATCGACGTGTCGATGCTGGCTCCGTCCAGCAGAGCGGCGATGCTGGCGCCGCTTCCGAGATGGGCGACGATGATGCGGGAGGGAAGCTCGCCGCGGCGCCGCAGAGTGTCGGACACGTACTCGTAGGAGAGGCCGTGAAAACCATAGCGCATGACTCCCGAATCCGAGAGCGTCCTCGGCAGACCGAACAGTCGGGCGACAAGGGGCATGGTCTTGTGGAATCCAGTGTCGAAGCAGGCGACCTGGGGAAGAGTTGGTGCCAGCCGGCTCACTTCGTCTATCGCGTGGAGCTCGGTGGGAAGATGGTCGGGCGCCAGCGGGATGGCATCGTCGAGTGAAGCGCGTACCGCGGAATCGACAAGGACAGGCTGCCGCAGCTTTGGGCCGCCGTGAACGAGGCGGTGACCGACTGCCTGCACCGAGTCGAATAGCGAATGGCTCTTCAGATAGCGAAGGAGCTCTCCGGCAGCGGAATCACGGCTGGCAGCAAGCTGTCGCGAATCGACCTCCCGTCCCTGCGAGTCAAAGATCCTGAGCTGCCCACCGGCAGGACCATCGTACTCGAGCACGCCGTGCAACAGACGCGCACCGCCTTCCGCCACGGAAAAGAGACCAAACTTCAGCGTTGACGAGCCGACGTTGACAACCAGAACGGAGCGTTCGTTCGCCAGTGTCACCGGTTCTCGCGCGCACCGGAATTCCAGCGCCAATCGCGTATCTCCGGCATGTCTTCGCCCCGGTCGCGGATGTAGCGGGAATGGGCGGCAAGCTTGTCGCGTAGCAGTTTCAGCGCTTTGCCCGCGCTGGACTCCAGCCCTGTTCGCCTTATCGCGTCCTCCGCGAGATGGAAGCGATCCATGTCGTTCAGAACCGTCATGTCGAAGGGCGTCGTCGTCGTGCCTTCCTCCTTGTAGCCGCGCACGTGGAGGTTCCCGTGATTGTGCCTCCGGTAGGTAAGTCGGTGGATGAGCCACGGATAACCGTGAAACGCAAAGACGATGGGCTTGTCTTTCGTGAAGATCGCATCGAAGTCGTCGTCCGAGAGGCCGTGCGGATGCTCAGCCCTCGGCTGCAATGTCATGAGGTCGACGACGTTGACGACGCGGATCCGGAGCTTCGGGAGATTCGTTCGAAGGAAATCGACGGCAGCGAGGGTCTCCAGAGTTGGAACGTCGCCGGCGCACGCCATCACGAGATCAGGCTCACCGCCATCGTCGTTGCTTGCCCATTGCCAGATGCCGATTCCGATTTCGCAGTGCCGGATCGCGGAGTCGATATCGAGCCACTGCGGCGCGGGTTGTTTCCCCGCGACGACGACATTCACGTATTGCCGGCTTCGCAGGCAGTGGTCTGTCACCGAGAGGAGTGTATTCGCGTCCGGGGGGAGGTAGACACGAACGACGTCGGCTTTCTTGTTGACGACGAGATCGATGAACCCGGGGTCCTGATGGCTGAAGCCGTTGTGATCCTGCCGCCACACGTGTGAAGTGAGGAGGTAGTTCAGCGATGCGATCGGCTTCCGCCATGGAATGTCGCGCGTGACCTTGAGCCACTTCGCATGCTGATTGAACATCGAGTCTACGACATGAATGAATGCTTCGTAGCAGGAGAAAAAGCCGTGACGCCCGGTCAGCAAATAGCCCTCGAGCCATCCCTGACACGCGTGCTCGCTCAGGATCTCCATCACCCGTCCGTCGGGCGAGATGTGATCGTCTGTGGGCAGGATCTCGAACGTCGCCTCGCGGTCGGTGACTTCGAACACGGCGTCGAGCCTGTTCGAGTTCGTTTCGTCCGGACTTACCAGGCGGAAGTTGTGCGCGTCTGAATTGAGCTTCGTCACGTCGCGCAGGAACCTTCCCATGACCCGCGTCGCTTCGCCGTCGCTGTCACCCGGCGCGTTGACTTCGACGGCGTAGTCGCGGAAATCGGGGAGGATGAGATCCTTGAGCAGCAGTCCGCCGTTCGCGTGTGGGTTCGCGCCCATCCGGCGCGTTCCCTTTGGCGCCAGCTCTGCGAGCTCGGCGCGCAGATGGCCGCCGTCATCGAACAGCTCGTCTGGCTTGTAGCTGCGCATCCACTCCTCGAGCATCTGAAGGTGCCGCGGGTTCGACGCGAGGCCTGAGAGGGGCACCTGATGCGAGCGGAACGAACCCTCCGTCTTCTTCCCATCGACAGTAGCGGGGCCGGTCCAACCCTTTGGACTGTTCAACACTATCATCGGCCAGCGGGGACGCGTGGTGAATCCGTTGGTCCTGGCATCCGTCTGAATCCTTCTGATCTCGCCAACGACTTCATCGAGAGTCGCGGCCATCAGCTGGTGCATCTTCGCCGGATCGTCGCCCTCGACGAAATAGGGGCGATGCCCGAGCCCGCACAGCAAATCATTCAGCTCGCTCCGCGGAATGCGGGCTAAAACCGTTGGGCCGGCGATCTTGTATCCATTCAGGTGCAGAACAGGCAGCACCGCACCGTCGTGCACTGGATTCAGAAACTTGTTGGAATGCCAGCTGGTGGCGAGTGCTCCCGTTTCCGCCTCCCCATCGCCAACGACGCAGCAGACCACCAGGTCGGGGTTGTCGAACGCCGCGCCGTAGGCGTGAAGGAGCGAGTAGCCGAGCTCGCCACCTTCGTGAATCGATCCGGGTGTTTCAGGCGCCGCGTGGCTGGGAATTCCACCGGGAAACGAGAACTGCTTGAACAGCTTCCGCAGACCTTCAGTGCTCTGCGGCACGGTGGGATAAATCTCACTGTAGGTTCCCTCGAGATATGTATTCGCCACCACTCCCGGCCCGCCATGGCCCGGGCCCGCGATGAAGATTGCGTCGATGTCGTCGCGCTTGATCACGCGGTTCATGTGGGCGTAGATGAAGTTCAGCCCGGGAGTCGTTCCCCAATGGCCGAGCAGCCGCGGCTTGACGTGCGCGAGCGTGAGCCGATCCCGCAGCAGCGGATTGTCCAGGAGGTATATCTGTCCGACCGACAGATAGTTGGCGGCCCGCCAATACGCGTGGATTCGCGTCAGCTCGTCCGGCGAAAGCGGTGTTTCAGGCCGCGCGGCCATGGTGGAGCTCAGGGTGACTCACCGCCTGTCTCATCCTGGCTGATCTCCAGATGAAACCTGTGCAGGAAGCGGTGGAGCATGGGAGCGAGCAGCACTCCTACCATAGTAATGAACGTAACGCCGCTGAAAAGGGCATAGAAGCCTGCGAACAGGTGCAGATGCCCGATCTGCATCGCACTGAGGTTCGCCGGATCCTGCGGAGGACCTTCGCCCGCAAGAATCATTGACGCGAAGTAGAAGGATTCCCGCCACGACATCGCGCCGAAGGAGTGATAGCCCGTCATTCCAATGAGCAGGCCGCCGCCGATTATGGTCGTCGCGATGGCAAAGTTTCGGAGCAGCCTGCCAAGGTAATGCCTCGCGGAGGGCAGCCTTCTTATGCCCGCCGGTCGTTTGGTAAAACCCATCTCACTCTCGTTCGTGATGTTCTCGTATTTGACCGCGCTTTCTAGACCGGCGCAAGTATCCGCTCGTCTCGGCCGACGACCACCCGCAGTTTCTTGAGTGAGTGCGCCGCCGCCTTTTTGAGCGCTGCAGCAAGGCCGGCCATGTGATCCGGATGCATGCCCGCCGCGAATGGATTCATCACTGTTGCGCGCAGAACCACAATTCCCTTCGAGCCGTTCTCCTTCCAGTACCGCGCGCCATCGCCTCCAAGAGCCGCAAGCAGAGGGGCGATCGCGCCATCGTACGCGGGCGATGTAAGCCTGGTGCGGCTGATCACATACTCCGGCGAGGCCCCCGCCGTCGTGCTCATCTCCTGATACATCAGCTCGTTCAGAGCGTTCACCGACTCGACGGACTGTAGGGCATCGTGCCGTACCAGGAAGCAGACGATGTTCATGTCGGGCGCAGGAAGGCGAACGACCTCGAATGGCGCGAAGCCCGGCTCGCCGAGCTGGGAGTGAAGCCGGTGAGCGGCTGATATTGTCGACGCGATGAGCCGCCCATGAGCTTTGTTGTTCAATGGCATAGTCTGGTGGCTGAGCCAAACCGCCGCCGCTGATGCCCCGGGCTTTGACCCTTCGAATATGAATCGCCCGATGTAGGGCTTCTCCCCCCCGGGCGTGACATCCGGAAGCGCAAGATACGGAGGATCGATTGCAACCAGCTCTCGGCCACGCCTGTCCTTGAGAAGGAATGCCCCAGCCGCATAAGGAACGTAGCCGAGCTTGTGCGGATCGATGCTGACGGAATCCGCATTCTCCATTGCTGAGACCGCTCTCACCCATTCCTCAGTCGGCCAATTCTGACTCCCCAGTGCTTCGCGAATTTGTCGCGCGTTTTGTCGCGATCCATCGGCGCCGCGTGTGACGGATGCCGCGTATCCTCCATAACACCCATCCGAATGGACATGAAACGTCACGCCGAGCTTCCGTTCGGCCATCGACCTTACAGAAATGATCTCGTCGAGCCTGTCGATCGCGCTCTCCTCCGTCGATCCGCAGACGCTGACGCAGGCCATGATGGGGATTTTGCGACCGGTCAGGAAAACAATCTTCTCCCACAGTGCCTCGGGGTCCATGCGGCAGTGTTCGTCCACCGGAAGCAGCACGAGCTGATTGGACCCGATCCCAAGAGCGCGGACAATTTTCTCCCACGAGTAGTGCCCGGTTGCCGTCGCGATCACCACGCCGGGAGCGAGCTCATCCCCGAAGTCCGCTGCAAGCTTTCGGCTGTAATCCTGGTAGCCAAGTGTCGCCAACGAGCGCTCGCGTAGCGCTTTTTCGATTACGCTGCGCGGCGCGGATGCCCAGAGGCTGTCCCAGAGATCGAGCGAGCACGCAGGCCTGAGATTCAAGAGCTGCCACAGGTCGAGATCGCGCAGCCGCGCGCGCGAGCCATCAGGAATCGAGACTGAGAGATCGAGGCCGAGGTCCTTCGCCACCGATGCCGCTGTGATCGGGTGATAGAGGACGTTGCGGGCGATCCAGAGCGCTTCGAAGTTCGCGATCGTTCCGCCAGATGTCAGATGTCCCCATGACTGGACCGGATCGTAGCCGATCATCTCGGCAAGCTGCGCGGCGACTTCGCTTTCCAATTGCGTGGTGACGGGCGACACTTCCGGCGACACGTTGTTCGGGTTGTACAGCATCGCCGCGAAATACGCTGCCTGCGATGCGATGGTCTGCTCCGAAATCATGTGTCCATTGTAGCGTCCGCTGAAGAACGGAACGCTCGAGTGCAGCCGGCCGAGAAGCTGGCGAAATGCGACTCGCGTCGCTTCGGAATCGCCGAGAAGGTCCAGTGGAGGGCCACGTTCACCGGCGAGCGGTGATGGGTCCTCGGGGTGATAACTGCGACGCCATCGGACGTGGTCGCTCAAAGCGATTTCGATCAGCTCGCGGAGCAGCGGCTCGTTTTCTCCTTTCGGGCCCAGAAATCGGGTAAACAACGAGGTCGGCAACATGGGGAGGGTCGGCGTGAAAGAGGGGATTGAACCGCATATGAAAGGTCGCGGTCGATTCACTGTTCGCCGAGAGGGCTAAGCCCGAAACAACGTAGGGAATTCCCTTTTAAACACGGTGATTCCCTTACAACGCCTGCGTTATCTGCTCAGAAAATTCCGCGAAGCCTGTACAGACCTCGGGCTATGCGAATCGTATCCTTTCATGTGAGCCTTCCCGCACTATACAGGACTGAAATGGCCGGCACGAAGCCCATAATACGGTTCCCGGCAACGAGTTCAGGCAGGAACTCCGGCGCGCACCTCAGAACCGTCCTCGGTGTCACCGACCGGCGTACTGTCGAAGACGCGTTGAGGGAAAGCGAGACGAGATTTCGGCTCCTGACTGAGGCCTCGTTCGATGGAATCCTCATAACCGTGAATGGTGTCATCCGCGAAGCCAACCAGGGACTCGGCGACATGCTGGGCTACACCGTTGAAGAATTGATCGGGCGCCCGGCTCTCGACCTGATCGATCCGGAATCGCTCGATATGGTCGCGAGCCGAATAAGCCAGGGCCTCGAGGGAGTCTACGAGTTCGTCGGCAGGCACAAGAGCGGCAAGAGCATGATGCTCGAAGCTGCCGCCAGAACGCACAGGACAGACGGACAACTCGGACGCCTGACCGCCGTCAGAGACATCACCGAGAAGCGAAACCTCGAAAACCAGTTTCGGCAGGCCCAGAAGATGGAAGCAGTGGGGCGGCTCGCGGGCGGCATCGCCCACGACTTCAACAA
>JBDTND010000115.1:0-7086 GCA_039933915.1 Gemmatimonadales bacterium | reverse complement strand
TGTAGAGAAAAAGAACACCGCAAACCAGGAATAGCAGCACGCGCCAGATCGTCTCCACGGTCGCGAGGTCGACGAGCAACAGACGCACTACGACAATCCCCATTGTCGCCCCGCCAAGCTGGCGCAGGAGTCGCACGCGGCCGCCCTTTCTGCTCAGGATGAGAAGCGTAGCACCGAAGATTGCGTACGCCGTCGTGACGAGCGGCGCCCAGATGGGCTTGAGGACGCTCGCGATGAGAACAAGCGCCGTGAAATAGGTCGCTACCGCGAGCACGACACCCTGAATCTCCTCTTCCGAATCGGTGATCAGCCTGGTCGTAATGACACCGCTCGCCGCCAGCGCAACCAGCTCTGACATCACCCACCGCCATCGGAGCAAACCGGTCTTCGTCGGTGATAGCTGGTCCCCGACTACTGCCAGGAGCGCGATCGCTATCGTTGCCTTCGCGAGAGTGCGCGGCCCGATGAACTTCTTCCGGGCGTACACGATCACCCCGGTCGCATGCAGTGCGCACAGCGCCAGCGCTTCGGGCGCAGGGGCGATTTTCAGAATTCCGAGCAGCGACCACAGCGCCGCTCCCGTGAACGCGACTTGCTGGAGCTCTCCGTAACCCTTGATGCTCCGTGCCAACCAGAACGCAGCCGCGGCGAGCGCGATGAGCACCACACCCCAAACCTCGGCCGGCACAATCCAGATGTCAGCCAGCAATTCGATCGCGAGTAACGGACTGAGCAGACTGAGGACCCAGAGTATGAGACTGTCGGGCGCGCTCTTTCCGCCGCCCAGCTGCTTCGACAACGAATCGAGAGACTCCATCAATTGCTTCGCGGCTCCTGTGACCGGCGCAGCAGTGTATCGATCCGAGCCGAGCGTGAGCAGCCGCCGCCGCAAGGATGGAGTGCGAGTGAATGCCGCTCCCGCCACCACGAGAAGAAAGGAAATTCCTATCGACCCGACCGCGGCCGGGTTGACGGTGCCGCGCTGGAAAATGGCTACCCAGATGCTCACCCAGTATGCGACGAACGTTATCCAGAGCGTCGACGGCCATCCGCGCATCAGGTAGATGATCAATCCCACGCCGGCGACCGCTGAGAGATAAAGCGTCACCTCGATCAGCGACGAGACCGGCGCTGGAAGGATGAATGGGGTCGCGAAACCGGTCACCACGGCGAGAAATGCGAATATCTCTCGCCGCTCCTGCAGCGCGATCCAGGTCGAGATGATCGCGAGAACGAAGAACAGCAGCCGCGCCGTGGGAATGGATATCAGCTGGTACCAGACGGACGCCGCATACGCCGTCACGTACCAGATCGCGAGGCCTCCTCCGTAGAGAAGCTCTTTCATCCCGAGATCGGACTCTTCGTCTGTAGTCGGCCTGACGATCCGATATCCGGCGTAGAACAGCGCGCCGCCAACGATCACTCCCGCGAGAACGCGGACGGGCGGAGTTATCCACCCGTTGTCGACTGCATATCCATAGAGAAAGAGAATGGCGAGCACGACGAATCCCGCGCCAAGCCGGCTGAGCCACCACTCAGGAGTTCTCGATGAGAACCAGTCAGGCATCGTCGCACCGAAATCGCTCCGCCCCGAGCGAGGCTGGGGTGCGATTGGTGGTTCGGCGGTTCGGGTGGCGTAGTTGAACGGGAGGCGCGACCCGCGTTGAGCGCCGGCAGACGCGGTGCCTCGCGCTTCTCCGGCGATTCCATCAACAGAGCGCTGCAGGGCGGCGATCATGTCTTCGAGCTTCGACAGTCGCGCCTCTATCTCCTGCTCCTTGGACGAATCCATTGTCCTCCCGGCGATCGATTAACGTGTCGTCTTCAAGGACTCCTGTACAGCGCGCGCGTTACCAGCTAACTGCGAGCCCCGCGTGCAGGCCGCCGCCCGCTCCCGTCGCCGGTTCGACCACAGGTTTGACTGTCATCGTCCGCTTGTCGTGACGTGCGTTGGCGCGCTCGGCTGCGTGTGGCGCGTCACGCGCACTCGAGACCCAGGAGTAAACTCCCCCGGCGACCATCGCAATTCCGAGCAGCCTGTAGGGCCACGGCGAGCCGGGCTCACAGTTGGTCAAGAAGGCGAACGAGCAGCTATTGAGAGAGTAGATGACTGGCCCCATGCCGAGATTGCCGATCGTTGCGACATAGGTGACGTATCCGCGGAGGTACTCACCGGAGTAGAAGTGTCCGGCGCCGGGGAAGATTGTCCCAAACACACGAGCTCTGTGTGGATTGCGATAGAGTTGTTCTGGCGAGACTCGATCAGAGTCTGCCACGACTGGCGCGGTTTCCTGTGCATCCAAATGGACGCTGCAAAAAACGGCACTCATCAGGAACAGGACTAGTTTCATTTTGCCCCCCGAGCCGAGGGAATTTCGGCTCGAGGAAGGGTGCAACGGAGCTGCGATCGCTTCTATACGTCAACCGACGTAGGCACATCAACCGACGAAGGCAGAACGAACCGACCTAGGCGGATCGCTGTTTTATTTCTAGCCCACGGCCGCTAACCGCTCCGCCGACGGCTCCCGGCCGGTAGTCGTAAGTGGCAGTTCCCCAGCCTTACACCGCGTCGATCTCGCCCACCGCCCGGTCGAGAATCTCCTTTATCTTCTTGATCTGCTCCGGCGTCCTCGATGAACCCTTGGATGCGTAGATCGCGCGACCGACATCCTTGAATCCGCGGTGCACTTCCATCATCGGCTCACCGAAGATGTTCTGCGCGAAGTCCGCGATCTTCGAGAAGATGTCGTCGATCAGCGGCTGGTTCTCGGCGAGATGCGCCCGCCCCTCGTCCGTGATCTCGTAGATCTTCTTGCCGCTCTCCTCCGGTCTCGCCCTCGCGTAGCCCAGATCCTCGAGCATCGTCAGCGTTGGATAAACCGTCCCGGGGCTCGGCGAATACATCCCGCCGAAACGCTCCTCGATCTCCTTGATGATCTCGTAGCCGTGGCGGGGCTTCTCCTCGAGCAGGCGGAGAATCACGAACTTGAGATGCCCCTGGTCGAACATCCTCCCACCGCCGAACGGCCCGCCGCGGGACTTGCCGCGACCACCCCAAAAAGCGCCGGCGTCGAACCCGAAATTCTCCGGCCGAATGCCGAACGCCCAACCGAGTCCCGGCCCGCAATGTCCTTCGCGCATCACTCTAACCCCCTCAAAACGGGATCTATCGAGCCAGTGAGGCGTCAGTCGACGCCTACGATAGAACTGGCGATATATCTTTGCGGCCAAAAGTTATATCTGGAGATATATCGGCGCAAGGACTGAACTGAAGACTACCGGCCGGGCGCGGTCAGCTTTGCGGCCAAAGGCTACGCGCTAATACGCAGCCATTTGATTCCAGCCCAAAGCCGCCAGCCGCTCCGCCCATCGACCCCAGCCGGTAGTCGTAAGTGGCAGTTGTAATTTGAAGAGCCAAGGTTTTACGGATTCAGTACCACGATGATGTCCGAAGCCTCGTGATCCCCGTACGATCCGCGAAAAGTGTACGTGCCCGGAGAAAACGCGATGCCACCGTCGCCCTGTCCGGCGAGATGGTCATATGGGGAATGGCTGAACGGAAATACCGCGAAATCGAAAACGCCGCGCTTCGTCTCGCCGGCCGCGAAGTATGTCACACCGATGTCCCACGGCTCATCTCCACCGACGATTCCGCCCGCGCTTCCAAAGCTCCTTATGTCGAACGAATAGCTTCGCTGCTGGAACCCGCCAAGCCCTGTCGGAAGTACGGCAACCACAGCGTGGTTCGCGGGATTGCGGACACTGATCGTAAATGTGAACAACCCACTTTCCACCGCGGCGCTCGGCGCGAGTGGCGCGAGCTCGCTGGTCACTTCGAGTGCATCTGGCGCCACGCGCGGAGTCGAAGCATCGGGATGCGGCGGCAAGCCCGCTTCATTCAGGCATGCCGGACCACACGAGACGACGCCGCCACAATTCTGCAGAAATGCCGACCGCGGATGTCCGACGGAGCGCAGCAAAGCGTGAAGCATCTCGTGCCGCACAGTGGATCCGTGGATGGTGTCGGCCGCCGCAAGAACAATCCTGTTCCCTGCCAGCGAGTAATAACCCTGAACTGCATCACCCGGCCTTTCCGGATTCTGGAGGATACCGGGTGCGGCGTACCACTGGACGTCGTCGAGACGGCGAGAGATGCCCGAGCACGCTTCCACCATCCCCCACCAACGCGTGTACACCGGCGGCGGAGTGAATGCCGCTGCTCCCTCCGGGAGCGGCGGGTCAACGAGATTATCGCACGCAAAACTTCCGAGGAGTATCAGGGCCGCCGCGGTCGAACCACGAATGTGCATCACGAGATAATACGCCTCTAAATCAAACGACTTCAAGCACTTAACGCTGTCGAAAAACAGGTGCCGTCAGGCTTGCATCTTGCCGCTCTGTGGGGATGCCTATGATTGAGGCCTCTTACAGCACCGCTCTGGTAATTCTCTCGGCCGTACTCGCCACGATTGGCGCTTACGTCGCCATTGAGATCGCCCAGCGCATCCGGACCGAACATCACCGCCAGGCTCTGTGGAGTTACGGCGGAGCGCTCGCGATGGGACTCGGTATCTGGAGCATGCACTTCGTCGGCATGCTCGCGATGCGTCTCCCCGTCCTCGTCTGGTACGATGCTCTGCTCACCGGCGCTTCCGCCGTTGCGGCCGTAGTCGGCTGTGCGATCGCTTTCACCATCTTCAATCGCGCGAAGGTGAGCCGGTGGCAGATGGCCGTCGCAAGCGTGTTCATGGGCGGCGCGATTTCCGGCATGCACTACACGGGAATGGCGGCGATCCGCATGGGCGGAACCATCGTCTACGATCCGCGCCTCGTGGCGGGTTCCGTCGCCATCGCCGTCGTGCTCTCCTTCGCGGGCCTTGCGGTGACTCGGAACCTGCTCGCGCCCGCGTCGGCGCTGCGAGTGACATTCAAGAAAGTCGGGGCATCACTGCTTCTGGCCTCGGCTGTAATCGGCATGCACTACACGGGAATGGCGGCCACTCACCTCGAAGGCGGATCGGTGCGCTATAACCCGGACGGTTATCTCGTCCTGGGGACGTACCAGGTGGGACTGATAGTCGCGGTCTCGAGCGTCATTCTCCTCGCAATCGCTCTCGGCGTCACTCGCTTCGCGGGGTGGACCATCGCCACCAGGAGCAGGTTCGAGAACCTGCTGGATCTCGCCCCCCAGGTCGTGTGGTTTGGACTGCCGGACGGACACGTCACGTACAGCAATCCGTATTGGTACGAGTACACGGGCCTCTCGGAGGGGCAGACACTTGGCTACGGATGGACGTCCGCGATTCATCCCGAAGACCGGGACAAACTCGTCACCGGACTGCAGGCGGCGGCGGAACGTGGAGAGAACTACGACGTCGAGTTCCGTTTGCGTCGAAAGGACGGAGACTACTGCTGGTTTCTGGCCAAGGGACGAGCCAGTCGCGACGACGCCGGAGAGGCCGATGCCTGGCTCGGCATCGCTGTAGACATCGAAGAACGAAAGAAGGCTGAAGAGGAAGCGTGGGCAGCAAGCCAGGCGAAGTCCGAATTCCTCGCGAGCATGAGCCACGAGCTCCGGACGCCGCTCAACGCCATCGGAGGGTACGCCGAGCTTCTGGCGCTGGGCATTCGCGGGCCCCTCAATGCGGAACAGGCTCAGGACATCGCGCGCATCAGGCGCAGCCAGCAGCATCTCCTCACCCTGATCACCGACGTGTTGAACTTCGCGAAGGTCGACGCCGGTCACACCGAGTATCGGCTGACGGCCGTCCCCGTCGACGAAACACTGCGCGATACTGAATCGATGATTGCTCCGCAGATTCTCGCCCGGGGCCTGCGTTACTCGTACGTGGGCGGCGAAAAATCATTATCGGTGCTTGCCGATCCTGAAAGGCTACAGCAGATCGTGCTCAATCTGCTCACCAACGCCGTAAAGTTCACCGAGCCGGGCGGCAGCATTGTTCTCTCGACTGAGGCTGTCGGTAACTGGATCAATATTCGAGTCGCCGATACAGGACCCGGCATTTCACCGGAAAAACTCGAGAGGATCTTCGAGGCGTTCGTTCAGGTCGACCGCCGTCTCAATCAGCCCGTTCAGGGAGTAGGACTTGGTCTGGCGATCAGCCAGGACCTGGCTCAGGCGATGGGCGGAAAGGTCTCCGTCGAAAGCGTGGTCGGCAAAGGCTCGACGTTCACGCTGACGCTGCCGCGCGCACCCCGTATGGACCCGAACGACCGGCCGTCACCTGCGGAGCTGAGCGACCGCACGCTTCACGAGCCGGAAGACGAACGCTCGCGTTCCAACGAGCCGGCGGTCGAACGGGAGCCGGAGTACCACGACGCCTAGTTGGATCTGATACTCCGCTGATTCAGCGAGTCGTGCTGTCAGTAAGCGGCGGAAGCATTATCAGCGTCTTCGCACTCAGATCGATCAAATAGGCAGTCCTGTCGGGCATCAATCGCCCCAGCCGCACGTCTTCGTTGCCCAAATCGTGCGCGAGCAGCGTACGCGCGTTGGCTGGATCCGGGACGTTGGTTACCATGTTGCGCGGCCCTTTCCGGTCATCTCGAACGAACAGGAGATTGCGCGGAGTTGGCAGCTTGTCCATCACGTCCCACAGAAACACGCGAGCGGCGGTACTCCTCGCGTGTAATTCGCGCTCCGATCGCACGAGCGGCAGCGATGCCACCACCAGCGTGATCGCCAGAACGACGCCGACCAGACACGCGGCAGGCGTCTGTTCTCTGCTCCTCTCGAGTGGGGATTCAAACGATGCCTTGCCGCGTTGCATGCTCCGTCTGATCCAGATCATTGCAAGCGCAAAACCCAGAACCGTGAGCATAGCCACCACCGGCAGCGCTTCCAGATAATAGATCGTCCAGTAAGCGGGATGCGCGTACGCCAGGTATGCGACGAACAAGAAGCCTGCGGTGATCGCCCCAATCGCGACAACTGGAGAAAGCGCGAAAATGCCGATGAGAAAGTACGCGCCCAATCCCGCCCGCCAGCTCGTAAACACGTCGGCGTGCAAGGCCGAGAGTCGGGCCTTGATGTAATACGGAACGTGTCCAGTGGTATGAGCCTCG
>JBDTND010000114.1:0-7118 GCA_039933915.1 Gemmatimonadales bacterium | reverse complement strand
GCTTCGGCCGTCCCCTGCCCAAATAAGTCAAAGGCCTCCACCACTTCGTCAGCCGTGACGGTCGCCGCCCCGAGCTTCGCAACCTCCACGCCCGCCGCGAAATTCGCGATCACCGCCGCCTCCGCCGGAGTCGCGCCGGCCGCCAGCATCGTCGCCAGATATGCCGTGACCGTGTCCCCCGCTCCAACCACATCGTAAACCTCGCGCGCCGTCGTCGGTACTCGGCCCACCTCTCCATCGGCGGCGATGAGCGCCATGCCGGCTTCACCGAGCGTGAGAAGAAGATGCTCGACGCCCAGACGCTTGATCGATTCGGGAAGAGCTTCGGGATGCTCGATGTCGACGGCGGCCCCGAGAGCCGACTCGAGCTCGCGGCGATTGGGCTTGAAGATCGTCGCGCCCTTGTACGAGAAGAAATTCTTGTACTTGGGATCGACGACGACCGGAATGTCGCGCGACTTCGCCCGCTCCATCGTGACCTCAATCAACGCAGGGGTGAGGACTCCCTTGTTGTAATCCTCGAACACCAGCGCGGTTGCGTCGAGGATCGCCCGCAGCGCCGCCTCGGCCAGTGACGCGACCTCGTCGCCCGTTATATCCGCGTCCTCTTCCTCATCGAACCGCACGACCTGCTGCGACCGGGCGAGTACGCGGGTCTTGGTCGTCGTCCGGCGTTTGACCGTCACGATCGCGCGCGCGTCCGAACCGAGCTCCCGCAGCATCGCCTTGATAACCTGGCCCTCGGCATCGTCGCCCACCGCACAGACGAGATCCACCTGGGCGCCGATTGCCGCGACGTTCTGCGCGACGTTGGCAGCGCCGCCGAGGGCGAGCTCCTTGTCGCGAATGCGGACGACGGGAACGGGGGCCTCGGGAGAAATACGGTCGACGTCGCCGCGGAGGTAGACATCGAGCATCGCGTCGCCGATGATGGCGATACGCTGGTCGGCGCCGGCGTTCAATAATTCGATCAGGCGGTCGCGGGTTATTGTTTCGATCAAGACGGCCTCACTGGTAGCTGATAACTAACGATTGAATGCTTGACTGCAACCGAACGCGGCGCGAGGCGTCAGAAGCGTAGGTGCCAGGTGTCAGTAAACGGCGCTCTTGACTTGTCGTTTTGGGCCGAACTCAAGAGCCCGTCGCCACATCCCTGTCGTGCGGTAGTGAAGTCAACGAGTAGTGAACTAAATACTGGCGCCTGAGCTTCTGACGCCTCCCGCCGCGTTCAGTTGCTTTTTTGTATCTTCCACCAGGCGCCATTTCCAGCGCCAATCAACTTAACCCCGCGAAAGTCTAGCTAAACAGGCCCACCCCTTGCCTCAGTAATGAGTTGAGCGGTACGCTCTCCCTCTCCCATCACCCCGAAAATTTGATTCTCGATAGGTTCAACGACGCCGTAAAGCGCAGCGTCTATTCACTGCAGGAATTCTTCGTCCTGGCTGGCAAGGCGATCGGCTTCATCTTCGTCAAGCCTTTCTACGCCACGGATCTTTTCCAGCAGATGGACGCGATTGGGGTTGGATCGATCGGGATCGTGCTCCTCACCGGTTTCTTCACCGGAATGGTGCTCGCGCTCCAGTCGGCAGTGCAGCTCCAGACGCTGGGGATGTCGGATCTGATCGGGCGACTCATCGCCGGATCGATGATCCGCGAGCTGGGTCCTGTTCTGGCGGGACTCATGGTCGCCGGACGCGTCGGCTCGGGCATCGCCGCGCAGCTCGGGTCGATGCGCGTGACCGAGCAGATCGACGCTCTGAATACGCTCGGAACCGACCCAATCAAGAAGCTCGTGACGCCGCGCGTCCTGGCGTCGCTCATCATGCTTCCGGTCCTCACGGTCATCAACGATTTCGTCGGTATCCTGGGCGGAAACGTCATCGCCAAATTCTATCTGGGGAAACCGTCGGGACTCTACTGGCGCACGGTCTTCGAGCAGATGCTCTCGGGTGGATTCACGCTCCACTACATCCCGAACGATTTCATCCAGGGTCTCGCCAAACCGTTCGTGTTCGGCGGCATCATCTCGCTCGTCGCCTGCTATTACGGGCTTAAGACGTCGGGCGGGACTGAGGGCGTTGGAATCGCCACCACTCGAACGGTCGTGACGGCGAGTATCCTGATTCTCGTGGTCGACTATTTCCTCACGCAGGTCATCCTCGCGGTGTTCCACTCGTGACAGACGAAGAAGATCGCCGCAAAGACGGAGGAGTCGAGCGGCGCCATCCGAGCGAGAAGGACTTGACGTCCATGCCCCGCCGCGCGCGCGACTCCGGCCGCGTGCGCAAGGCGATCAGGACCGAGCTGGAGGAAGTCGCCGGGGATTCTGCGGATCAACAGCCGGCTGCGGAGCCGGGCGTCCACTCATCCCAGCAGATCATCTCCCTCGAGAACGTCTCGCTCGCGTTTGACGAGCCCATTCTGGAGAACGTCTCCTTCGCCGCCAGGGAGGGCGAGACGATCTGCGTAGTCGGCGAATCGGGCACTGGCAAGTCGACGATTCTCAAGCTGCTGCTGCGGTTGCTCATCCCCGACCAGGGAATAGTGTCGATCGACGGCGAGGACATCACCGGCCTCACGTTCGACGACGCGCTCAAGGTTCGACAGAAGATGGGAATGGTGTTCCAGGGCGCTGCGCTCTTCGATTCGATGACCGTCTACGAGAACGTCGCGTATCCTTTGCGCGAGCACACTGTGCTCACCGAAGACGAGATCGAAGCGCGCGTGCGGGAAAAGCTCGACTTCGTCGATCTCGACCCGGAACGCGTCATGGACCAGATGCCGTCGGAGCTTTCCGGCGGAATGAAGAAGCGCGTCGGCATCGCCCGCGGCCTCGCCAACAATCCCGAGATCATGCTCTACGACGAGCCGACCTCGGGACTCGATCCGCTCACCACCGCCACGATCACTTACCTTATCATCAAGCTGCAGCGCGAGCTCGGCGTCACCAGTGTCGTGGTTTCACACGACATCAGGTCCGCCTTTCGCATGGCGAGCAAGATCGCGCTGCTCTCGAACAAGCAGATTGGTTTCTTCGGCACGCCCGAGGAAATGACCGGCAGCGACGACCCGTACATCCGCGAGTTCCTGGGCGGATTCTGAACATTTTCCGGAGCGACTCTATCTCGTCCCAAGATGAAGACATCGCCAGGCGCTTATTGTCGAGCGGCCGAACGATGACGATAATTTCCAGCCAATGAAGCGATCCTCGTTCATAACATGGGAACAGCTCAAGGTGGGAGCGCTCATACTCGTCGCGCTCGCCATCCTCGGAGTCGCCATCCTGAAGCTGGGAGCGGCGGGGAATCTCTTCGGCAAGCGATACACGCTCGTCGCGTTCGTCGCCAACGCGAGCGGCTTGCGTCTGGGCGGACCTGTTTCGGTCGCCGGACAGCTGGCGGGAAGTATCACGGACATCCAGTTTCTCCCTCCCGACGCCGACACGACGCGCAACCTCAAGCTGATCGTCGAAGTCAACGACGAAGTGCGCGAACAGGTGCGCCAGGACTCACGCGCCAGGATCAAGACTCTTGGTCTCCTCGGTGACAAGGTGTTCGACATCACCGTTGGAACGCCCAGGTTCCGGATGTTGCACAAGGGCGACACGATCCTCATCGGCCCCTCGACCGACTACGAAGCCGTCGTGCAGCAGGCGTCGGGTGCGATCGCGGAAGTCGTCGGCCTCACGCACGATCTGCGAAAGGTCACCACCGGAATCACGAGCGGAGAGGGAACGCTTGGCCAGCTCGTGACCAACCGGCAGCTGTACGATCAGCTGAACGTGACGCTCGCTCGCACCAGCGCGCTCATGGCGAGGCTCGAGAATCCGAGAGGGACGATCGGACGACTGCTCGACGATCCGGCGCTTTATTACAGCCTGAATCGCGCGGTTTCCTCGGCCGACAGCGTAATCTCGTCGATCAACCGGGGCGGGGGATCGATCGGCAAGCTTATGCACGATGACACGCTCTACGTGCGCCTCGTGAGCGTCGTGAATCGGGCGGACGCGCTCGTGGGCAGCATGCAGGGCGGAACGGGGACGATATCGAAGCTGTTCAACGACCAGCAGCTCTACGATCAGCTCGTGAAAACCGTGACGGAATTGAACCAGGTTCTGATCGACGTCCGCAAAGATCCGAGGCGCTACACACCGGGCATGATCCAGGTTAAGCTATTCTAGGTCGCGGATAGATTATACTGGAATGTGATCAAGACGTACGAACTCGATGTCGCTGTAACGCGCGGTGAAAGCACCGAATCGGAACATCGGGTACACGCTGCCGTCGTTGGGGACGGTGACGAGCTCCTGGGAACCGCGCGCGACGCGAACTCATTCACCTACTGGCGCTCCTGCGCCAAACCCTTCCAGGTAATCCCCTTTCTAAGCTCCGGCGGCTTCGACGCGCTCGGCTGGGGCGACGAACAGCTGGCAGTGTCCTGCGCGTCGCACGGCGGAGAGCCGGAGCACGTCGCGATTATCGAGAGCATGCTCCACGATATTGGGATGGAGGAAGGAGATCTCGCCTGCGGGCCGCACGATCCCTCTTCGCAGCGGGGGGCGAAGATCGTGAGAGAGTCCGGCGACCGCGCCACGCGAATACACAACAACTGCTCCGGCAAGCACTCCGCGATGCTGGCGATGGCGCACCAGAAAGGTTGGCCGACGCGCGGGTACGAGAACAAGGATCACAACGTCCAGCGCGCGATTCTGCACGAGATCGCGCTGTGGACCGGGGTCCCGTGCGGCCAGATCACGCAGGCGGTCGATGGTTGCGGAGTCGTCGTCTTTGGGATGACGCTCGAGCGGATGGCGCGAGCCTATTCGCGCTTCGCGGTAGCCGCGGCGCGCGGAGAGGAATACCCGCAGCGGGTGGTGCGGGCGATGGCCGCGCACCCGTTCCTCGTTGGCGGCACGGACCGGTTCGATTCCGCGTTGATCGACGAGACGAATGGGAAGGTGGTGTCGAAGGTGGGCGCGGAGGGGGTCCATTGCGCGATGTTGCCCGAGCGCGGGATCGGCGTCGCGATCAAGGTCGAGGATGGCGCGCAGCGGGCGCAGGTGCCTGCACTATTGCGGCTCCTTCAAGAGATCGACGCGCTCCCCGATCCGTTGCCGGCAAGACTGGCCGAGTGGATCCACAAGCCGGTCAAGAATACGCGGGGCGAATCTGTTGGAGAGGTTACTCTGCGCGCTGACGTGGCGTGAGGCGGCTCTAACTGCAACTGAAGAATACCTGCCGAGTGCTATCGGCGGGCCGGCCGATGGCTGCGGGCCGCCCCTTCGCGGATTCGAGCCGAGCCCGTAGCCAACAGCAGGCCCGCACACGGCCCTTGGCAGGTAGTCTTCAGTTGCTTCAAGTCAGTACGATGATCCCCGCGACAACGCGATGATGACTGGCACCGAGACGAGATTTAACGTTGCGCCACTCGACGCGGGACTACGGCATTTGGTCCGGATAGCGGGCGCGATCGCCGGCTCGCCCGAGGGTCAAATGCGAGCGACGATGGCAGATGCAATCGATGAGGTCGATCCGGTGGCGGTGGAGGAGATTATTCTCCAGTCGTACCTGTTTGCGGGATTTCCCCGGGCGCTGAATGCCGCGAGGGCGTGGAGGGCGATGTCCCGCCGGCCAGCGCCGGCGGAAGACGAAGAGGCGTCGACGACCGATCTGAGCCTCTGGCGCGAGCGTGGCGAGGAGACGTGCGCGGTCATCTACGGGGCGTCGTACGAGAAGCTCCGGCAGAATATTCGGGCGCTCCACCCCGCGCTCGACGAGTGGATGATCGTCGACGGGTACGGGAAGGTGCTGTCGCGGCCGGGGGTGGATCTTCGCGTTCGGGAGCTCTGCATCGTCGCGGCTTGTGCGGTGGCGGGGCAGCAGCGGCAGTTGCACTCGCATCTTCACGGAGCGTTGAACGCGGGGGCGCCGGCCGGCGAAGTTGCGGCGGTGCTCGATGCTCTTACTGACTTGATATCGCGGGATGATCTCTCACGGTACCGGCAGCTGCTGCAAAAGGTCGCGGCGGAATAAATGGGTCGGCGCGGTAAAGCAACTGAACGCGGCGGGAGGCGTCAGAAGCATAGGTGACAGTTTCCCGTTCACGACTCACTGACTTTACTAGTGGCGTGAGATCAAGGGCGGTAGTTGGTTGCAACCGTACGCCAGTAGTTAAGTCCGGCTGTCCTGAACTGAAGCCTGGCTCCTGCGCTTCTGACGCCTCCCGCCGCGTTCAGTTGTCTTTCAAGTCTTTCACCCGAAATGATGCATGTTCATCGATCGAGCAGTAGTAAGAGTCGAAGGCGGAACCGGGGGATCGGGTTGCACGTCCTTTCGGAGAGAATGGCGAACGCCAATGGGCGGCCCCGACGGCGGCGACGGGGGTCGCGGCGGGAGCGTGACCGTCCGCGGTGACTCCAACCTCGCGACTCTCCTCGACTACACCTACCGCGACAAGTGGATTGCCGAGCGCGGCGAGCACGGGATGGGGTCGAACAAGAGCGGGCGTTCGGGCGCGGACATCGTCATGCCGGTTCCGCCGGGGACGATTCTCCGCGATACGGCGACGGGCGAGATCATCGCCGAGATCCTGGAGGATGGACAGGAAATAGTGATCGCGCAGGGTGGCCGGGGCGGGAAGGGCAACTCCTTCTTTGCGACCCCGACGCACCAATCACCGCGCGAATGGCAACCGGGTGAAGAGGGCGTCATCCGTACCATCGAGATGGAGCTCAAGCTGATCGCCGACGTGGGACTCGTTGGTCAGCCCAATGCCGGAAAGTCGACGCTCCTTTCGGTCATCTCCGCTGCCCGCCCAAAGATCGCCGATTATCCATTCACGACCCTCCAGCCGAACCTCGGGGTCGTCCAGCTATCCGACCATCGAACGTTCGTGGTCGCCGACATTCCCGGAATCATCGAAGGCGCCCACGAAGGCAAGGGGCTCGGTCTCCAGTTCCTGCGGCACATCGAACGGACGAGAATTCTGGCTTTCCTGATCCCGATCGATGCGATGGACTGGCAGGCGGAGTACGACCAGCTGCGACGCGAGATTGCCGAGTATTCCCCCGACCTCGCCGCCAAGCCCCACTGCGTCGTCTTCACAAAGATGGACCTCCT
>JBDTND010000113.1:0-7124 GCA_039933915.1 Gemmatimonadales bacterium | reverse complement strand
GCCGATCCTCCGCCCCGCCTCCTCGACCGCCTGATAAAGCTGATCGAACGACTCAGTGACGAAAAGAACGTCCTGAAAATGATCGATCTCGAACGGCTGATTGAAAACGGCGTCGAGCGAGAACGGCCGCCGGTCGCACTTGGGGCCGAGGGCGTTGGCCGCGTCGCCGTGGGATGAGATGAGGCCGGAACCGTAGACCTTGATCTGATTGTCTTCGCGGATCAGCCCGAATTCCACCGTGAACCAGAATAGACGCGCCATCTTCGTCGTGTCCTCCTCGTTCTCGGCCGCGGCCGCCACCTGTCCGTAGTGTTGGAGAAAGTCGGCGAACACCGGATCGGCGTGCAACGGCACGTGGCCAAACACATCGTGGAAAATGTCCGGCTCCGGCAGGTAATCGAGCTGCTCGCGTTTCCTGATCGTGACGGTCGTTGGAAACCTGCGCAGCGACAGACACTGAAAGAACGCCTTCGCCGGGATGAAGCCCGAGACGGGCACCGCTTCCCACCCCGTTGGCGGAGCGAGCCGGCGATTTACCTCCGCCAGATCCGGAACGGTCTCGCGCTTGAGCCCGATGGTGTCGGCGCCTTTGAGGAAGATTTTGCTGCCGTTCTTCCTCAGCTCCTTCATCCGACGCTCATATAGAAGGCCCCACACGTCGTGGTCATCCGCCGTGTACGCTTCCCAGTCCTGCTTGATGAAGACCGAGGGGTCTTCTACGAGGTCGTAAAGTGCCGTGGTTGATTGCTGCAAGGTGAGCTCCGGGATGCGAGACGAAAACGCATCCTCAAGTTAACCGCCGATATTCGGCGTAGAAAGCTTGGGACCGCCGGCCCGTTTGCGGAGCGGAAGGGTGAGCGTGAACACGGATCCGGTGCGCACTCCGCTCGACGCACGGATGTCGCCCCCCATTGCTCGCGCGAGGTCGCGGCTGATCGGCAGTCCGAGTCCCGTTCCGCCCATGGGAATCGATCCAGGAGAGCGCAGCTGCACGAAGGGCTCGAAGATCTGCTCGATTTTGTCGTCGGGAATTCCGGGGCCGGTATCGCGCACACGCACGACGAGCGTCTCATCTTCGATTCTCCAGTCGAGATCGACTGCTCCGCCCGCCGGCGTGAACTTCATCGCGTTGGCGAGGAGATTCACCATGATCTGCTGGACCTTTTCGCGGTCGGCGAACACGCTTAGCGAGCGGTCCCCGGGGCGGTGCGTGTACGTGATCTTCTTCTTGGCGAATTGGGGCGCGACCAGGGCCTCCGCTCCCACGAGCGTCTCCTCGATGGGAATTTCGGCCATGGACAGCTCGATTGGGCCGCCCTCGAGCTTGGCGAAATCCAGGATCATGTTGACGAGCGTCATCAGGTGATCCTGCGCCTGGTGAATCCGCTCGACGTCGCGGCGCTGTTCGTTGGTGAGGCCACCGTGAATGTTCTGCTGCAGGATCTCGAGGTAGCCGGAAACGGCGTGCAGTGGCGTCCGAAACTCGTGGCTCAGACGAGCGAACAACTCTGACTTGATGCGGTTCGCCGCTTCTGCTTCCTTCCGCGCAGCCTGCTCTCCCTCGAGCGCCAGTTCCAGCTCCCGCGTGCGCTGCGCGACGCGCGCGTTGAGCGACCGGTTGACCGCCTGCATGCTCTCTTCCGACTGACGCTGCAGACTCATGTCACGCAGCAGCCAGCACAGAGAGATGTGGCCATCGTCGCGCGTCTCCAGAGTGGCGACGGTGGCCTCGAGCGGAATGCTGCGCCCGTCGCCTCCGATCATCTCCAGCATCCATTTGTCGACCCCGCTCGTTTGGGCGAGCGCGGTGAGATGGGTTCGGAAATCGGTTCGGCTGAGCGGGTCGACGAAGGCCCCGAACAACTTCCCCTGCAGCGCCTTGCCCGTCATTCCAAGCAGCTGGGCTGCCACCGCGTTCGCCTCTTCGATCACTCCCCGCTCGTCAGTGACCAGATACGGGTCCGGCGCGGAGTCGAAAAGCGTGCGATACAGATTGCGCTGGATCTTCAGCTCGCGCTGCGCATCGATGAGTGTTACCTGCTGCGCCCGCAGCTCCTCTTCCGCCAGGCTTAGCTCCTCGAACGCGGACAACAGCTGATCGTGGCTTCCCCACGCGCGCGACTTGGGGGAGCCGTCGTACTGCGCACCACGGGCCTGCGGAACATCGAGAGAGTGTGGGTACTGTTCCATGTCAGACTTCTCGGGGACGGATTCTTTCAAGATGGCGGCGCGTGAACGTGAATAGCTGCACTATCAAACGCAGGCGGAAACAGATGCTTCTGGCGCACATTCACGCTAAGGCACAAACAGAATTTGGCAATAGCGAACTGCGCGCATACGCGTAAACTCTGCTCGAATACGCGCGAACAACAGTTCTGTTCCATGTTTACCCGATTGTTACGCAACTCAAACCCGTCCCGAGCTCAAAAAATGTCAATCCGCTGGCTGAGAGTTCTGTTTGTGTTTCCGCTTGTTGCCGCGGCCCAAGGCTCGCAGCAGCCGCGCCCAACGGCGTACGTAGTCCGCGCTGCGCACATGATCGACGGCCGCTCGGATGCCGTTCAGAATGACGTCGCGGTCATCATCGAGGGCGATCGCATCGTTGCCGCGGGCCCGCGCGCTCAGATCGCTTCGCGAATCCCGAGCGGTGCGCAGGTCATCGACCTGGGAGGGGCCACGATCCTTCCCGGTCTCATCGACAACCATACGCACGTGCTGCTGCAAGGCGACATCACGGCGGCCGACTACGACGACCAGCTGCTCAAGGAAAGCATTCCGTATCGCGCCATTCGCGCGACGGCGGCGGTGCGCACGGCGCTGATGAATGGCTTCACGGCGATCAGAGACCTGGAGACCGAAGGCGCGATGTACGCGGACGTCGATGTTAAGACAGCGATCGCCCGCGGAGTCATTCCGGGGCCGCGAATGTTCGTCTCAACGCGCGCGCTGTCCACGACCGGCACCTATCCGCTCCTTGGTTATTCATGGGAGCTCAAGCTGCCCGAGGGAGTGCAGATCGTCGATGGTCCGGAAGAAGCGCGAAAGGCGGTGCGCGAGGAAGCCAAATACGGAGCTGACTGGATCAAGTTCTACGCCGACCGGAGGTATTACCTTGGCGCTGACGGTCGTCTCCGCTCGTGGGTGAATTTCACCGACGAAGAGCTGAAGATGATCGTCAGCGAAGCGCATCGGCTGGGAAAGAAGGTTGCGGCGCACGCGATCGGCTGGGATGGAATCGACGCGGCGCTGCGAGCGGGCGTCAACAGCATCGAGCACGGCGACGGCCTCACGGATGATTTGCTGGACCGCATGGTGGCGCAGAAGGTGTACTGGTGCCCGACCATCTTCGTCGGCGTGTACGTCGCCCCCGGACGCGGCGGGATCTGGCCCAGGATGGTCGATCTCGAGCGCATCGCCTTCGGCAAAGCTCTCAAGAAGGGCGTGATGATCAGCTACGGCACGGATGTCGGCGGCTACGCCTGGACCGAGAACCAGGCGCAGGAGTTCGCGTACATGGTGCGCTACGGCATGTCACCGATGGCGGCGATCAAGTCAGCGACATCGGTTGCCTCGGAGCTGCTTGGACAGAGCGACAATTTCGGAACGATCGAGGCCGGAAAGCTCGCCGACATCGTCGCCGTCAAAGGCGATCCGATCGCAGACATCAGCGAGCTCACGCGAGTCAGCTTCGTGATGAAGGGAGGAATTGTTTACAAGCAATAATGGGCCGGCCGTATATCAGGAACTCTTCCGGATTCTGCGGAGAGTAAAACTGAACGCGGCGGGAGGCGTCAGAAGCGCAGGCGACAGTAGTTAGTGCACTACCCACGGACGTCCCTTTGTTGCGGCAGATCAAAGGCAGTTGTTTGTGCCCCGCCGCAAATAGTGAAGTCAGTTTGTAGTGAACGGGTAACTGGCATCTACGCCTCTGACGCCTCCCGCCGCGTTCCGTTGCATGCCCTCCGCTCTAATTAGGGAGCATGCGGATCCCACAGCCCGTCGTACTCACCATCCTCATCGGGCGGCTGCGGCTCGCCATTGACGATCTCCCCGACCCGCTCGACGTGAACCACCTGGCGCATGATCTGTCCGACCGCATCGATGGTCACCATGTAATCACCGGGCTCGACGAGATTTCCCTGGCGCCCGCCGCCGAATCCGCCGCCGCCGCCACCCGCGCCTCCGGCAGGCGCGGCGCCGCCAAGAGGTCCTTCGGCCGGACGTGGATTGAGCTCACCCTGGCTGCCGACCCCGCCGCCCTGTCCCCGACGCCCGCCGGCACGAGGAGCGCCGCCGGTCGTGTCGCCCCCTCTCGCTTCGCGCACCGAATCTTCGCGCTGCCGTCTGATGCGCGCGGCGTTAACGCTGTCGCGCAGCGCAGCAGGTCCGAGCGGACGCGCGCGCGTCCTGAGATCCCAGTATGCCCGGTGGAGTCCCGCACCTCCGGGTCCCGTCAACATGCGCACAGTATCGCCGCGAATGTTGGTGACCAGTATCCTGGTGGTGTCGCGCGCATTGCCCGAGGTCAGCCGGTACACGAGCTCGGCGCCGTAACCGGGATTCGGAGCCAGAAAATTCCTGTTGCCTGGAAAATTCTGAGTATTCGCCTGGGAGTACTGGTAGGCGGTGTTCGGCGTGAAGAAATTGGTCGCTCGCGCCATCACGCCGTTGTTCATCTCCTCCAGAGGCGCGATATCCACGATGTAGATCGACCTGCCGTGAGTCGCCGCGATCAGCTCGCGATCCCGGGGGTGAATTTGCAGATCGTGCACCGGGACCGTCGGCAGGCCAGTCATGAAACGTTGCCAGCCCTGTCCCCGATCTGTTGACACGTACGCCGCGACGTCGGTCCCCACGAAGAGAAGATCGCGGTTCACTGGATCCTCGCGTACTACGTGGACGAAATCCGCGCCTCCCGTCGGGAGATTGTTCGCGATCGGCCTGAAGGTCTTGCCGAAATCGGTCGAGACGTAGATGTACGGACGGAAATCATTCTCCCGATGGTTGTCGAACGTCACGTAAACCGTCGCGGTATCGAAGTGCGACGGCTCAACCCGACTGACCCACGTTTTTTTCGGTACTCCGGAGAAACGCGTAGTGAGATCCGTCCACTGCCCGCCATCGTTGACGCTGAGCCACACGTTCCCGTCGTCGGTTCCGACCCAGAGAATCCCGGGGCGGATCGGAGACTCGGCCACCGTGGTGATCGTGCCGTGCGTCTCCGCTCCGGAGTTGTCACGTGTGATTCCACCCGTGGTCTTCGTGCTGACGTTGATGCGTGCCGAATCTTTCGTCGAGAGATCCGGAGAGATCGGGAAGAAATGGTCGCCGCGGTCCGACGATTTGAGCAGGCGGTTCGCACCCAAATAGATGGTGCTGCCGGAATGAGGCGAGAGAAAAAACGGAGTCGACCAGTTGAACCGATAGCCGCGCGCCGAGTCCGCCGCCGCGCGCGCGCGGATGCCGGCGAGATCGCGCGCGGTCTGCGGAGTCGCCGGTCGCGTGGTATCTCCGCGGGCGATGATCACCGAATCCTCAAAGACGCTCGTCCTGTCGCGCCCGCCGCCGCGCATGATCACCCGGCGAGTGTTTTGGCTGATGTTCAGGCGCGACGCATTCCCGCCCTGTGATTCGGTGTAGACAACGTTCGGATCGTCGGGATCGACCGCGCTGTAGAACCCGTCGCCGCCACCCACGTTGTACCAATCGTAGTTGGTGATGCCGATGCGATTCCGCGACCGGGATGGTCCGCACCACGAGCCGTTGTCCTGCAGCCCGCCGCAGACCTTGTACGGCTTCTCCATACTGTAGCTGACGCCGTAGAACTGGCCGATCGGCAAGGTGTTGATGAAATCGTACGTCCCGCCGCGGTCAGAGGTCACCGCGATTCCACCATCGTCTCCGAGTATGAAATGGTCGGGATCGCCGGGATCGATCCACATGCCGTGCCAGTCAGTGTGAACGCCGAGCGCGCCGCGACGGTAGGTTTTTCCACCGTCTTCAGAGACTCTGAAGATCGACGACATCCAGTAGATGCGATCGGGATTGCGCGGATCGACGCGGATCTGTGAGTAGTAGAACGGACGCGCGTCACCCAGTCCCCCGCCTCCCTGCGCGGGCGGCTCGTTTCGATAGGTCATCGTCCAGGTCGCACCGCCGTCCGCGGAGCGGTAGATGCCGCTGTTCGTTTTCTGGGCCTTGCTTGTATCTGGTTTCTGCCCGCGCGCCAGCGGGCGCGGAAGCGTATCGGCTTCTACCCATGTATAGACGACCTGCGGATTGGACGGCGAAACGGCGATACCGATGCGCCCTTTCGTCGTAGCGGGAAAGCCGCCGCCTTTGATCTCCTGCCAGGTTGTTCCGGCGTCAGTCGACTTCCAGAGCCCGCTGCCCGGGCCGCCGCTCTTGAGGAAATAAGGCCCGCGCACCCGCTCCCAGCTCGAGGCGTACAGCGTGTTGTGATCCTTCGGATCAATCGCGAGATCGACGAAACCCGCCTTGTCGCTCACGAATTTCACCAGCTTCCAGGTTGTCCCGCCGTCGGTGGTCTTGTACAGTCCGCGGTCCGGGTTCGCGTTCCACGCGTGCCCGAGCGCGGCCACGTAGACGACTTCAGGGTCGAGCGGATCGACGATGACGCGGCCGATCTGCTGCGTCGCCTCCAGGCCCATCAGCTTCCACGTGCGGCCGGCATCGGCCGACTTGTAGATGCCTCCGCCCGGCGAGATCGAGTTCCGCGAATCCTCTTCGCCTGTGCCAGCGTAGATGATATTGGGGTTCGACGGAGCGAGGGCGATGTCGCCCATCGAAACGACTCTCTCATGGTCGAACAGCGGAAAGAACGTCGTGCCCGCGTTGATGGTTTTCCATATTCCGCCGGTAGCGGTGGCTACATAGAAGACTTTCGGATTGCCGGGCACGCCTTCGACGTCGGTTACACGTCCACCCATGTTGGCCGGACCGATCGATCGCCAGCGGAAACCGGCGAGCGTCGCTGAATCGAGAGAGGTGGTGAGTTGTGCGGGCAGGGTTCCGGCACAAAGCAGAGCGCCTGCGAGAGCGGAGAGGACGGAATAGGCTCGCATTGGATTGGCTTTGGGTGGGAAGATCGTCCGTCGGATTGA
>JBDTND010000112.1:0-7124 GCA_039933915.1 Gemmatimonadales bacterium | reverse complement strand
TCGCGCTGAATTGCCAATCATGCGGCGGCGCCGCATGACAGTCGGCACGAAAGAGCTTGTACGCGACGGCCTGGATGCGATCCTCTCCGAATACATCGCGGAGGAGCTCATGATCGTAACGATCACGCACAGCCACGAAGCAAGGAAGCGGTCGTACCAGCTAATTGCAGAGGCATACGGTCTTCGATCAGTGAGCTGACAGAGTACCTGGGGTGCGCGAGTTGCTTGACCAGTATCATGCGAGCGGGTATGACTGAGACTGATTTGGAAAGACGAAAAATCGGTTCACTCGAAGTGCCGGTCGTCGGCGTCGGCTGCAACAACTTCGGGAGCCGCATCGATGATGCGCGCGCCGGGGGGATCGTCGCAGCCGCGCTGGACGACGGGATCAATTTCTTCGATACGGCGGACGCCTACGGCAACGGCAGGAGCGAGGAGCTGCTCGGCCAATTCATCGGCGGCCGGCGGTCGGAGGCCATCATTGCGACCAAGTTCGGCCTCGAAGTGCCCGGGCAGGGGAGTGGCTCGCGTCCGGAGTACGTAAGACTGGCGTTGGACGCGAGCCTCAGGCGACTCCGTACCGATTACATCGATCTCTATCAGCAGCACACGCCGGATCCCGACGTTCCTATCGCCGAGACGCTGGGCGCGCTCGACGAATTGGTAAAAGCCGGGAAGGTGCGAGAAATCGGCTGCTCCAACTATTCGCCTGAGCAGATACGGGAGGCGCAGGTAGCCGCCGGCCGCCGAGTGGAATCAGCGAGATTCGTCAGCGTTCAGAACGAGTACAGTCTCCTCGACCGGAAGCCGGAGGAGGGCGTCCTCGCGGAGTGCGAGCGATTCGGGATGGCCTTCCTCCCATTCTTCCCGCTCAAGAGCGGACTACTCACGGGAAAATTCCGCAGAGGACAGCCGATTCCGCAGGACACGCGAGTCGCGAAATTCGATCGCTACCGGAAGCTCCTCACCGAGGAGAACATCGACAAAGTGGAGGCCCTGATCGGGTTCGCCGAGTCGCGCCGTCACACAATTCTCGAGCTTGCGATTTCCTGGCTGCTCGCGCATCGCGTAGTTGCATCGGTGATAGCCGGGGCATCATCAGCCGAGCAGTTGCGGGCCAATGCTGCAGCGGCCGCGTGGAGATTGACGGCAAAGGAGATGGATGAGGTTGATGGCGTACTCGCGCGCTCGGGAAAGCGCAACCCGGTTTGAGGACCTGTGAGGGGTGCAGCGGGTATTTCGACGCGTATAGCTTTCGGCGTTGTTCATAACTTTGAACCTTGGAGATACAGTGAATCGATTCATATTTTCAGCAGTCGCTGCGGCGGCGGCTATTGCCGTAGTCGGGCCTCAGGCTCGCGCGCAGGGGTACAACCCGTTCCAGATCGGGGCCTCGGGGGGAATCGCGTTCCCCACCAGTGACCTCGGGAACGTGGCGAACACGGGTTACAACATCGCATTCGCCGTTGGTTACAAGCCGCTTGGCATGCCGATCGGCCTGCGCGCCGAGGCGGCGTACAATGAGTTCGGATTGCAGGGAGGCAACGGGAACATCAATGTCCCTGCCTTTACGGCGAACGCAACGTTCGACCTGCCTGCAGCCGGTTTCACACCATACGCGATCGGCGGCGCGGGCCTTTATCGCCCCGCCGCAAACTCCGCTTTCGGCAGCACGGCTACGGAGAACCATTTCGGGTTCAACGTCGGCGGCGGAGTCAAGATCCCGCTCAGCTCCAGCTTCGAGACATTCATCGAGGCCAGATACAACCGGGTTTCGATGAACAATGGCAGCCTGAGCTTCGTCCCGGTGACCGTCGGAATCATGTGGTAGGCCGGACCCACCTGCACTAAACAAAATGGCGAGCCGATTGGCTCGCCATTTTGTTATTTGTGGATCTCTGGCTACTGCACTGCGTTGATCATGTCGAAGATCGGCAGGTACATCGCGATGACCATGCCGCCGACGATGACGCCGAGGAAGACGATCATGATTGGCTCGAGGAGCGACAGCAGGTTGCTTACGGCGGCGTCGACTTCTTCGTCGTAGAAGTCGGCGATCTTGGACAACATCTCGTCCAGACCACCGGTTTGCTCGCCGACCGCGATCATCGAGATGACCATGGGCGGAAAGACCTTCGACTTCTGCAGGGGTTGGGCGATAGTATCACCGCCGGCGATCGAGGAGCGCGACTGCATGATCGCGTCCTGAATCACGCGATTACCGGCCGTCTTGGCCGTGATCTCGAGGCCTTCGAGAATGCTGACGCCGGAGCTGATGAGGGTTCCGAGCGTGCGTGTGAAGCGCGACACGGCCGACTTGCGGAGCACGTCACCGAGAACCGGCACACGCAGCATAAAGCGGTCGATCACCAGCTTTCCATTGTGCGACGCGTAGTACTTCTTGAAGAAGTATCCGCCCGCTATGCCGATCGCGCCGACGAGCCACCAGTATGACTTGAGGAAACGCGAGGCGCCGATGACGATACGGGTTGGCAGCGGGAGCGGCAGTCCGACCGACGCGAACATGCTCTCGAAGACCGGAATGACGAAGAGCAGAAGCGTCACGATCGCGATCGCGGCGACGCTCATGATGACCACGGGGTAAATCATGGCGCCCTTCACTTTTCTCACGAGGGCGTCGTTCTTTTCAAGGAACGTCGCCAGTCGCATGAGGATGGTATCCAGAATACCGCCGGCTTCACCGGCGGCGACCATGTTCACGTAAAGGTTCGTAAACGCTCTCGGATGCTTCGACAGCGCGTCGGCGACCGTGTTACCGGACTCGACGTCGAACACCACTTTCTTGGTGACTTCGGCGAGTGCCTTGTTGTCGGTCTGCTCGGCGAGAATCGTGAGGGCCTGCACGAGCGGCAGGCCGGAGTTGATCATCGTCGAGAACTGACGCGTGAAGATGACGACGTCGCGCGTCTTGATCGATCCTTTGCCAACCTTCTTGGCGGCGTCCTGGTCGATCTTGACTACGCTGAGCCGCTGCTTTCTGAGCTGCGAAATGACATCATCGCGCGAGGCCGCGTCGATCGTCGCCGTGCGCAGATCGCCGTTGAACGCTCTCGCCGTATAGGTAAACGTCGCCATTATTTAATCCTCTCCTAACGTCTCACTGGAGTGCCCGAAGCGGGCTTCCCAGTCGGTTTGCCTGCCGGCGGCTGGCCGGTTCTGCCTTCATCCGCGGGATCCAGCTGGCCAATCATGCGCTGGAACTCGGTCGGGTCACCGCTCACGCGCAGGCATTCCTCCGCCGTCACTTCGCGGTTCATATAGAGTGCGTACAGTGAATCGTTGAGCGTCTGCATACCCCACTTCTTACCCGCCTGCATCGACGAGTAGATCTGGTGGATCTTGTCGTCGCGGATCAGCGCGCGGATCGCGGGAGTAACGACCAGAATCTCGGCGGCCATCACGCGGCCCTTGCCCTGTGCCTTGGGAAGAAGCGTCTGGGTGACGATTCCCTCGAGCACGAACGCGAGCTGCGCCCGCACCTGTGACTGCTGGTGCGATGGGAACACGTCGATGATACGGTTGATCGCTTCGGCGGCGGAATTCGTGTGCAGCGTCGCGAACGCGAGGTGGCCCGTTTCGGCGATCGTCAAAGTGGCGGCGATCGTCTCCAGGTCGCGCATTTCGCCGACGAGAATGATGTCAGGGTCTTCACGCAACGCGTACTTGAGTGCGTTGGCGAACGACTTGGTGTCGCTGCCGATCTCCCGCTGGTTGATGATGCACGACTGGTGCTTATGAATGAACTCGATCGGGTCTTCGACGGTGATGATGTGGCCCTTACGCTCGCGATTGATCTTGTCGATCATGGCGGCCAGCGTGGTCGATTTGCCGGAACCGGTCGGACCCGTAACCAGCACGAGACCGCGGGGCTTCTCCGCCATCTTGGCGATGGAGCCGGGGAGGCCGAGCTGATCGAACGTCTTGATCATGAATGGTATCTGCCGGACGACCATCGAAATGCAGCCGCGCTGCTTGAACACGTTGCCGCGGAATCGCGCGAGGTTCTGGATGCCGAATGAGAAGTCGAGCTCGTCGTCGAGCTCGAAGCGCTTCTTCTGCTGTTCGGTGAGAACCGAATAGGCCAGCTGCAGAGTGTCCTTGGGCGCCAGCTCGAACTCTGACGACGCGTTCGTTATGTCGCCGTCGATGCGCAGCTTGGGCCGCTCACCCGCGACGATGTGAAGATCGGACGCGTTACGGGAGACCATCTCCTCGAGCAGCGTTCGGAGGTTGGCGCCGCCCGCGGGCTTTGGTGGGCCCGAGGGAGTCGAGGTGTCGATGAACGGTAAAGTCATTTAATTGACGTTTCGGGAGTTGAGGATCACGCCGCGGTTTCGCGAACAATCTGCTCGAGAGGACAGATCCCCTTGAGCACCTTCAGCCAGCCGTCCATGCGCAGCGTCAGCATTCCCTCTTCGACGGCGACCTTCTGAATTTCGGCAGCGCCCGCGCTCTGCATGATCAGTTTTCTGAGAGCCGGCGTCATGTACATCACTTCGTAGAGTCCCTGACGGCCCTTGAGACCGGATCCGTCGCACTGCTCGCATCCCTTTCCACGGAAGACCGGGAGGTCTTCCATCCTGGTGTCGAGCGAGATCCCTTCCATGAACGGCTTTGCGGTGTCGGTCGCGCGGGTCTTGGCATCGGCGATCGCCATGTCCGTGAAATGAAGGTCGCGGAGCGTTACGCCGTCGCCGACTTTGGCTCCGGCGATCTCTGCCTTGTCCATCTTGTATGCTTCCGCGCATTTGTTGCAGACGCGCCGCACGAGACGCTGGGCGAGAACGAGGTTGAGAGCTGAAGCGACGTTGAACGGCTCGATGCCCATGTCCATGAGACGCGTGACAGTCTCCGGCGCCGAGTTCGTGTGCAAGGTCGAGAGCACAAGGTGACCGGTGAGGGCGGCCTTGATGGCAATGCCGCCCGTTTCCAGGTCTCGAATTTCTCCCAACATGATGATGTTGGGGTCCTGGCGAAGGAACGCCTTGAGGGCCGCGGCAAAGGTCATCCCGATCTCTGTTCGCACCAGAACCTGATTGATGCCGAACAGGTTGTATTCGACCGGGTCTTCCGCGGTCATGATGTTGACGTCGATGTTGTTGATCTTGGACAGGGCAGAGTAAAGCGTCGTCGTCTTACCGGAACCCGTTGGACCCGTGACGAGCACCATCCCGTAGGGGTTGGAGATCGCTTCCATCAACTCGCGCTCGGCGCGCGGCTCGATGCCGAACGTTCCGAGGTCGAGAGTAAGGTTGCCCTTGTCAAGAATACGCAGCACCACCTTCTCGCCGAAGAGCGTCGGGAGCGTGGAAACGCGGAAGTCGATGACCTTGCTGCCGATCTTCAGCTTGATGCGCCCGTCCTGGGGGACGCGGCGCTCGGCGATGTTGAGATTCGCCATGATCTTGAACCGGGAAATCAAAGCTGGCCGCATCTTGATGGGCGGCTTCATGATTTCCTGGAGCGCGCCATCGATTCGATAGCGGACTCGCAGCTCCTTCTCGAAGCACTCGAAGTGGATGTCGGATGCGCCTCTCTTCAGGGCGTCCGTCATAATGGCATTGATAAGCTTGACGACCGGCGCCTCGTCGATGAGCGCACTGCCGGCGTTGGCTGTTTCCTCGGCGTCGGCTTCCAGAATCTCGATGTCGTCGTCTTCGGCCATGGACCCGAGCAGGCTTTCCATCTGAGCTTCGCCCGACTCGTAGAACTTGGTGATGGCGTTGCGGAGCGTGAACTCGCCGGCGATGACCGGGAAGATGTCGAGACGCGTGATGAACTTGATGTCGTCGAGCACGGACATCGACTGAGGGTCCGACATGGCGACGGTAAGCGTTCTGCCATCGCGCTTTAGGGGGAGCACGCTGTGCTTGAGCGCCAGCTCCGCGGGAATGAGCTTGGCAATGCGCGGATCCACCTGGAATTTCGTCAGGTCGACCGCAGGCATCTTGTGCTGCCGCGCGAGCATCCGGGTGAGGTCGGTTTCCTTGACGAAACCGAGCTTGACCAGGTTGTAGCCTACACGCGTACCATTGTGTCTCTGCTCTGCAAGAGCCTTATTGAGCTGGTCTTGGGTGACCAACCCTTCTTTCAGCAGCAGATCGCCGATTCTCGGCATTTTGGCGGCAGGAGCTGTCAAGGACGCATGTCCCTCCGGTGAGGCTTCCTGCGTGCTTTTGGCAGTTCGGATCGCCTGGATATGACTTCGTTCTTAGGACGCGGGACGAGGGAGAAGGTTACGTTCGAGCCAAGTTTTTCTACCATAGATGGTCCGATGCCTTTCACACGCGTCAGACCCTCGAGAGAACCGAACGGACCGAACGAATCTCGGTCGGCAACTATGCGCCTTGCGAGCGCTGGTCCGACATGCCGGAGGGACTCGATTTCCTGCTCGCCGGCGAGATCGAGATCAACCGGTCCAACAGGCTTCGGCGCCGTCTTTTTCGCCCGTTCTCCCCTGGGCTTGCGGAGGCCGGCGCGACGAGCGGAATCCGCCGACTTTATCTGGGATTCGAGCGCTGATCTGGCTCCTGAATCGGTGGGAGAATGGCTGTGTAGAGCCCGGTAGGCGCGAGTCGATGCGCCAAGGACCAGAACGACCGAGAAGAAGAGCAGCGCCTTGCGCTCGGCGGGGGTGGGCATGATCCGACCCTAGCGCGGTGCGCGGCCGCTACGTTACCGAAGGCGCGCGGCTCGGAGCATACTCTTCCATGGAGTTGGTGAGAGGGAACGTACCCAGCACGAGGACTCCGGCGATCACGAACGGGATTCCGAGTCCGAGATGATCCATGGCCACGCCGGCGGCGAGCGGAAAGATCACCCGCGAGACCCCGCCAAACGTATGCTGAACCCCCATATAGAGGCCCCTATCCCACTTGGGTACCACGCGGGACAACGTCGCGGTCACGCACGGGAAGACGAACGCGGTCCCGAGCGGCATCAATGTGAGCGCGATGAAAAGGGTTAGATAAGAATGCACCGCGGCGATGGTCGCGAGTCCCACGGCGAGCAGCAGCAATCCAAGGCGCGTGAGCCGGGCTTCGCCAAGCCACTCGATCATCCTCCCAAGGATTCCCGCTCTCACGATGACGCCCATGGCACCC
>JBDTND010000111.1:0-7205 GCA_039933915.1 Gemmatimonadales bacterium | reverse complement strand
CTACCACCCACAGCCAACACAAAGAGGCAAAGATGTACGATGAACGTTTCGTCACCCCGATGCGCCAGGAGCTCACTCAGCTCGGCGTTGAGGAAATGCGCACCCCCCAGGAAGTGGATGCGAAGCTGAAAGACGCGCATGGCACCACGCTGGTGGTAGTCAACTCGATTTGCGGATGCGCCGCCCGCAACGCGCGGCCCGCGGTCGCAAAGGCAATCCAGCACGAGCACAAGCCGCATACACTGACCACCGTGTTTGCCGGACAGGACGTGGAAGCCGTTCAAAGAGCGAGGAGCTATTTCACGGGCTATGCGCCGAGCTCACCACAGATCGCGCTGATGAAGGATGGACAGGTCGTCTACATGCTCGAGCGCCATCAGATCGAAGGCCGCAACGCGGACGACATCGCGAAGGATTTGACGCGCGCGTTCGACAAGTACTGCGAAGCGGCAACCGCCGCTTGACTGGCTACGCCGCGACTCCAAACGATCTGAAACTGCCACTTACGACTACCGGCTGGGGGCTTTGGGCGGAGCGGCTGGCGGCTTTGGGCTGGAACCGGTAGTAGCGCATTAGCCCGAAGCCTCTGGCCGCAGAGCCCACCGCCGCCGGCCGGTAGTCTTCAGTTGCAGTTTCGAGGAGGGGTCGCTCTCTCCAATAAAACTACAGCTCGTCCCTCTTTCGTCTCTCGATGAAAGGCTGGCCGTGAGGCAGCGTTGCGGGGTCGACCTCTCTGCCCGTGTCCTTGAGCACGCGTCCGCGCACGAACTGAACGGTTCCACCGAGTAGCAGCGCCCAGAAGCAAACCGCGAGCAGCCGCCAGAAGAGGACACCGATCGCCATCGGCTGCCAGTCCGTGAACTCCGCTCTGGCGGTGCCCCACGGCTCGCGGTGCAGCGAGATGAGAAACAGGCTGACCAGCATCTCCCCCGCCGTCTCGAATATCGCGAACAGCGGCGCGCGCCACGGCCATTCGCGCACGGGAAATCTGCCGAGATGGAGAGTCGCCATTCCCAGCAGGAACATCGTTCCGAGAACCAGCGCGGCGCCGAGGTAGGTGCTGGTGGCCTCGCCGTGGGTGAGAACGACGGCTCGAAAGAGCCGCATGACGACGCCGGTGATCAGCGCGAGCTCGACCGGCGATCGCGCGACCCTGGTGAACGTTGCCGGCTCTTCAAGGTCCCATTCGCTGGTCTTGAACAGCCGATGGCGTTTGTCGCCCGGATGTCTGGTCACGTGCTCCAATGTAACTCCCGCGTGAACACCGTCCATAGATTTTCCTGCCGGATCAGAGGAGAATCGACCTGCCTTTCCGATTCGACGCGGAGCGCGGGCCGCGCGTAACTATCTGATCCAGTGACCGATCCTGCTCCACCGGATGTCGGTGAGCATCGGCAGGGGACGGTCGCTGTCGTCCGCGTTGTACGAGTAGTACACGAACAACGGCTTCCCTCTCACGTTTTCCCTCGGGACGAAACCCCAGTAGCGGCTGTCTTTCGAGTTGTAACGGCTGTCGCCCATCATGAAGAGTCTCTTCGGCGGCACCACGAGAGGCCCCCAGTCGTCGTGCGTCGGCTGCGCCGGTGCCGGACCGAAGCGCGATGTCGTGAGGCCGACCTTCTTCTGCCAGTCGAAAAGCGGGTCGATCGAGTTCGCCATCTCGGGAGTCGGTGGCTCCGTCCCGAATCCCTGGCGCTGCGCGATTCCGTTCACATAGAGCACTCCCTTCCGCATGTAGAGAGTATCGCCCGGAGTTCCAACCAGACGCTTCACCAGCGTCGGCGTCGGATCGCGCCCGGCGGCGTCTTCGTCGCCCTGATACGGCGATACGAACACTACGACATCTCCGCGGTGTGGCTCCCTGTACGCCGGCAGACTCGCGCGGCTGAGTGGAATGTGGGCGCCGAAAACCGCCTTGTTGACGAAGAGCCAGTCACCGATGAGGAGCGTCGGAATCATGCTGCCCGACGGGATGCGGTATGCCTCGACGACGAACGCTCTCAGGATCAGAAAGATTGCGAGAGCGCCGAGAAGCGACTTGAGATTCTCCCACAGACTGCGGAGGCGGGACGGCTGCGAAACGGGGCGCGCCTTTTGAGCGCGCCCCGCATTTGACGAAGAAGCCAAGGAGCTTACGGGTTACGAAGGTGTTTGTTGACGAGGCGGGTCATCTCGAACATCGAGACCTGACTGCGGCCGAAGATGGGACGGAGGTTCTCATCAGCGTTGATCATGCGGCGGTTCTTCGCATCCTGAAGTCCTTTCCGCTTGATGTACTGCCAGAGTTTCTTCGTCACTTCCGTGCGCGGCATCGGTGAGCTGCCCACCACCGAGGCGAGATCGCTGCTCGGCTGCATCGGCTTCATGAATGCCGCGTTGGGTGTGCGCTTCTTGCCCGACGATTTCCGGCGGCTGCTCTTCCGACCGGCTTTCTTGGTTGCCTTTCTAGATGACTTTCTGGCCGAAGACTTCCGGGATGAGGACTTCTTCTTTCCTTTGCTCTTCTTTTTTGCTGCCATCGTGTCTCCTGGTTTGATGATCGGATGCGAAGTTCTACAGAGTGAAACGCCGTCCGTCAGGGGAGCAAGCTATAGCGCCGTAGGGCGAAAGCAATAGGCAATGCAAAGAGTTTCCCTATGAGAAACACACACTCCCATAGGGAAAATCTCTGTTTTTGCTCCGGCGCCGAGCTGATGCTCCTCCTCATTTGCTCGCCAGGCCTTCCAGCAATTTCATCATTTTCAGGTCGTACGGGTCCGGCGAATTGTCATCGTCCGCAGGCTCGTAGTTCTGCTGAGGAGTCTCGAGAATGAGAGGGATGCCGTCGCTGCGACGGTCATGCATGAGCCACCCGAATGGTGGCACTCCGATGCGCCCGTCCCCAATGAGAACGTGCCGGTCCCTGTTCGAGCCGAGCTCTCCCTCGCTGTCGTTCAAATGGAAAAACGAGGGCGGTTCTCCCGTGGCATTCTCGAATTCGTCCAGCACGGCGGTGAACGCCTGCTTCGATGCGGTGATGTCGTAGCCAGAGGAAAAGAGGTGGCAGGTGTCCAGCCCGTACCCTGTTCTCCCTCTGAGGGATTTGGGAACGGCCGCCAGAATGTCGCTCACTTCCTGCGCTGTCTTTCCCATTGTCTTTCCTGCGCCCGCGGTGTTCTCGACGAGGAGCCGAGTGCTCGACTCTACCGTCGTCAGCGCCTGGGTGATTGCTTTGGCGATTCGCTTTGCGGAATCGGCCCGGTCGCCGGTGCCCGCGGAGCCGGGGTGAAAGCAAACTGCTCCCACCCCGAGCGCGCTGGATCTCTCCATCTCCTTTGTGAGGCCGGCGCTCGCTCGCGCCCATTTCTCATCGTCGGGTGTCGCGACGCTCAGCACATACGCCGCGTGCACGACTACGTTCGCGGGCTTTATTTTGGTTTTCGCCAGCGCCGCCTTGAAGCGGGCCACGCGCTCGGGCTTGATTGTCGACTTGTCGCCGTAGAAGCGGGGGATGGCGGTAAATACCTGCAGCGCAGTCATCCCAGCGTTCCCCGCCCGGAGAACTGCCATGTGGAGACCGCCCTTGTCCACCGTGTGTGCGCCGATGTTCCGTGTCATGCGGGTCCGCCCGTTGCAAGTATTTTACCGCGCGTGTGGAGGTTGATTCGCCGCCCATTGTATGTTGCATGCGCGCGCGCCGGTACTGATTATAAAGAAGGACCTCCGTTTGATCATGCGATACCTGATTGATATCTCTCTCCTGGCCTTCTGCCTGGCTCCCCTTGCAGTTCAGGCACAGGGCGACGGCCGTGCTGACATTCTCATGGGGCGCGTCACCGATGTGACTGGCCGCCCCGTCGCGGACGCGCAGGTGGGCGCCACCTCGCTTGGCTCGGGGCTGACCCGCTTTCACAACACCGACGCCGATGGCCGCTACCGGATTTTTTTCCCGGAGACAGCCGCACAGTATCAGGTGCAAGCCAAACGCCTGGGCTTCGCTCCGGTGCAGCGCACCATCAAGCGCCACACCAAGGATCCTGAGCAGATGACCATTGACTTGCAAATGGGCGGCGCGCCGCTTGCGCTGTCGATGGTCGAGATCGCACCGAGTCTCGATTCTCGGCCGCTGCCGGACAAGAAGAAGGGCTCCGCGGTGGATACGACAGTTCCCAACCCGGTGAATGAGATTCTGGGGATGAGGGACACGCTGCGCCTCAGCGCGGTGCAGGTTGTCGGGCTCACGGATGTCGCCGACACGCTGCAGTCGAAGAACACGACTATCTACAAGACCATCCGAACGATGCTCGCAAAATCCCAGGAGGCGGGAGATGTCACGCTGATGGCTGGGAGCGTGGCGATGCTGCTCGAGGAGGCGTCGGGCAACACAGAACGCGCGGTTTCCGCCGCGGAAAAACTGCTAAGCCCGGACCAGTGGATGATCGTCCCTTTGTCCATCAGGGATCTTCCACAGCCCGGTCATCTCCAGATGCCGGAGCGGTAACCGACCCGGTCGCTCGTGGCAGTGTCCGAGCTGTCTGGCGACTTCCACCAGACCGTGATGTTCTGGTGATCGAGCGATACCCATGGGGCGGCAGCCGGAACATCGTCCGGCGTGACCTGCCCTCGCTGGTCGAAGATGTGCCCCGTCGCGTGCGAGAGCACGATTCCGACTCTGGGCGTCGTCGAATTTGGATCCTCGAAAACGACGACCACGCTGTCGCCATGCCCGGCGACGCTCGCCACTGAGGGGACATTCCCATAGACCACGGGAACTGGAGAGTGGAACATCCCGCCATTATCCATGGAGTGGGCGAAGAAAATCCCGGCTCCGTCGCTCGCCTCGACGAAATAGACGAGATGCACGTTTCCGCTCGCCGAATCGTAGAAGATCCCGGGGGCAGGGCGGTCACAGCCGCGCCGGCCGCGATCCCGAGATTCCACTTCGATTGGCGGGTGCCAGCTCGCTCCCTGATCCACGGAGCGTTGCATCGACAGTACGACGCTGCTATCTCGGCGAGACGACCACCAGACACGAAACAGCTCGGCCGCGGATCCGGCGGTGCGAATCGACCGGATGCAGGGGCCGCTCGCTCCTGCAATCACGGCGAGATTGGCGCTCATAACGGCGCTGCGCGTGTCTGGATCTCCGAGCTGGGATTGCCGGTAAGCGACATCCCCCCAGTCGACAGGCTCCTTTACGCAGCCCATGGCGGCGAGTGCGGTCGTCAGAAATGCCGTTCGGCCAAAACGGGCGGGAATCCCCATTCGCAGACTTTACCTCGGTTGACAGAGCGAGAGAAGCCCGAAAGGGGTTCGTTTTGAGTCCGCACGCCGTATCTTTCGACAGTATCCCGCCCGCAATCTCGAGGAATCAGGAATGTCCGCGCCCTCTGCTGTCCGACCAAAGCGCTCGAGCGCCGCAAACTCGCGCAAAGCCCAATCAAACGAAGGTCAGCCCGCCAATGGCGCCGCGCCCGGAATGCCCGAGCGGGTGTTGGCAGGATTCAACGGAAACCGGCGTGTGCCCCCGCCAGTCAATGAGCCGGTCAAGAGCTACGCGCCAGGATCACCAGAGCGGGCCGAGCTGAAGGCGCGGCTGGAGTCGATGTCGAGGGAGCAGGTGGACATCCCTCTCATCGTCGGGGGTGAGGAAGTTCACACTGGACAGCTCGTGGATTCGGTGATGCCCCACGATCACCGGCATGTGCTTGGTCATTGGCATCGTGCGACTGAAGCGAACATCGACGACGCCATTGCGGCGGCACGAAACGCCGCGAAAGACTGGGCGAACTGGGCATGGGAAGATCGCGCGGCCGTGTTTCTCAAGGCGGCGGAGCTGCTGGCGACGACGTGGAGGCAGACGCTGAACGCCGCAACGATGCTTGGACAATCCAAGACCGCATTCCAGGCGGAGATCGATGCGGCTTGCGAGCTCATCGACTTCTGGAGATTCAATCCGTACTACGCCCAGAGTCTCTACGATGAGCAGCCGCTCAGCGATCGCACGATGTGGAACCAGCTGGACTACCGGCCGCTCGAGGGATTCGTCTACGCGGTGACCCCATTCAACTTTACATCGATCGCCGGAAATCTCCCCACCGCGCCCGCGCTGATGGGCAACACGGTGATCTGGAAGCCGGCGTCGAGCGCGATGCTGAGCGCGTATTACATCATGAGACTTCTCGAGGAAGCAGGGCTTCCTCCCGGGGTGATCAACTTCGTCCCGGGCGATGCGGCGCTCGTCTCCGACAGGCTGCTCGGCAGCCGCGACCTCGCCGGAGTGCATTTCACCGGCAGCACCGCCGTCTTCAACAACATGTGGAAGACGATCGGCGCCAACATGTCGCGCTATAAGTCATACCCACGCATCGTTGGCGAGACGGGCGGAAAGGACTTCATCGTGGCGCATTCGTCCGCGGATCCCGTCGCGCTGTCCGTCGCCATCGCGCGCGGAGGCTTCGAGTACCAGGGACAGAAGTGCTCGGCCGCCAGCAGAGTGTACGTCCCCGAATCGATCTGGCCTGAGGTTCGCGACCGCACCGTCGCGATCATGCAGGACATCAAAATGGGAGATGTCACCGACTTCCGGAACTTCATGGGCGCGGTGATAGACAAGAAAGCATTTGCGAAGATTGGCGAGTTTCTCGAGCACGGTCGCAAGAATGCGAACATCGTATCCGGCGGAGTTGCTCGGGGCGAAGACGGATACTTCATCGAGCCGACGCTGATCGAGACGAAGGACCCGGGGTACCGGTTGTTGTGCGAAGAGATCTTCGGCCCTGTAGTCACCGCCCATGTCTATCCGGACAACAAGTGGGCAGAGACGCTAAAGATCGTAGACGAGACGTCGCCTTACGCGCTCACAGGCGCCGTGTTCAGCAGAGACCGCCAGGCGATTCGCCAGGCCGCGCTCGCTCTTCGCAACGCCGCCGGCAATTTCTACATCAACGACAAGCCGACTGGCGCGGTGGTCGGCCAGCAGCCGTTTGGGGGAGCACGCGGATCCGGCACGAATGACAAGGCCGGCTCAAAGCTCAATCTCGTCCGCTGGATCAGTCCCAGAAACATCAAGGAGACCTTCTCGCCGCCCACGGACTATCGGTATCCGTTCATGGCCGAGGAGTAGCGCGGCTTTTTTCTCGCCCGGTCAGGAGGGAGGGGTCCTCGCAAGCGCGAAGAGGATACCACGCCTCGACCAACCGAGCTGGATCAGAAAGCGAAACGAC
>JBDTND010000110.1:0-7255 GCA_039933915.1 Gemmatimonadales bacterium | reverse complement strand
ATGGTCACGCTTACGAAAGGCCAAAGGATTCCGCGCGACGACATCCTTCGCTCGCTGGTGAAGATCCAGTATTCCCGAAACGACATGGGGCTCGAGCGCGGAACATTCCGCGTGCGCGGCGACACTGTCGAGATTCTCCCAGCGTACGAGGAGCAGGGCGTCCGCGTCGAGATGTGGGGCGACGAGATCGAGAAGATCAGCAAGATCGATCCTCTGACAGGTGACACGATAGCCGATCTCGAGAAGGCGGCCGTCTATCCCGCGAAGCACTTCGTGACTTCCCGGCCGACGATCGAGCGCGCGGTCGCGCTCATTCGCGACGAGCTGGCGCAGCGGCTTACAGATTTGCGCTCGTCCGGCAAGCTGCTCGAAGCACAGCGTCTCGAGTCGCGCACGAACTTCGACATCGAGATGATGCTGGAGATCGGAACCTGCGCGGGAATCGAGAACTACTCGAGGCACCTCTCCGGACGCTCACAAGGCGAGAGGCCGGCTTGCCTGTTCGACTATTTTCCCGAGGACTTCCTTGTCGTCGTGGACGAGTCGCACGTGACGCTTCCGCAAATCGGCGGAATGTTCAACGGTGACAGAGCGAGGAAGCTGACGCTGGTCGACTACGGCTTCCGTCTCCCGAGCGCGCTCGACAATCGCCCGCTCATGTTCGACGAGTTTCTTTCATTGACGCCACGCGCGCTCAACATCACCGCAACTCCTGGTGATATCGAGCTCCGTCTCTCGGAGGGTGTTGTCGTCGAGCAGATCATCCGGCCCACTGGCCTGGTGGATCCGGAGATCGAAGTGCGTCCGGTTCGCGGACAGGTCGACGATCTCCTCAACGAGATTCGCCTGCGGGAACGCCGCGGCGAACGGGTGCTCGTCACGACGCTGACCAAGCGAATGGCGGAAGATCTCGCCGACTATCTCCAGCAGATGGGAGTGCGCGTCCGCTACATGCACGCCGACATCGACGCAATCGAGCGCATGGAGATCGTCCGCGGACTCAGGCTCGGTGAATTCGACGTGCTGATCGGAATCAACCTGCTGCGAGAGGGACTCGATCTTCCCGAGGTCTCGCTCGTCGCCATCCTCGACGCGGATCAGGAAGGATTCCTTCGCAGTGACAGATCGCTGATTCAAACTGTCGGTCGCGCCGCTCGACACCTCAGCGGCAGAGCGATCTTCTACGCGGACAGGATGACGGGCTCAATGGAGCGCTGCATCAACGAGACCAGTCGTCGCCGGGTGATCCAGACGGCGTACAACGTCGAGCACGGAATCACGCCGGTAAGCGTCAAGAAGAGCGTCGATCAGGTGCGCTTCGCCACTCGCGTCGCGGATTCACGCGTGGAGCGCGACGAGCGCGAGAAGGAGCGGACGCGTCGGGTCGCGGAATCAGGCTCGCGTTACGGCGTTGAGAATCTGCCCGGGCTGATCGCGGATCTCGAGGCGCAGATGCGCGAAGCCGCGACGAATCTGGACTTCGAGACCGCCGCCCGGCTTCGCGACGAATTGTTCGAGGTCAAGGCAAAGGCTGGACGTCACGACGGCAGCCGAGGATCGCTGGCGGGCCTTCACGGCCGGTAGGATGCCCGCTCACCGTCACGTCGTTCCTCCGCGCGCGGACAGAGGCCACCTCAAGCTCACCGAGAACGAGCTGCGCGACTGGGGAAAGGAGCTCGGACGCTCCATCTCGCCGCCCCTCATCGTGACTCTCACCGGCGAGCTCGGCGCCGGCAAAACGACGCTGGCGCAAGCAATCTGCCTCGGGTACGGCGTCACTGAGGAGATTACGAGTCCCACGTACGCCCTCGTGCACGAGTATCAGAGCCAGAGGTCAGCGGTGATTCACGTCGATCTGTATCGTCTCGAGTCTCCGGAGCAGCTTACAAACATCGGCTGGGATGAGATTGTCATCGCCCGCGCATTGATCCTCGTGGAATGGCCGGAGCGGGCGGGGACTCGGCTGCCAGGGGACCATCTCCCAATCGATCTCGATTACTTGCCCGGCGATCCGAGTCGGCGCATTCTGCTCGCGGGATAGATGAAGCACTCTTTCACGGTCGTTCTCGAGGGGGCGACTTACGAGGGCAGTGTGGCGGTCCTCCGCGACGGTGATCGTACGGCCGAGGTGGTCGCCGAGAGGACGCTGGTGTCAGACGGTGCGGGGGTGCCGCGCGCGGGGAGGCGGGACAGACTGATGCCGGCGGTAGCTGAGTGTCTCGACGAAGCTGGCGTCGATCGGACGGATATCGCGCGAATTGTCTGCGGGTCGGGGCCGGGAAGCTTTACGAGCCTGCGCGTGGCCGGCTCGGTCGCGAAGGGGCTCGCGGCGGGATATGGAATTGATCTTTACGCCGTATCATCACTGCTGCTGACCGTCGTCGGTGCCAGACCACCCCTCCCCCAAGGGGGAGAATATCTCTCGGTTCTGGATGCGATGCGGGGTGAATTTTATGCTGCCCGAATCACTCTGCGGCCCGGGGGATTGCGGGCTCAGGCAGAATCACCGGTACTGGTCACAGCCGCGGAGCTGCCGGATATTCTGGCGCGAGAGCCCGCACTAAGGATCATCGGACCCGGGCAAGAGATCGACGCGCATCCTCACGCGCGTGGCGTTGCATCGGTTCTCCAACAGATCGTCGAGTCCGGCCCAGTCGACCTGGCATCGTGGGAGCCGGACTATGGGCGTCTTGCCGAGGCGCAGGTGCGCTGGGAAGCCGCGCACGGGCGACCCTTGACCACGTGACGGCGCTCCTCCGCCCGGCGCTCGAGACAGACCTGAACGAGGTCGTGTTGATAGAGCGGGCGTCCTTTGCCGATCCGTGGAGCGAGGAATCTTTTCGCCGTCTCCTTATTGGCCCCTCAGCTATCTTTCAGGTGTTGGTTGTCCCGCCGGATGATGCGATTGTCGGATACGTGATCGCGTACGCCGTCGAGGAAGACGCCGAGCTTCTGAACGTCGCGGTGGTGCCGAATCACCGTGGGAGGGGATTGGCTGGGCAGATGGTCGACGCACTGCTGATCGAGCTGGGCGGGCGCGGGGTCCGGACGGCTTTTCTGGAAGTACGCGAATCGAATGGCGCAGCGCGGGCGCTCTATGGCTCCAGAGGTTTTACGGAGATTGGCCGGCGAACGAGTTATTATCGGCGGCCGGTCGAGGATGCGCTCGTGATGAGAAGGATACTGGAGGTCGCCGAAGGCGATGAGGAAAGGTCGGCGAGCAGTTTTGCTGACCGCTGAAATAGTTGGTTTGCCTGGGGTCTCAGCCCCACCTATACTATTCTGGGCGGGAATGAACTCTCGCCAGGAGGCACAGTGAGCAGAAGTCTGAACAAAGTGATGCTGATCGGAAATCTGGGCAGCGATCCCGAGGTCCGTTCGACTACGGGTGGCAACAGGGTCGCGACTTTCTCGCTCGCGACGAGCCGTTCGTGGAATTCGCCGAATGGTGAAAAGCAGGAGAAGACGGAGTGGCACCGCTGCGTGGTGTGGAACACCAAGGGCACGGGCCTCGCTGACGTCGTCGAGAAGTATTGCAAGAAGGGCGACCGGATCTATGTTGAAGGCCGCATCGATTACAAGCAGTGGCAGGACAAGGAGAACCAGACGCGCTACTCGACCGAGATCAACGTCCGCGAGCTCATGATGCTCGGCGGCGGCAAGGCCGGGGGCGGATCGGGCGATTTCGATGGTGATAGCAGTGGAAGGAGCCGAGCGCCGGCGGCTGCGGGTGCGAAGGCAGGGGCGGCTAATGCAGGCGGGGCCGATTTCGAGGATTTCCCCGGTGCGCTCGAGGAAACCGACGACGATCTCCCCTTCTGACAGCTCCGCATTTGAGATTGTTTTGGGCGGCCCCGTTTCACGGGGCCGCTTTGGCTATCTGGAGGAGGGAAGCGGGGAGCTCAAAGCTTTGTCAGCTTGACAGCAGGGGAGCTTTCATATCGAGGGCAGGGGTCGCTGATGCCGGGCATCGCCACGTTTCACGCGGTCGATCGGAGACTCCAAGCAATTTGGCGCATAACTCCTGAATGGGGGAAGAAAGGGCTCAAAAGCTCCTAACTGTCAAAGCTTATAGCTCCCTGCTTCTGTCTTATGGGTGCGTCCTCAGCGCCTAGATCCATCCGTACACCCAGCCGGCGCGGTAATCGCCTGCGGCGTCGCCGTGACCTTAGGCCTGCCTGTACGTCAAATGGTTGACCCGCGCAGGCGGCGTCTTATCCATCCGTCAAAGTCCCGGGAGTACGAGTGATCGGTTTTTATCTGAAGGCATCGTCAAGCGCAGCAAAGAGATCGGGCGTTCGCGCCTCCATCCTGGGAGCCGCGCTGGTTCTCTCCACCATTGGCGCTGCCGGCGCATTGGCGCAGGTGCCAACCACTCCCGACACTGTTCGACCAGCTCCGCCTGCCGTGACGCGAACCGACACGACGAACAACCTCGTCATGACGTCCGATACCACCCGGGAAGTGAAGCACACTGTAAAGAAGGGCGATACCCTCTGGGATTTGGCTCAGCACTACCTCAAGGACCCGTTCCGCTGGCCGGAGATCTTCCGCCGCAACACTGACGTCGTGAAGGATCCCCACTGGATCTATCCCGGCGAAGTCATCCGCATCTGGGGAACCGAGGTAAAACCCGAGGCGCTCGCGCGCGCTGACAGCGTCGGCGAAGTGGTCTCTCACGTAATAACCCGTTCGGCTCCCGCCGAATTCGGCATGCAAACGCAGCAGGTCGCCGACGGTGGACGCTCGGATCTGACAGTCTTCGCGTCCCCCATCAGCCGTGCCGTTGCCGCGGCGAGGATCGACGTAATCGGCCGGTCGCGTGGTGGCGGCGTTCGCAGAGGCGAAGTCGAGACTGCTCCTTACGCCGACCGATCAGGCGGACCGAAGGGCGCGGGCCGAGTCGTCGCCAGCGTAGACCGCCCCGGAATCAAAACCAACGTCATTCAGATCAAATATCAGATCAACGACGAGCTGTTCGTCAACCTTCCGAGCGGGGCAGTCGCCCGCCTCGGCGACAACTACATGTCGTATGTTCTCGGACCGAACCTTGGCGGCGACTGGGGGCAGGTCATGATCCCAACCGGCATCCTTCGGATCGAGGGTCTGCCGGCGGGCCAGCGCCCGATCGCGCGAATCATCAGACAGTTCGGAGAGATCGAGCTGGATCAACGACTGATTGGCGCTCCTGATATCAACTTGCCCTTAGGCGCGGTTTCGCCTGTTGCTGGTGGGACAAAAGGCAAGGTCATCTACGTCCACGAAGACCCGGTGCTGCCTTCGATCGGCCACTACGTACTAATCTCGCCGAACAGCAAGAGTGACATCCAAATGGGCGACGAAGTCGCGTTCATCGACAACACGACGGGCAGGGAAGATCAGAACGCCGCCCCGCCAGTGATTGCCGCGACCGGACAGGTTGTGCGGGTAACTCCGTACGCGTCGACGGTAATCATCGTCAGGCAAAGCCAGCCCACGATTCGCGACGGGATGCAGGTGCGCATAACGGGCAAGAAAGTGGAAGGCGGCATGTAGTGAAGGGCCGGCGCGGAAAGCGCCGGCGGAAGCACACTAAAAGGATAGCGGGGAATTAAATTAGGGCGATCAGATGATAGCGATCGCTCACTTCATTGCCGTGACGCTTTACCTCGGCGCCGCCGCCATCGCGGCGCTGCCTTTTGCGCGTCGGGTCAAGGCACCCGTGGGTGCTGTCGTCATCGCGCTGCTCCTTGGTATCGGGGCTCATGCCACCGCTCTCGCTGGACTCACGCGGCAGGCCGGGGCGGCGTCCCTTACCGGACTCGGGCCAGGGCTCTCGTTCGCGGGTCTCGTCCTCGCCATTTCCCTGGTCGTAGTCGAAGTCCTCGCGCGCGACGTAAGCCTCACCCTCGTCGCAGCGCCGGTTGCCGCGTTAGTCACGATGGCCGCCAATCTTGCGGGGTTGCGTCCGTTTCTCGAGCCGCAGGGCGTCCGGGCGGTGTGGCTCACCATGCACATCGTGCTGAGCTTTATCGGGATCGCGGCTTACGCTACCGCGGCCGCGGCTGGGACGATGTACCTGGTGGCCAGACGCGAGCTCAAATCGGCCCGATTCGGCGCGATCTTCAGATCTTTTCCGCCACTCGACACCTTGGATCGCGTCAATCATCTTGCCTCACTCGCTGGATTTCTCGGTCTTACACTTGGCCTTGCCCTCGCCGCAGGGTACTCATTCGAGTACAACGCGTGGGTGATTCCGCAGATCATCTGGGGATTGGGCGCCTGGATCGGCGTGAGCGCGCTCGCACTTGGACGCATTCTACGCGGATGGCAGGCGCGTCGCGCCGCGCTGATGTCGACGCTGACGTTCGCGAGCGTCATCGCGCTCTACCTCGTCTTCCGGCTGGCTTCGTTCAACCGGGGCCAGTTCCTGTGAGTGATTTCCCAATCGCCCTGCATGGCGAGCGAATGATCGCGGTCGTCGTCGGGGGCGGCGCGGTCGGGACGCGCAAGGCGCTCGCGCTCGCGCGCGCCGGTGCTCAGGTGCGCGTTGTCTCTCCCACCGTAACACCTGAGCTGGAGGAGGCAGAGCGCTCGCGCCAGCTAACGATCATCCGGACGTCGTACAGCAGCGACCAGCTGCATCGTGCGATACTCGTGATTGCCGCTACGGATTCGCGAGAGGTCAACGCGCAGATCGCCGTCGATGCGAACTCACGCGGCAAGCTGGTGAACATCACCGACCATCCCGACGAGGGCAACTTCCACACGATGGCGCTCCATAGGTCCGGAGACGTGACAATTGCGGTGTCGTCAGGGGGTGTACCGGGGGCAGCGGCGAGAATCCGTGATGCGATCGCGGAGCGCTTTGACGGACGGTACGAGCGCGCGGTGTCGGCGCTGCGCGGACTTCGGTCGCGGCTCATCGCCGATGGCGATGATAAGTGGCGCGCCGCTGCTCCCCAGCTGATCGGCGACGATTTCTGCAGCTCCGTCGAGGATGGATCGCTTGCCGACAAGGTGGACTCCTGGCGTTGATCGTCGCCGGCGTAAGTCACACGACTGCGCCCATCGAGGTGCGCGAGAAGCTGGCCTTCGCTCCGCGAGAGGCGCTCAGCGAGCTGTCTCGTCTCAAGGAGCAGCAGCTCATTCGCGAGGGCGTGATCCTGTCGACGTGCAACCGCACCGAGATCTACGCTGTCGAAGAGAAGGGCGACACGCTTCCGCTCATCATATCACTCCTGTCCGATAAACTCGGAGCCGATGCCTCGCGATA
>JBDTND010000109.1:0-7326 GCA_039933915.1 Gemmatimonadales bacterium | reverse complement strand
CTGCCGGATCGAAGGGCAGCGGCACGGACGCAGCGGTCGATACCTGCTGGGCCGCGCTGACCGACGGAGCGATCGCCGGGAGGCTCGCGCTGAGCGTTGCGGCGAACAAAAATGCAATGGGACGTTCGATTGCTGATCTCATTACTTCATCATCATGGGTGGTGGGCGCCTGAGTATCAGGCCGCCTCGATGTCGTCCGCCGTGGCGATGGCGTCGAGAAAGCGCGCGCCGTATCGCTCGAGCTTCATCGGGCCAACTCCCCGGACGTTCTGAAACGCGTTGAGTGATCGCGGACGGCGAACTGCTATCTCCGCCAGGGTACGATCCGAGAATACAATATACGCTGGCACGTGTTCCTCGCGGGCTATCGCGCTGCGCACAGCCTTGAGCGCGACGAGGATCCGTTCCTCCTCTATCCCGATTGTCACATCGTCCGCGACGTCGGCGAGCCTGGCCCTCGACTCTCCGGGCTTTTTTTCGCGGCGACGCGCCCGAGGCGCCTCACCCTTCGCGACTGCTGCCACGGTCACACCCAGGCAATTATCGCATCCCTTGCATTTTGCTTTCGCGGCGGGATCGCCGAAGTATTTCAGGACAAATCCTCGCCTGCATTCCCTGGTGTACGCGTACCGTTGAACTGCCTGCAGCTTCGAAAGCTCGGCGTCTCTGCGCCGGTCGATGGTCGCCCAATCCACGCTGTACTTCGGGAGCGCAGCCTTTCGGTCGCTGAGATACAATCCAGCTCCCAGCTTCTCCCAGACGAGGAATTGCCGGCTCTGCAACGCATCGAGCAGCGGCGTGCACGTTACCGGTCCGCCGAGCCCTGGTGGCAGGCCGTTCAGATCTACGACTGCCCCAGTCCTGAGGGCGGGGCCGACGCCACGCCACAGCGCCCGCAGCAGACCCAGCTCGCTGTTCGCCTCCCCAGTCAGCTCGCGCTTGATGCGGTCCGGCGTGGCGAGGAGCCGCACGACGACCCTCGCCTGGTCGCCGCTGCTCAGCGAGACCGCTCCCGCGCGCACCAGGATTCTGAGCGCACCGTCTATCTCCCGTGAATTGACCTTGGGCTTGATGGACCGAGCGACCTCCTCAACTTCGGCAGCGACGAACCCCTGACTATCCGAGAGTTTCCTGAGCGCCTCATATGTCTGCTCCACGACTGCGCGCTCCGGGTGCGCGCCCTTTATGAAGAACTCGTGAGTAAACCGGTCAGGAAATGCATGCAGGAGGAAGACATCGGAATGCAGACCATCGCGTCCGGCGCGTCCCGCCTCCTGGTAATAGGCCTCGAGCGTTCCCGGCATAGTGTAGTGGATGACCAGACGCACGTTCGGCTTGTCGATTCCCATCCCGAATGCGTTCGTGGCCACGATTGCGCGAATCTTTTCCGTCATGAACGCTTCCTGCACCTCGTGCCTTCTCGCGTCATCCAGCCCGGCGTGATAACCGGCGGAGAGAATGCGCGCTCGGTCGAGAACGGTCGTCAGGTGGTCGACTGCTTTCCGTGTAGACGCATAGATCACGGCAAGACCGCTGTGCTTTCTCAGGATTTCGACGAGCCGCTTTTCCTTCTCGGCATCGTTCTTCGCCGGGACGACGAAGTACGTCAGGTTCGGGCGATCGAACCCGGTGATGATCGTCTGTGGGTCTTTGAGCCCAAGCTCGCGAATGATGTCGCGTCGAACTTCGGGAGTAGCGGTCGCTGTGAGCGCGATCGTCGTAGGCGACCCCAGCGCTTCGTGAACCTTCTTTACTCTGAGATAACTCGGCCGGAAATCGTGTCCCCATTGGCTGATGCAATGCGCTTCGTCAATCGCCAGCAGCGAAACGCCCGCTTTGCGCAGCCGCTCGGCGGTACGCCCGAAGTCGAATCTCTCGGGAGCGACGTAGAGCAGCTTGATCTCGCCGCGGTCCACGCGCGCGAGCCGGTCCGAGACCTGGCCGGACGTCAGCGTGCTGTTGATGAAAGCCGCGGGGAGTCCTTTTGCCAGCAGCGCGTCGACCTGATCCTTCATCAGGGAGATGAGCGGCGACACGACGACGGTGAGTCCGGGCAGCGCGAGCGCTGGAACCTGAAAGCAGAGCGATTTTCCGCCACCCGTCGGGAGCACAACTACTGTGTCCCTCCCCGCGAGGACCGCAGCCACGGCGGACTCCTGGCCCGGGCGGAATGCATCATAACCGAAAGCGCTCTTCAGAATCGCGCGCGCGTCGTCGATCGTCGGCTTGGGCATCGACATGAAAGCTAGCGCAGGCAGTCGACGGCGTGTGCCGACCGAGCGCGAACGTAACTTTTCCGCCGCAGCTTGTCCGCCGCGATTGGCATCGCTGTTTGTGGTCGGCGAGGGTATCCTCTCCGGCCGCACACTCGCTTGGTCGGAGCCCCTAACAGCGCTCCTTCGCTCCGCTCAGTCGCGGGTCTCCTCCTCGCGCTCGTTTGACGCGGCCTACGAGGACACCCTCACCTCCCTGGACAGTGTGTCAACAGCACGCGCGTCGAAGGGGTGCGCGTCCGTCCCCCTTTTGCACGGGGAAGCCGAGCAAAGCTCGGCGCGCTCCCGCGCGTCAGGACCGGCACTCGCGCAGACCATGTCCGCGTCGTCGCCGAAGCGAGGCGCGAGTAGTTAGCCCGCCCGCCGCACCGGCGACGATCCACGCTCAAGCCGGCAAGCAGTTACGAGCGACTCTCCTTAAATCCCTTCGACGAGTCTGGCGTAGACGGCAGGGTCGGCGTTCCCGCCGCTGATCACGCAACAGACGCGCTTGCCCTTGAAGCGCTGTGGCTCCGCGAGCACGGCGCCCAGGGCGAGAGCGCCTGTTGGCTCTGTCTTGAGATTCGCGAGCAAGAAAAGAAGGCGGACACCTTCAACGATCTGTTCCTCTGTGACTTCGATAACACCGGCGAGGCCGTGACTCAGGATCTCCCAGTTGTGGTCGCCGAGGCGAAGCAAACGCGCGCCATCGGCGATCGTATTGGATTCATCGGGGCCCGAGACGAGGTGCCCAGCGCGGAACGATTCGGCGGCATCGTTGGCGAGGAGCGGCTCCGCGGCGAAGACCTGGGTCTTTTTTCCGCTTTCCCTGACCGCCTTAACCAATCCCGCCGTAAGACCGCCACCGCCGATTGGAGCAATGATGAAGTCGAGGTCGAGTCCGAGCGCGAACAACTCTTTTGCAAGGCTGGCGTTCCCTTCGATCACGAGCGGATCATCATAAGGGCTTGCCACGTACGCGTCGGGAAATTGTTTGGCCAGCTCGGCGAGGCGCTCCAGCCTTCCCTTCTTGTTCACGTCGACGAGATCGACTTCCGCTCCATACTCGCGCACCGCATCCACTTTGATCTTTGGCGCAGTGACGGGCATCACGACGGTGCACCGCTTCCCGGACAACGAGCAGGCGTAGGCGATGGCCTGCCCGAAATTCCCCGATGACGCGGTGATGATGTGGGCTTGCTTTACATGGGACGCAACGTTGTGCGCCGCGCGGAACTTGAAGCTCCCTCCGTACTGGAACGTCTCGCTCGCGATCACCAGATCGACGCCCAGCCTTTTCGACAGCCGGGGGGCGTCGATGATGGTCGTGGGGCGCGGCGACGTCATTAAAGGCCGCGCGAGTTTCGCGGCTTGTAGAATCGAAGTATCACCGCGATGATCAGGAACCCGATCCCTGCCCAGCGGAGCGCGCTGTCGTCGGATCTGATTCCCCAGCCGAGCAGGATCGCCGCTATCAGCGCCAGCGCGAGCTTGGCAATCGTGAATGGCGTCATGGCGTGTTCTTGTTACGACTGATAAAGCGCTGCACGCCTTCGCGGAACGCCGGTGTCGCGCGCGCATCGGCGTTAGCGACGATGCCCGCCGATATACTGTCCAGGAAGTCGAGGTTTTCCAGCTTGTAGAAGAGCGTCTTCGTTGCCGCCATCGCGCTCGGCGGCATGTCAGCGAGCTGCTTGAGAACCGATTGCGACAGCTGCTCGAACTCCCTGGCCGCGAAAACCCGTGATACGAGCCCCATGGCTCTTGCCTCTTCCGCCTTGAGAATGCGACCGCTGGCGACGAGATCGAACGCCTGCTTCTCGCCCACGCAGCGCCGCAGCATTGTCATGGCTATCGCCGGAACGAAGCCTATCTGTATCTCGGGATAAGCGAAGCGCGCTTCCTCGTGCGCGAGCACGATGTCACACGCGGTCGCGAGGCCGGCTCCTCCGGCGTACGCACGGCCGCGCACGAGCGCGACGACGGGCTTCTCCATCCGCCTGATCGTGTGGAAGACGTGCGCGAGTGCTTTGGCGTCGTCGATCTGTTCCGGCCTGGGAGCATCCAGCATCTCGTCAAGCGCCGCGAGGTCGGCTCCGGTACAAAAATCAGGACCGTCACCGTCAAGCGCGACGACGTTGACCGACGACTCACTCATTGCAAACAGCGCCTCCGCCAGCTCGTCCGCCGTCGTTCGGTCGAGCGCGTTTTTCTTCTCCGGCCGCGCGAGAGTGATTCGGCCAATGAGGCCATCCGCGGCCATGCGCACGTTTTTCACGTCGCCGCAGGCAGCTGGAGACGCTTCGCTTCGGCGTCGGGCACATCGATCACCATGCGGAGCAGCGCCGTCGAATAAACTTTCCCCTGCGCATCCGTTTTGAGCGAGAGCGTGCCTCCGCCGTCGAGCGCCCCGTGGAGCAGGAAGTTGAGCGCGTTGAGATTCGGAAGCTCGTACCGGTCGACACCGCCGTCGATCATCCCGCGAAAGTGCTCGGTGACTCGTTCACGCGTCAGGAACTGCTTGAGCACTTCGTACCAGCGCGGCTCGAGTGCGATCACGCCGACATTGGCAGTGTCACCCTTGTCGCCGGAACGGGCGTGCGCGATGTCCACGAGCCGAACTTTCACTGTATGAGCTCAACTTTCGTTTGCACGACGGTCTTGTCGATCAGCGCCGGCCAGTACGCCACGATCTCTTCCACCTTCGGCCGTCCGCCCGCAAATCCGGTGACGCTCGGAGGCCCATTGAGAACGAGCGGCGCGATTTCCCGCGTGAATCGTTCCACAGCCGCGCGATCGGGGCCACGGACCCCGAACCGAAGCTGTACCTCAGGCGCGTCGCGATGGTCGCCGGCAAGCGGGCCGTGCGTCGCGTTGGCGCCCACGAATTCAGAGAGAATGTGCTCGAAGCGCAACCCGAGCCGGCCGAGCCGCTCGCGCAGAATCTTGTCGGCGAGCTGTGCCTTTTCCAACGCGTCGGGCCACGCATAAACGAGAGTGCCAACGGCCTTGAACCCCGCGCGGTACGCGACGGAGACCTTGAGCTTGTCGGTCGGGGGCGCGCCTTTGATTCCCGACACCATCACACGGTTCTCGCCCTCCTGCGCGAGGGTGATCGTCGTAAAGTCGGCGATCACGTCCGGGGTGATATACGCGTGCGGATCACCCATCTCGTACACGAGCTGCTCGGAGACCGTTGGGACAGACACTCTTCCGCCGGTGTTAGGATGCTTCGTGATAACGAAGCTTCCGTCCGGTCGAGCCTCAGCGATCGGATAGCCGACATTGGCGAGATCGGGGATCGATCTCCAGTCGTACAGGCAGTTTCCGCCGGAGCACTGCGCGCCGCACTCGATAATGTGTCCGGCGACAATTCCCGCGGCGAGCTGGTCCCAGCTGGTCGGCCCCCAGCCGAACTCGTAGCGGAGCGGCGCCATCGTCAGCGCGGTATCGGTAGAGCGCCCGGTGATCACGACGTTTGCGCCATTGGCCAAAGCTTCGACGATCGGCTCGGAGCCGATGTACGCATTGGCCGAGAGAACGCGATCCCGGACGGCCGAGAGCGGCTCCCCGGTCTCCATGTTCGCCAGCGGATGACCCTGCTTCATCAGCTCGTCGAGCCTGCCGAGCAGGTCGTCGCCCGTGACGACTCCGATGCGGAGTTTGCCCTTGGCCCCAACTTTCTCCGCCATCGCTTTCACCGCGGCCGCGCAGGCAGGCGGATTCACCCCACCCGCGTTGGCGATCACCTTCACCCCGCGCTCGAGAACGGCAGGAAGCACGCTCTCCATCGCCCCGACGAAATCCCGGGCGTATCCCATCGAGGGATCGCGCTCCTTCTGCTTCTGCAGAATGGACATCGTGACCTCGGCGAGATAATCGAGCATGAGATAGTCGACCGGTCCGCCTTCCACCTGCCGCCGCGGAGCATCGAGATCGTCGCCCCAGAAGCCTTGTCCGCCCGCAACCCGCACCATCTTCTTCAACTGATTTCTTCTCCGAGGTGAGGCGGAAGCACGAAGGGGCCCAGATGCGGTCCGGGGTTGTGGAGAGCGGCGCGGAGCGCAAGGCTCAGCATCTCGCGGGTGTTCTCAGGATAAACGATGGCGTCCACGAATCCGCGCGCTGCCGCGTACTGGGCGTCGAGCTGGCGCTCGTAGTCGCCGCGCATTTCGCCGACTGCCTTCGACAGGTCTGCATCGACCGCGGCTCCTTTTTTCTTCGCGACTTCGAGTGCGGGCCCATGAACGGCCTGAATCGCGGACTCGCCCTCCATGACGCCCATCCGCCCGGTCGGCCAGCTGAGAATGAAATCCGGATCGAATCCCTGGCCAGCCATCGCATAGTAGCCGGCGCCCGAGGCGTGATTCACGGTGAGCACGATCTTGGGCACCCGAGCCGTTGCCATCGCTTCGACGAATCGCGCCCCCGCCCTGATGATCCCCTCCTGCTCGGCCTCGGTTCCAACCATGAAGCCGGAGACGTCCTGCACGAACAGGAGCGGAATTCCAAGCCGGTCGCAGCGATCGATAAAGTAGGCAACCTTCTCGGCGCTCTCCGTATAGACGATACCGCCGAAGCGAGGCCTCTCTCCTTCCCGGCCCTTGATGAGACCGCGCTGATTCGCGATCACGCCGATGTTGATTCCGTCGATACGGGCGTCCCCGCAGATCATTTCCTTCGCGATGTCCTTCTGGAACTCGTCGATTGCGCCGTTGTCGAGAATCGCGCTGAGCACAGCGTGCATGTCATACGACATGCGATGGTCGGTGGGGAGAAGTTGATACAGCTCGTCCTGCTTGCCCGCCAGATCGCCCTCGCCGGCAGCCCTCGGCATCAGCGCCACATCGCGGCTCGAAGTCGGCAGTCGCTCGATCAGGTCGCGGATTTTTGCAACGCACTCTTCGTCGTTGTCGAGCGCGTAGTGCGCGACGCCGCTGATTTCTGTGTGGGTCGAAGCGCCACCCAGCGTTTCGGAGTCGACGACCTGTCCGGTGGCGCCCTTCACGAGGTTGGGCCCGCCCAATCCCATGAACGATGTTCCCTTCACCATCAGGATCACATCGGAAAGCGC
>JBDTND010000108.1:0-7354 GCA_039933915.1 Gemmatimonadales bacterium | reverse complement strand
GTTCAACACCGCTCAGAAACTGCCGACGATCAACTACCTGACGCCATCGACGGCGTTCGTCTCCGACAACACGTTGTTCGGCAACACCGGGCCCGTGATGGGCCGGAGGATGCGTTTCCAGGCGCAGCACAGCGTCGGGAAGATCAACTTCAGCGAATTCCTCGTGGACTACCGCCGGTATGATCCGATCATCTTCAACACACTGACTTTCGCCACGAGATTCCTCTCGTCCGTATCAGTCGGTCCGGATGAAGGATTTTTCCCCAAGTACATCGGCCGCCCCGACTTCGTTCGCGGGTACGACCGCGCAAACTTCAATTTTGTGGATTGCACCGCGGTGATTGGGGCGCAGGCCAATTGCGCCAACGCACAGCTTGCCGGCAGCAGGGTGGCGGTCGCGAACGCAGAGCTCCGCTTCCCGATAATCCGCCGGTTCGATATCGGGAGCAGTTTCGGCTTGCCGCCAGTTGATGGACTCTTTTTCTACGACGCTGGCCTGGCGTGGAACCGAAGCGTCATCGTGAACGGACAGAGCTTTACTCAAACGCCGCACCTCGGCCGCCCACCCGCTGGGAACGATTCCAACCTCAATCGGTATCCGCTCACGAGTTGGGGGGCCGGCTTGCGCGTGAATCTTTTCAACCTGGCAATCTTGCGCTGGGATTACGCACGCCCGTTGTCTCAAGATCGAAAGCCAAATTGGACCTTCTCGTTGGGAGCGAGCTTCTAACCGTTGCGTCGCCTCCTACTGCTGGCGCTGCTTTGTGCGGCTTGCACGAAGGACAAGGCAGCGCCTGACAGCACCAGTCTCCCTGTAACAGAGATTCACGGGCCTGAACCGCTTCTCCTCCGCGTACCACGCGGGGGAGGAGTGGGGCATGTCTACGTGTACCCGAAGCTCGATTCCGCCGTGTGGAGCGTCGACGAGGCACCAGCGCTCGAACGCGTGATGGCGTTCGACGCAGAGAACGGCACGATCGCCTACGTCGACACCAAAGGATTCCCGGGACGGATCGATCTCCGCGAAACCGACATCGCGAAGGCGTCGAAAGCAAAGCTCACTTCGCTCTCGTCCGCGAACGGGAGCGACATCTACGGCGTCAATTCCAAGGGCGAGATCGTCCGCCTTAATCCGAGTGGCGGCGACTGGCACTTTAAGCCACCCGTGCCGGCGCGAGCGGTGTTCGCGCAGCCCAATGGCGAGCTGATCGTGTCTGCCAATAAGGGTGCTCACACGCTCGTGTGGAAGGTGCGTCCGCCTGACGACATCGTCCAGGACAGCATCACGCTGCCGCTCTCGGGGCGCGGCGTGAGGACGCAGGTTGGCGACCGGATCTATTTCACTGTCGACAGCGGCCTCGTGGGTGTGCGGGTGAAAGATCTCTCGCTTACCGGCACGATCGAGCTCGAGAGTCTTGTGCGCGCACTCGCTCCGACGCCGAGCGGGGACCGGATCTACATTGCCACCGCGGGTGACAGCGCAATCTCGATTGTGGATCGCTACAGCGGACGCGTTAGCAAGGCTGTCGTGCTCCCCGCCCCGCCGACCGAGCTTCGGATGGACGCACTCGGCCGCTACCTCCTCGCGCGCTTTCCAAAGGGTGACTCTGCGTGGGTGATTGCCATCGGTACGAATCGCCTCGTCGGCGCGGTCGCGACGAAGTGGGATACCGATCTTCCGGCGATAACTCCTGACGGAGAGCTGGCACTGCTCGGTGCGAAGGACGTTCGGCTCGTCGATCCTCAGAAGCTCGACGTCAAATCGACCGTCGCGGGCGGTGCGAAGGATTTCTGGTACTTCTTTGCGTGGGATGGATTCCGCCCAAGGGCGAGGGGCCTCGATCAGCCGGTGACCTTCCCTGGTGATGGCGGGCCAGGTGACACGCTCGGGACCAGCTCCACGCCTCCGACCACCGATCCACCGCCGACGTTGCCCGACACGGCGCCTGCCACAGTCGCTCAACCAACGCCCGCACCCTCGGCCGGATTCACGGTCCAGTTTGCGGCTATTCTCACCGAGGACAAAGCGAAACAAATCGCGAGCGGGATTCAGGTGGGCGGCAATGCCGCGCACGTGGTCGCGACGACTACCGCGGGCAATCAGATATTCCGCGTGGTAATGGGACCGTTCGCGACGCGTCAGGACGCTGAGAGAATCGGTCGGGCGTCGAAGCGGGAATATTGGGTCTACGAGGGCTCCCCTTGAACTCGCGTGTCTCCGGCGGACGCCCGGTAGCATGGGAAGACGCCGGAAGGCAGATAGCACCACTACTGGGCAGCTACTCCGCTGTAGTAGTAACATCCTCCGACCCCCTCGCAGCCGCCCACGTGGCGACTGGTATCGCCCGCGCTGAAGCAGCGCAGAGACGCTCTGTCGTAGCAGACCTCGTCGGCGATCTCCCTCCCTTGCGGTCCCTCGTCAACGAAGAAGATCCCCACGGGATCACCGACAGCTTTCTCTACGGCGTGTCGTTTAACAAGATCGGTTACCTGGTGGAGGGGACCGAAAATCTCTACGTGATGCCGAGCGGGTCCGAGCCCGACATTGGCGAGGAGATCTTTCGCAGCGGGAGGTGGAAGAGGCTGGCATCTGGATTCGCTGAATCCGGCGCGTTTCTACTCCTCGTCGCCCGGAACGATTCACCCGGGCTCGGCGATCTGATCGATCAGGTTGACGGAGTGGTGCTGGTAAAGGATGCGGAGCTCCCAGGTGCTCCCGCGGCGCTCATCCTGGCGCGAGTGGACGCGCCTACACCCACTCTCAAAATCCCGCTTTACAGAATCGCCGAGCGTGCCGCGACCTGGAAACAGCATCGCTGGTTTTACCCCGTTGTGGCTGGCATCGCGCTGCTGCTCGTCGCGTCGCTCGTTCTTGGCTTGATGCTGGCGGGGATTGGAAAATCCGTCCGCCAAGTTCCAATCGTGGCAGCCAAGCCCCTGCCCGCTCCAACGCCTCCCCCCCCGCGCCCGCCACCGGAAACGCTCTATGTTGCGCCACCCGCAAATGTCAATGACTCGGCGCAGGCGGCTGCTTTCACAGTCGAATTACTAGTCGCAAACACGGCCGAAGGTGCTAACTTGTTCGTTAGAAAAAATGGCGCGGCTTTGCCGGCAGCCGCCGTGTCGCCCGTTCCAATTGACCCGGACCGAACTTCATGGTACAAGGTTACGGCTGGCGCCTATACAAGGAGAGATCAGGCTGACTCGCTGCTGCTCGCTCTTCGCACCTCGGGGGTTCTCAGTGATCCCGCGGGGAGTGTCACCCGGACGCCGCTGGCGCTGCTCGTCGACAGCGTCCCCAGCCAGGGCGGCATCACCGACGCAGTCAACGCCGCCCTCCAGAAGTACGCGGCTCGCGCGTTGCCGGTGTACGCTTTGATCCAGAACGACGGAGGCGCGCTGCTCTACGCGGGCGCCTTCGCAAGCGCCGATCAGTCGCCCGAGCTCATTAGGACATTGCGCAGTGCGGGTCTCAAGCCCGTGCTCGTTTACCGAACAGGGAGAGCGCCTTAGTGCGTTTAACGAAACTCGAGATTCACGGTTTCAAATCGTTCGCTGATCAGACTGACATGGTGTTCGAGGCGGGCGTTACCGCGATCGTCGGCCCGAACGGCTGCGGCAAATCCAACGTCTCCGATGCTGTCCGCTGGGTGCTGGGAGAGCAGCGCGCCAAGACGCTCCGGGGCGCGAAGATGGAAGAGGTGATCTTCCAGGGCTCGTCCGCCCGCCGCGCAGTCAACGTTGCCGAAGTCTCCCTGCACTTTGAGAACGACGACGGGACGCTCGACATTCCCTTTCGCGAGGTCGTCATCACGAGACGTCTCAGCCGCTCGGGTGAGAGCGATTATTTCCTGAACGGCTCAGCCTGCCGCCTCCGCGACATCCACGACATGGTTCGCGGCACTGGACTCGGCGCGGATTCCGGTGTGGTCATCGAAGCCAGGATGGTGGACGCCCTTCTCAGCGATCGCCCAGACGACCGTCGTGAGCTATTTGAGGAAGCAGCGGGCGTCGGACTCTATCGCGACCGGAAGCGCAGCGCCGAACGCAGGCTCGAAGAGACCGCGACAGACCTCGGGCGAATCGACGACTTGATCGCCGAAGTACAGAGCCAGGTTCGTTCGCTGACGCGCCAGAGAAAGCGCGCCGAGCGGTACACGGAGCTCACGGCCCGTCGCTTCACGCTCGAAGTTGCGCACGCCTCGCGCGAGATGGACGCCTGGCGCGGTGAGCTCTCGCGCCTCGAGGAGCGCGTGTCGGTGCTCCGAATTGAAGTGCCGACGGAAGACGAGCGCCTTCGCGGCGGCGAGGCTGCGCGAGATGCAGCACTTGCTGAGCGCACGAGCGCCGAGGCGAGACGTACCGAGCTGGCGAGGCTCGTCTCCGGTCAACGCGAGACCACGCAGCAGCTTCGCGGCGAGATCGCGGTTGCGGAAGAAAGACTGAAGAACGCCACGTCGCGCCGCGAGCGCGCCGAGGAAGAGCGTCGCGAAGGCGATGCGATCGCCGGACGCGTGAGTGGAGAGCTGGAGCGCGCGTCAACCGAGATGGCGGATCTCGACGCAGCTTTGCAGGCTGCCGATGAATCGCTTCGCGCGCATGCGCGGCGCGAGGAAGAAGTTCGCGCTAGCCTCGGTGTCGCGCGCGCGAATCTCGAGCAGGGTGAGCGCGCTTTGCGAGAGCTGCGCGAAGAGCTTCATCGCACCACCCTCGACCAGCAGAGCGGGGAGCGCGAGCGGGAGGAGCTGTCCGCGAGACGCGAGACGCTCGAGCCCGAACAGCTGCACCTTTTTGACGTCGGTGAATCCGTACGCAGAGAGCTCGCCGCGGCGGAAGATGCCGCTGCAATCGCGGCCGCTCTCTTCGCGGAGACGAGCGGCACGGCCGACGACGCGCGTGAGACCCTGCAACAGGCTCGGGAACGCGAGAGTGCAGCGCGCGCCGAGCTGCTTCGCGCCGAGGAGCTGCATACCGCGCTGAGCGCGAAGCTCAACGCCCTCGAGGGGCTGGAAAGAGAGCGTGTGGGACTCGCCCCGGCAGCCGCGCGCCTGCTGAAGGAGCGCGGAATCTTCGGAGAGGGCGCCGTTCTCGGCCCGCTCAGCGATTTCATCAGCGCTGACGCCGTTTCGGCCGGGCTTGTCGAGCGATTCCTCGGACCAACGGTGAATGCTGTCCTCGTTCGCGATAGAGGAGTTGCCGAAGCGGTTCGCGCGTGGCACGCGTCGGCGTCACCCGGACCATTGCTGCTTCTCCCAGTCGATTCTGTGAACGGGGAAGGCGCGGCTATTTCCGGAGGCGCGGCTGATCTGGCGGGACTCGTCGAATCGTCGTCTCCCGCGAGTGGATGGGTGCGCTCACTGCTCGGACGCGTAACATCGATGGAGAGCGGGACGGCATTTGTTGACGCGCGGGGAGCGATCTGGCTGCCTGCCGCTGAATCTGGACCGGGCCCACTGCGTCGTCGCGCCGAAATCGCGGAGCTCAAGCAGTCGGTCGTCAACAGCTCCACTGCGCGTCACGCTGCAGCCGCGACTGAAGAATCAGAGCGGGCAGCACTGGCGGCCGCGGACCGAGCGTCCGTCGTCGCGCAGGAAGCAGCATCGCAGGCTGCGCGGGCCAACGCCGATGCGGCCGACCGCTCTGCCGCCCTTGGTAGACAACATCAGCGCGCCGCCCGCGAAGCGGCGGAAGCGCGCGCCTTGATGGATCGACTGACCGAACGCGTCGCGACAACCATCGCGCGGGTCGAATCGCTCGGCGTAAGAGCAGGCGAGATCGAGGGCAGGATCACCGCTCAGGAAAGCGCGGTCGCCGCCGCGAGAGAGGTGCTCTCGGGCGCCGAGCAAACTCAGGACGAAGCACGTGAGCAGCGCACTTCGAGCGAGATACGACGCGCCCAGGCGCAAGCCCAGCTCGAGGTCGCGTCAGACAGACAGCGCCATTTGAGCGACGAATTCACGTCGGCGAGCGGCCGGCTCGAATCGCTTCAATTGGAGCTTTCCACGCTCTCCAGCGCTGATGCCCAGCTCACCGGGCAGATTTCACAATGGCAGAGCGACCTCGACGCGCGGCAGGCGACGCTAGAGGACGCCGAGCAGAAGCTCGCGGACGCAGAGCGCGCGGTGCGCGAGGTGGACGAACGTCTCACCACCGATGAGCATGGTCTCGTCGAGATGCGCCGCTCCGCCGCGGCGTTGAGCGAGGAGCTGCACGCCGCGGAGCTTCGCTACACCGAGCTGTCCGGGCGTCGTACGGCGATCAGAGAGCGGCTCGAAGCCGAATGGAAGAAGCCGGTGGACGAGCTGCTGGCTGGGCTGGAATCGGTGGACCTGGACGACGATACGCTTCGCGCCGAGGCTGCCCTAGTGCGTGAGCAGCTGGAAGCGCTGGGACCGGTCAATCCGCTCGCCATCGAGGAACACGAGGAAGAAACAAAACGGCTCGGCTTCCTCACGACGCAGCGCGATGACCTCAACTCCGCCAAGACCTCGCTTCAGCAGGCGATTCGGGAGATCGACGCAACCGCGCAGAAGCTGTTCCTCGAGACGTTCGTCAAGGTGCGCGAGAACTTCCGCAACATCTTCATGACCTTGTTCGGCGGCGGCGAGTGCGATCTGCGTCTCGAGAATCCCGAGAGTCCTCTCGATGGCGACATCGAGATCCACGCGTCACCGCGAGGAAAGCGGACGCAGAGAATCCACTTGCTCTCGAGCGGCGAGAAGGCGCTTGTCGCGCTTTCGCTCCTGTTCGGAATCTTTCTCACGAAGCCGAGCCCGTTCTGTCTGCTCGACGAGGTGGATGCGCCGCTCGACGATCAGAACATCGGTCACTTCGTGCGCATGCTAAACCGCTTCAAGGCCAAGACGCAATTCATCGTGATCACGCACAACCCGCGCACGACTACTGAGGCGGCCGACGCCGTCTATGGCGTGACGATGCAGGAGCCCGGAGTATCGTCGCTCGTGAGCGTCCGCATGCGCGGCAGGACCGTCGACGAGACCATCACGCCGGCGCATCCCGCCCACACACCACAGCTGCACGACGAGCCAGCCGACGCCGCCGAGACAGCTCCACTGACCGCGTAAATGCTAGTAGTTATGTCACACGACGCGACGGCGAAGGACGTCGAGCGCGTTGTAGGAATCATTAAGGAAATGGGTTACGAGGCCCGACCGATGCCCGGCGCGCAGCGCACGGCGGTGGGACTCGTCGGCAACGACGGACGCGTGGATGCATCACGCATCGAGGCGCTGCCGGGCGTCGCGCAGATCATCCACGTCACCCAGCCTTACAAGCAGGTCTCGCGCGAATGGCGCTCGGAGAACACGGTGGTGGAGATCGCGCCGGGCGTCAC
>JBDTND010000107.1:0-7357 GCA_039933915.1 Gemmatimonadales bacterium | reverse complement strand
GCATCGCGTTTGTGCAGGCGCCGCGATTCCGAAGGATCAACGCGGCTGATCTAGGTCTCACTTCCCACGCACTTGAAAAAAGGAGGCGGGAGGTGAGGGTGTCCTCGCAGGCGAAACCCACGAGCGACAATCGGACCCGTACGACCTGACCGAGCGCGAAACACTGGCAATGCGCATCGAAGGTCCGGACCGCCACGAGCGAGAGCCTGAGCCGAAGAGGACACCCTCACCGACCCAATACGGGATGCAAGTCGAAGCGAACAAAAAAACTAGATGGTGCCAGCGTTGATCCACTTCACTACACGCGGCGGCTCGTAAGCCTCGAATCGCGCGAGGAGCGCGACCGGGTCGCTCTCGACAACGACCATGGAACGATGAACATCGCGGACAAACTTCTCGGCGACCGCGCGATCGAGAAACGCGAGCAGCGGATCGAAATAGCCCTCCACGTTCAGGAGCCCGCAAGGTTTATCGTGCATCCCAAGCTGCGCCCAGGTCCACATCTCGAAGAACTCTTCCAGCGTTCCAATTCCGCCGGGCAGCGCGACGAAACCGTCGGCGAGCTCTGCCATCATCGCCTTGCGCTCGTGCATTGAGTTTACGACGCGCAAATCGGTCAGCGCCTTGTTTGCGACTTCCCGGTCCACGAGCATTCGCGGAATCACTCCGATGATGTCGCCAAGCTCGTCCATCACCGTGTCGGCGAGCGCTGCCATCAGTCCGACGCTCGATCCGCCGTAGACAACCGTGATTCCCCGGCCGGCCACCAGCTTGCCGAACGCTCGCGCTGCGGCCATGTACTCGGGACGAGCGCCGGGGTTGGATCCGCAGAAGACCGCGATTCGGCGAATCTCGCTCACGCGCTCGGTCGCGCTGCCGCCATCATGGTGAAGCCCAGGCCCGCGAGCGACTGGCCTCCATCGCAGACGACTATCGCTCCCGTGATGTACTTCGCCGCGTCGCTGCAGAGGAAAAGCGCCAAATCCGCAATTTCACCTTTCGTCGCAAAACGCTGGAGCGGTATGCTCCGGATGAGTTTTTTTTGGATCTCCGGGGTCGGCGCGAGACGCTTCACGCCTTCGGTATCTTCAACCGCGCCGGGCGCAATCGAGTTGATGCGAACCCCGTCGGGCCCCCACTCGATTGCGAGGCACTTCGTCAGCATGTCCACTCCGGCTTTCGCCGCGCAAACGTGCGCCTGCATCGGGATTGGAGTGAACGCCTGCATCGCTGAGATGTTTATTATGGAAGCGCCGGGCCGTCTGAGATGCTCGAAGACTGCGCGGCACGTGTTGAAGGTGCCGAGCAGATCGATATCGACCACCGACTTGAATGCGTTGGCGGACATCCCCAGCGCCGGTGCCGGAAAATTTCCGGCCGCCCCGCAGACGACAATGTCGATCTCGCCGTGCGCATCGCGCGCGGATTTTATCGCGGCGGCCAACGCATCGTAGTCCCTGACGTCGGCCGGATGGCCCGACGCGGTGCCGCCCGCCTTTCGAATCTCCTCGGCTGCGGAGTCCAGCTTCTCTTTCGTCCGTCCAATCAGCGCGACGCTTGCGCCATGCTCTGCGAGGCGACGCGCGATGGCGAAGTTGATGCCGCTGCCGCCGCCAGTGACGACCGCGTTTTTTCCGGCTAGCTGCTTAGGCCCGAACACTTCCGGCATGGGCTCTCCAAAATACGAGGCGCGCAAAGGCTCCCGCGCGAACGGCAAAACGTATCCCGGCGGCGGGAGGCGTGAAAGTACTTGCTACAGGTCGGATACTTTGCACTAATCCTGTAAAATGACTGGCCGTACGGCATTCCGGGCTGTCGATTCTCGCCTGTAAGCAAACGCGAGGGATATATGCAACGATCGTTCGTCATAATCGCGGTAGGCGTATTGGGCGCTTTCGCGACCGGCTGTGCCACCGCGATCAACAGCAGCAATTCCACGAGCCACGCAACAGGAAGCTCGCTGATGCAGGCGGATCGCGATTTCGCGGTAGCGTCTCACGCCAGAGGCATTGACGGCTGGATGTCGTTCTACGCGAGCGACGCGATTCAAATCCGGTATCGGGGCAACATGGTCAAGGGGTTGGATGAGATTCGGAAGTTCCTCCTTCCCAACTTCTCCGACACAACCGCGATACTGAATTGGGAGCCAACTGATGCGCACGTTTTCCGAAGCGGATCGATCGGCTCGACCACCGGCACATACTCGATCGTGAGCCGAAGGACAGCGGATGCCGGGAAAGAGCTCGGACGGGGACACTACGTCACGATGTGGCGCCGCGAGAACGGGCGCTGGCTCGTGATCATGGACACCGGCTACCCCGATCCCCCGAGCACCAGCCCATAGGTCCGAAATCGCGACCCCACGCAGTAGCCCAAAGCCCCCGGCCGCTCCGCCCACGGCCCCCAGCCGGTAGTCATAAGTGGTCTTTGGCCTTCGGTAGTAGCCAAAGAGTCCCAAAAGAAAAACCCCGTACCCTTTTGGGGTACGGGGCTGGCTACTGGCGGCCCACCCGTCCTACAAGCTCGACCAGTAGCTCCCTTTCTGCAGTGGGAGAGACAATTCCGGTCTCTGTACTCTTAGACTCACTATACGTGAAAAAGGTTTAAAAGATTCTTTGGCTGGTTTTGTACCCCGTTTTTCCCTTCCCTGCCAAATGCGTTGCAGTTCGCAAAGGTAAACGTACGGTATCGGACTAGTCTTGCCGCCGTTTACGAGTCGTGAGGAGCGCCAAATCCCCGGTCGACGAAAAAAGCTGCTCGACTGCCGCCCCGGACAGCGCCTCAACCGTGCCCCGGTTCAGGGTCAGCCTCGAAGATCCGCCAACCGGCTTTTCTGAGATAAGGCCGGCTGAGCGTAGCGCTTGCACGTGATGGGTGATCGTTGGCTTCGACACACTTAGCCTACGCGCGAGTTCCGCGGATGTTGAAGGCGTACGCGCGAGTATCGACGCGATGGCGTAGCGCGTGGTATCGCCCAGGGCGCGAAAGACTGATTCTGCATTGATCGCGATGTGCTGTTCCCCGCTGCTGAAAGCAGCCGGCCTCCGATCGTCTTCGACGATCTGGTTCGCGGCGCCGGCGTCTCGCACGATCGGCAGGTAGAGGGTGATCCTCTCGGCATTCGTCTGGTATTTCGCCCACCATCGCCTGGTGTTGAAGGCGGAAGGAACTATGTAGCACCGGTCAACCCGATCGTATTTGATGGCTGCCCCGCTCTTCGGGCGTATCTCTTTCGCATCGTCGTCGAAGGCGACCGGGAGATTCAGCTCACGTCCCATTTCAGCCGGCGCATGTTTTCCTCCAAGGTCCCACATCCGAATCGATTCGTCTCTCAGGCCCTTCTCGAGCGCGGCCCAGTCCCGACGGAATCCGGTTTGCCAGAACTTTTGCAGGACGATACAGAGTTCATCGCGGAACGTCTTGGGCTCTGAGAGCAGAGTGTTCACCGTACTCGAGGGGAGCGAGCCGGCGTTGTAGGGCTTCAGTCCGAAATGCCCGAGGAGGTCGGCGCCGGGAAAATCATCCCTGGCAAGAACTTGCTTCAGAGTCTTTGCACGCGAGACAAGCGAGTCCACGGTGTCGCGGTCGTGAAAGATTCCCGAGAGAATATTTCTCTTGAGATTCTCGACAGGCAGCTCGCGGATGCCCGAGATCATTTCGTCGAAGGTGATTTCGCCGGACATGCCCTGGGTCGCGTCGGCGAGCAGCGGCCAAAAAATCGGAAGCGGCGCAACTCGCCTGGCAACTCGCTCGAAATCGCGCGGCAGTCGCGCTAGCGCGTTTTTCTTCCACGCATTGAGCGGCGTGGAAGCGCTGCTCGCGAGAGTGTAGAGGGCGTAGAAGACATCGAAGCGCGGAGTGACCGCGAGCTCGATGGGAAGCGGGGAGCCTGTCTTTGGCATGTTAGTTAACAAACTAACAGTTTACTCTTCTGGTCGCGGCTTCCTGATCGAGAAAACGCCGTTGGTCATGTCGATCCTCACGATGCCGCTGTTCCAGACATCTCCCCCCAACACGCCATCGAGCGATGCCAGAACCTGGTAGACTGGAGCCCGTACGACGGCTCCCCTGAAAAGAATCGGGTATCCGCGGACCCAGACGCGAAGATCCGGCAGCACTGGGGCGCGCAGGGATATCTCGCCGCCCAGACCTCCTACTCGCCGGCTCTCTATGCGCGCGGCTGATAGCTGGAGTTTGTCGAGAAGGGTTTCGGTCACGAACGTCAGCTGTGCGCCGGTGTCCAGCCCAAAATGCAGCTGGATTCCGTCGCCGCTGGCGAGACTTATCACAGGCAGGCCAACCCAGAACATGTTGCGATCGCCGTAGGGTCTGGACGTCTCCGGGTCCCGCAGCCGCAAAACGCTCTCGCCGTAATCGAGCTCGAGATCCAGCTGGCGGATGATGTCGAACCCTATGATCCCGTCGATCTTCACGTGTGGATTCAGCTCGATGGGCTTCGGCTCGCGCATTCGCATCATCGACTCGTCGACGATCATCGCGGGCACGTTCTGCACGCTCAGCGGGCCGATCTGAAGCTGTGGAATCACAGCCGGTTGCGCATTGATCCGGCCGGTGCTGGTCACGATCTCCAGCGTGTCCGCCTCGAGCGGGGTGATGGATAGATCTTGTGCGACATCCGAAGCCAGCATCGTCAGGCTCGAGCCTGTATCGAGCCAGAAGTTATAAACCTTGTCGTGGATCCTGACGGGAATGAGAGGTGTCCCCACCGTCGACATCAGCATCTGAACGCGCGCTGACGCAGAGCGAAATGTGGACGTCTTTGGTGGAATATTCTTGAACGCGTCGGCCCACAGCTCGATGCTGGCTCTATCACCGCGGTCCGCCGTCGGTTCCGATGCTTCGTGCTTGAGCGCTGCCAGGGCTTGCCACTTTTCCTGGTACTGAAGGGTCGCGGTGTAAACGACTCTCGACCCCGCGCGAATGACCGAATCCGTGGCAGTGTTCCGCAGCTTGCCGAAGCGCTGCTCTGCTTTGTCGATCTCTCCCGACATAAGATTCCCGAGAGCTTCCGCGAACTCCCTTTCCGACGCGGTTCGGGCGGCGCCGACCGCTTCCGCGGGCCGCAAATCTGCCAGCGACTCCCAATAATTCGCGCGCCGCACAGGCCGGGGCGGTCCAGTATTCGGGAAGCAGCTGGCAAGGGCGACCGACAGGATAGCGATGGCGCTTCCCGCTCGCATCAAGTGCAGCGTTGTTACGGATTCCGGTTTGGAGAGCATTTCTCACCCAAGGTAGGTTGCTGCACACCGATATTCCACAACGCGTTAGCTCCCCGGCCTCCCGAGGGCTTCAACCCGGTGTATATCTTTGGCTAAACCGTGTAAACAGCGAGTGACGAATGAGTGAAAAGATCAGGAAGACAGACGAGGAGTGGCGCAAAGACCTCACGCCGGAGCAATACCGGATAGCGCGCCAGAAGGGGACTGAGCGTCCATTTACCGGCAAGTACAACGACAGCAAGGAGCCCGGCACATACGTTTGTGCGTGCTGCGGAACGCCGCTATTCGACTCCGATGCGAAATTCGACTCCGGAAGCGGCTGGCCAAGCTTCACCGAGCCGGTCACCGGCGAGAATGTGCGCACGGAAACTGATTCGAGTCTCTTCATGCGCCGTACGGAGGTGCTTTGCGCGAAGTGCGATGCACACCTGGGGCACGTATTCGATGACGGTCCCGGACCCACTCATCAGCGGTATTGCATCAACTCCGCTGTTCTCAAGCGGGAGGACAAATAGTCCCCCGGTGAATTAGCGGCGAACGTTGCGCATCTCTCGAACACCATCCGCGCTGAGCCCGTGCTCAGCGCGGATTTTTCATTGCGGCGACGTGAGACTCATGAGAACGGGGGAGCTTTCGTTGCCATTCCGATCAACGGCTGAGACGGCCACTTCATCGGCCGCCACCGCGCCCGACTGCCGCGGCATCATATAGAAGCGTTGCAGCCCCGGAACGACTTCCGTCGTCCAGTTCGCTCCCACTCTCGCCCTGATCAACCAGAGCCACGTCGGCTCCGCTCCCTGTGGTTCCAGCGTTATCGTCGTCGCCCCTCCGACATCGCGACCAACCCTCACGATCGGCGCAACAGGAGGAATGCTGTCGAGCCACGTCGAAGCGGGAACGAGTGCTCGATCCGCATATGGGCCGGCAACCAATTTCTCCGGCATTCCATCGCGTCCGAACATGAACGATCGCATGCTGAAATAGACGTTACCCGTCGCTCCCCGCTGAGCGCGGGTGATGGAGATTTGATCGAGCATCTCCTGCGCAGGCCAGCCCGTGGGAGTGCCGGTCACCTTGTCGAGATAGTTGCCGGGCCAGATGTGTCTCCCTCTCGCATTTTGCTCGACCCACCAGCGCAGCAAAACGGCGTAGCTCAGATCATCTCTCGTCGTTGGCCAATAGAGCTGCGGAGTGAAGTAGTCGCCCCATCCATTCAGCACCCACTTCCTCGAATCGCCATAGAGCTCCGCGTAGGAGTCGAAGCCGCCTATGCCGGGAGGGTTCCCGGGACGCCACGTTCCGAACGGCGAGATGCCGAATTTCACCCACGGCTTCGCGGCTTTGATCTGCACATACACCTGATGGATCAGGCTGTCGACGTTCGCTCGGCGCCAATCGTCCCGGTTCAATCGCCCATCGGCTCTCTGGTACTTCCGCCAGCTCGGCCCGTCGGGGAACTCGATGATCCTTCCGCGCGAATCCTTTTCCTTGTACGGATAGAAATAGTCGTCGATGTGCACGCCATCGATGTCGTAGCGCCGCACCACATCGAGCACGACATTGATCGTTTCCTCGCGAATGGCCGGCTCTCCCGGATCCATCCACAGCATGCTTCCGTAGCGCTTCACCAGCTCCGGATGGGTGCGGCTGATGTGATTCGCGGATACCGCCGACCGGGCCGACGGATGGCGGGCACGGTACGGATTGAACCACGCGTGGAGCTCCAGTCCGCGTCTGTGTGCTTCGGTAACCGCGAACTCGAGAGGATCGTAGAACGGACTCGGAGCTTGACCCATTCTTCCGGTGAGATACTCCGACCATGGCTCGTATGGCGACGCGTAAAGAGCGTCCGCTGCCGGACGCACCTGGAGAATCACGGCATTCAATCGGAGAGCGGCGGCTCGATCGAGCATTCCCAGCAGCTCGTCTTTCTGCTCCTGGGTCGAGAGTCCCGGCCGCGAAGGCCAGTCGATGTTCCCGACGGAAGCGATCCACACTCCCCTGAACTCCCGCCGGGCGGGCGGGGGTGTGGTAAGACTTTGTACGGAGCTTACCTGTGATTGACCGCAGGCGGAGTCGAACGCCCCGAACACGAAAAGTGAAAGGAGCAACGCGCA
>JBDTND010000106.1:0-7558 GCA_039933915.1 Gemmatimonadales bacterium | reverse complement strand
TTCCGCGCACCAGGATTACCGGCAGCATATTCGATTGGATTTCCGGCTCGCCCGCGAGCGGGGCGCTGATCGAGTCGTTCGTGCCACCCGACAGCCTGCACCCTTACGTAGCGCTCGCGGACTCGAGCGGTGCTTTTGTCCTGGAGCATCTTCCGCCTGGACGCTACATCGTGCGCGGGTACGTCGACCGGACCAAAAACCTTGCTATCGAGCCGGCCGAGCCGTGGGACAGTGTCTCCATCAATCTCAAAGACAGCGCGCGAGCTGATCTTCTGATTTTTGTGCACGACACGGTACCGCCGCGGATTCGCGATGTGCGGGCGAGAGATTCTCTGACGCTGCAGGTGGCGTTCGATAAGCCATTTGATCCTGGTCAGACGGTCACAGCAGCCAACTTTGCTGTGCTCGGTCCCGACTCCGTGCCGGTTCCTATCGTGAGCGCAGGGTTACCACCCAAAGACACGGCAACCAGTGCGGGTCCCGCAGCTGTAGCGCCTGCCCCGCCGCCAGCGCCCGCGCCCGCGCCCGCGCCCGCGACAAGACGTCCACCTGCTCGTCCCGATACTGTGGTCGCTGTCAAACCGGTGATGAAGCGCCCGCCGCCGCCGAGCGAGGCAGTGATAACCCTGGCGCGTCCGCTCACTCCGAAGATCACATATCGCGTTCGCGCGACAGGCATTCGAGGTCTGCTCGGCAAAGTCGGGAACAGCGACCACACGTTCACGCCTCCAGCTCCTCCGCCGCCTCCAGCGGCAAAGGCTCCCCTCACTCCTGGGGAAAAGCCGCCGGTCGCTCAGCCTGTGACGCCGCCGCCGATAAAACGATGAAGGACGCCCGAAGGGATCTTCCGAGCGTGAGCTCGCTCCTCGAGACGCGCGGAGTGAAAGCATTACTCGACCAACATCCCCGGCGCGTCGTCCTCGACGCGGTGAGGGACACGGTTGACGCCGCGCGGGAAGGCGGCACCATCCCAGCGAGCGAAGAGCAGTGGGTGGAGTCAATCGCAGGGGCCGTCCGTGATGCGACTCTACCCTCGCTGCGGCGGGTGATCAACGCGACCGGGGTAGTGCTGCACACGAATCTCGGGCGCGCGCCCCTCGCCCGTGCGGCGATCCGCGCCATCGAGCAAGTCGCCGAGGGCTTCAGCAATCTGGAATACGAACTCTCAACCGGTCAGCGCGGGTCTCGCTATTCGCACTGCGTGGGCCTGCTTCAGCAGCTGACGGGAGCCGAGGACGCGCTGGTCGTCAACAACTGCGCCGCGGCGATCGTGCTCGCGCTCAACACGCTTGCGCAGAAGAAGGAAGTGCTGGTGTCGAGGGGAGAGCTCGTCGAGATCGGAGGCAGCTTCCGGATTCCGGACATCATGGCGCGAAGCGGCGTCAAGCTCGTGGAGGTTGGCACCACGAATCGAACCCACGATGACGATTACCGGCGCGCGATCACTCCGAAGACGGCCGCGATCGTGAAAGTTCACCGCAGCAATTTTGCAATCGAAGGTTTCACGTCTGACGTGAGCGTCGAGCGATTGGTCTTCATCGGTGCAGAGCATGGGTTGCCGGTGATACACGATCTCGGAAGCGGACTTCTCCTCCCACTCGACGACTACGGATTGTCGGGTGAGCCCACCGCGTCCTCGGCTCTTGCCTCCGGTGCGACGCTCGTCCTCATGAGCGGAGACAAGCTCCTGGGTGGCCCCCAGGCGGGAATCATACTCGGCAACGCCGCGGTCGTCGCGAAGCTCCGCAAGAACCCGTTCACTCGGGCGATGCGAGTCGACAAGCTCACGCTCTCGGCGCTGGAAGCCACGCTTCGGATCTATCTCGATCCGGAGCGCGCGCTAAAGGAGATACCGGCTCTGGCGATGCTGACGGCGGGGGTCGACGAGATCGAGGCGCGCGCCCGCGCGATCGTGAGCAGTATTGGAGTGCGAGGCATCGATGCGGAAGTAACTGCGAGCACTGCCAGCGTTGGAGGCGGCGCGTTCCCGACGGCCGCGATCGACTCACGCGCGGTCGCGATCACCGGCAACGTGTCGCGGATGGAGGAGAGCCTGCGGCGTGGCGAGCCCGCGGTCATAGGGCGGATCGCCGATGGGAAGCTGCTGCTCGACCTGCGCAGCGTCCTTCCGGGCGAGGACGGAGCGCTGGTCCAGGCGATATTCAGGGCGCGCGCGTGAAGAAGCTCCCCGAAGGGGTATTCCTTGACCGCGATGGCACGGTCATGGAAGACGCGCACTACATCAAGTCACCGAAACAGGTGCGCCTCATCCCGGGAGCCGCGGCAGCGGTGAAACGGCTCAACGATGCGAAGATCCCGGTTATAGTTGTTACCAACCAGTCGGGCATTGCACGCCGCAAGTTCACGGAAGCCGATTATGAGGCCGTTCGCGCCCAGTTCGAAAAGTTGCTCAAGGCCGAGGGTGCGCACATCGACGCCAGCTACTACTGTCCCCACCATTCAAGCATCAGCGGACCGTGCGACTGTCGGAAGCCGGGCCTCAAGATGTTCGCGGCCGGCCTCCGCGACTTCATCCTTGATCCTGACAACGTCGCCTACATCGGAGATCGCTGGCGCGATGTAACGGCATCGACAAAGCTTGGCGGTCGTGGAATAATGATCAGCTCGCCGATGACGACGGATGCTGACAGGCGCCTGGCGAAAGAGGAAGGAATCGAGACTGCCGCATCGCTCCATGACGCCGTCGAGATGCTTTTCGCCCTTACTGATCGAGACAACTCGCCGTAAAATCGGGCATGCCGTCACGACTCGCCGTGCTCGCCTCGGGACGCGGCTCAAACCTTCAGGCCATCATCGATCACTTCGAGACACTCTCCCGCGAACGCGTGGCGAGGGTCGTGCTGGTCGCATCGAATCGTGTGGACTCGCCGGCGCTCATTCGGGCGACGACGTCCTCGATCGACATCGCCAGCTTCGATGCCGGCGACGATGGATCGGAGCTGCTGGAGCTGCTGCGAAAGTTTCGCATCGATCTCGTCGTGCTGGCCGGCTATCTGAAGCGGATTCCGTCGAAGGTCATAGATGAATACGGAGGACGGATCATCAACATACACCCAGCGTTGCTCCCCGACTTCGGCGGTGAAGGTATGTACGGCGCGCGCGTGCACGAGGCCGTGCTCTCGTCTGGAGCGATGGAATCCGGAGTGACGGTCCACATCGTCGACGACGACTACGACCGCGGACCAATAATCGCTCAGTGGCGTGTCCCGGTCGAGAAATCCGACACCCCCGAGTCGCTCGCGGCCCGCGTTCTGAGCGTAGAGCACATCGTTTATCCGCGCGTCGTGGAGATGGTCGCGGTCCTCCAGCAACTCGAATCGACAACTACTGTCTGATATGCCCACCGCTCTTCTCTCTGTCTCCGACAAGACGGGAATCGTCGACTTCGCCAAAGGTTTGATCGGACTCGGCTGGGATCTGATCTCGACCGGCGGAACGGCTAGAGCGCTGCGCGACGCCAGCGTAAATGTCCGCGACGTCAGCGATGTAACGAGTTTCCCGGAGATGCTGGACGGGCGGGTCAAGACGCTCCACCCGGCGATACACGGCGCGCTCCTGGGCCGACGCGACTTACCCGAGCACGTGAAGGCTCTCGCCGAGCACCAAATCGCGCCGATCGATCTCGTCGCCGTGAATCTCTACCCATTCGAGGAAACGGCCGCGAAGCCTGGCGCAAAGCCGGAGGAGGTCATCGAGCAGATCGACATCGGGGGGCCTTCGATGCTCAGGTCAGCGGCGAAAAACTTTGCGTCGGTCACAGTCATAGTGGATCCAGCCGACTACGGACGCGTTCTCGCCGCGCTCGAGGCGAAGGACGACGACGTCGATCTGCGGCGGCTGCTCGCCGAGAAGGTCTTTGCGCGCACGGCTGCGTACGACGCGGCGATCGCATATTGGTTCGGCTGCGAGCGCGGCGAGATATTTCCTGACCGCATCGCGATTCCGCTCGAGAAGGAAACCGCACTTCGGTACGGGGAGAACCCTGGCCAGCTGGCCGCCTTCTATGTCGAGCACAAAAACGCCGGAATTGCTTCGCTGGTCAAGGTGGGCGGAAAGGAGCTCTCCTTCAACAATCTGCTCGATCTCGAGGGCGCGCTCATCGCGACCGATCCGTTTCAGGACGAAGTGTGCTGCGCCATCGTGAAGCATACGACACCATGTGGGTTGGCTACCGCCAGCACCGGGCTCGATGCATACAAGAAAGCGCTCGCGTGCGATCCTGTATCGGCGTTTGGATCGGTGATCTCCTTTACCGTGAGCGTCGATGAGCTGATTGCCGAGGCGGTGTCGAGTCTGTTCGTGGAATGCATCGTCGCCCCGGAGTTCAGCCCGGCCGCGCTCGAGATTCTCGGACGCAAGAAGAACCTTCGCGTGCTACAGGGCCGCGCAGAATGGCGCCCGCATGCGCTCGACTACAAGCGGGTGCGCGGCGGTTTCCTGGCGCAGGAGCGCGCTCCGGTTGGCAGCAGCGAATCAGAATGGCGTGTCGTCACCAAGAGGCAACCTACGGAAGGCGAGTGGTGGGATCTGCGGTTTGCGTGGCGCGCGGTAGGAAGCGTCAAGTCAAATGCAATTGTCCTCTGCCGCGAGGGAGCGACGATCGGTATCGGCGCCGGCCAGATGTCCCGCGTCGATGCCGCATTCCTCTCCGTGCACAAGGCGCATTTGGCGGGACACGATACGAAGGGATCGGTGATGGGCTCGGACGCATTCTTCCCCTTCAGAGACGGAGTCGAGCAGGCCGCGGAAGCAGGCGTTTCAGCCATCATTCAGCCGGGTGGATCGGTCCGCGACGAGGAAGTGATCCAGGCCGCCGACGAGTACAACATCGCGATGGTCTTCACCGGCAAGCGCCAGTTCCGACACTAGTATGACCGCAGCCTCCGCCGCCGGCGCAGATCTCGATTACCGGCCATCATACCGGGCGGCGGCAGTGGTGTCAGCGCTGGTATTCGTGCTGTACCTCATCACGCTGGCCCCGTCGACCGCGATGTGGGACACAAGCGAGTACATCGCGGCCGCTTACACCCTGGGAATTCCGCATCCTCCGGGGAATCCGTTTTTCGTCCTGCTCGGGCGCGTCTTCGCGGTTCTCCCGATTGCTCCCAACGTGGCGATGCGAATCAACATTCTCGCGGCGCTCTGCAGCGCGGGGGCCGCGGGGATGTGGTTCCTCATCACCGAGCGCGTGCTCGTCGGCTGGCTGGCCGAGCGCTGGCAGAGAATCGTCGGCGGCTCGCTGGCGGCTTTCATCGGCGCCACTGCGTTCACCGTCTGGGCTCAGTCGGTGGTCAACGAGAAGGTCTATACCGTCTCGCTGTTCGGGCTCGCGCTCGTGTCGTGGCTGATCGTCCGCTGGTGCGACGAGCCCGACGGATCGAAAGCAGACCGGCTTCTCGTCATGATCGCGTACGTGAGCGGACTCGGCTACGCGAATCACATGGCGGGCTTCCTCGCGCTGCCCGCGGTCGCAGCGGCGGTATTGATTCGCCGGCCAAAAACGTTGGTGCGGTGGCGATTGTTGCTGGCCATCGCCGGCGCACTCGTGCTCGGGATGACCCCGTTTCTCACACAGCCGCTCCGCGCCGCCCACTTCCCCGCGATCAACGAGGGCGAGCCCACCGGTTGCGCAACTCAGATCAGCGCCGGCTGCACTGTAAGCAGAGCCACGTACGATCGCTTCATGTACAACTTCAATCGCGGCCAGTACGGGAAGCCGAGTTTGTCGAACAGGCAGGCGCCGTTCACGGCGCAGGTTGGAATGTGGTGGCTCTATTTCCGCTGGCAGTGGCTGAGAGACCCGCTGGGGAACCATCCCGGATTCCAGCAGGCGCTCGCCACACTCTTCCTCCTCCTTGGCGGACTCGGAGGCTACGTCCACTGGAAGCGGGACCGCCGGTCGTTCACCTACTTCGGACCGCTCGTGTTCATGGTGACGCTCGCGCTCATCTATTACATGAATTTCAAGTACGGCTCGTCGCAGGCGCAGGACCTGGGTGAGACCGTTCCGCGCGAGGTACGTGACCGCGACTACTTCTATCTCTGGAGCTTCTCCGCGCTGAGCGTGTGGATAGCGCTAGGCCTCGTGTTCGTCTGGGAAACACTCGCGGCGCTCGTCGGCTCCGAGAAGGTGCGCGTCGGCAACGAAACTCTCGATTTGCCGCACCGGCGGAGCTGGTTCATCGCCGCTCCAGTCCTGGCCCTCGCGATTGTTCCGCTCTTCGCAAACTGGCACGCCGCATCGCGCGCGGGACAAACCGACACGGTGGATTTCGCCGCCGATCTGCTCAACAGCGTCGAGCCCTACGGAGTTCTCATCACCGCCGGCGACAACGATACGTTTCCCCTCTGGTACGCGCAGGAAGTCGAAGGGATCAGGCGGGATGTGATCGTTGCGTGCCTCTCGCTCCTCAACACCGATTGGTACACACGCCAGATATTGCGTCGCCAGATTTACGAGTACGACTCGGTTCGGGGCCCGGCGATCTATCGCGGGAAAGTGTGGAAGAAGCCGAGCGGTCCGCCGCTCAGGCTAACGATGCAGGAGGCGGATGCGGTGCCGCCGGCGATCGAATTATCCGCGCCGCAGACGTTCAGGAAAGAGGGCACCGACATCGTCGTGAACATCCAGCCGCGCTCGTTTGGAGATTTCGCTGGACTGGAGAGAGCCGACCTGTTTGTGCTGTACATGATCCGCGATGGATTCCCGGAGCGGCCGTTCTTCTTCAGCCGGACGGCCGGGGCGTACCCGGAAGAGATGGGATTCTCTCCATACACTGTCACGACCGGGCTCGCCAGGAAGCTAATGCCCGAGGTTCCGAAGCCCGGCAACGGCTTTGTATCCGTCCCGGGCGAAGGGATGCTCGACGTCGAGACCACGCGGGCTCTCTGGGAAACCGTTTTCAAGGGGCCCAAATCGCTGGCGCAGCGCGACCTTTGGGTCGATCGCCCTTCGGTGAGCATCCCATATCTGTATATACGAACCGGCCTCGAGCTCAGTACCGGGCTGGCGCAGTCCGGCCACACCGACCAGGCAGCGCGCATTCGCTCGCAGGTCGATCGGATCGCGCATGGAACGCAGCTCGATGACGTGTTGGCGAGCATAACACGGTAGAGTGCGCTCCGAGCGCGCCCAAGGGTGCGTTGCCCACGCGAATAGCCACCCGTATCTTGAGATCTGGAGGGTTGGCAGAACGGCTATTGCACCAGTCTTGAAAACTGGCGCCCGCAAGGGCTTGGGGGTTCGAATCCCTCACCCTCCGCTAGGCTGTATATTCGCCGCAGAGTTGATTCGAGCAGGTCCAGCGAACCGGGGAACGCCAATGTCAAACAAACTTCTCTATCTCGCGGCAGTAGCGGTCTTCGTTGCCTGTGCCGCTTCTGGCGCCACGACTGGGGCCTCGCCGCGAAGAGGCACCACGGTGCTGACCGCAGAGGAGATCGTTGCCGCACATGCTGACAACTCGAATGCGCACGACGCTGTGGCGCGGCTGCGCCCGAACTGGCTTGTAGAACACGGAGTGCCCAAGACCGATGG
>JBDTND010000105.1:0-7572 GCA_039933915.1 Gemmatimonadales bacterium | reverse complement strand
GACCTCCTCTTCGTAAACGCAAAGCAGGTTGTGACGTGCGCGGGCCCCGCGAGGGCCCGCAGGGGCAAGGAGATGAGTGACGCCGGCATCCTCACTAACACCGCCGTCGCGGTAAGCGGAGGCCGCATCGCGATGATCGGGGCCGCGCGCGATCTGGAGCGCGTGTTCTCCGATGCTGAAATCGTCGATTGCCGCGGCGGAGTGCTGACGCCCGGTCTCGTCGACTCGCACACCCACGCCGTGTTCGGCAGACCGAGGTTCGAGGAGCACGAGCTGCGAGCGTCGGGGATGGACTACATGGAAATCGCCCGCCAGGGCGGCGGCATCCATGCATCGGTTCGCGACTTTCGCTCGCGCACCGAAGACGAGCTCTACGACCTGGCAGTTCCGCGATTGAAGGAGCTGGCCTCGTACGGCACTACCACGCTCGAGGTCAAGAGCGGATACGGCCTCTCCGCCGACGACGAGCTCAAGGCGCTGCGTGTGATCGAGCGACTCGCCGAGCGTCAGCCGATGCGCATCGTCGCGACATGGCTTGGTGCGCACGAGATCCCAACCGACCACCGGACCAGCGAGGAGCGGCGTCGCGAGTTCATCGACATGCTTGTCGACGATCTCCTTCCACGAGTCGTGTCGCAGGGAATCGCGCGATTCGCCGACGCGTTCTGCGAGCCGGGCGTCTTCACGATCGCCGAGACGCGCCGCATTCTCGACGCCTCCCGCAAGGCCGGCCTCGGCGTGAAGCTCCACGCCGACGAGCTGAAGCCATGTGGCGGCGCGGAGCTCGCCGTTGCGCTCAAGGCGGTGTCGGCGGACCACCTTGCCGCGATATCCGACTCGGGCATCGCGGCGCTCGCGGCGTCTGATACGGTGGCGACGCTCCTGCCTGGGACGATGCTTTTCCTCGGCAAGGCAAAGCAGGCCCCCGCCCGGGCTCTCATCGACGCTGGCGCGGCCGTAGCGCTCGCCACGGATTTCAACCCCGGGACCTCCCCAACAGTTAACTTTCCTCTAATGCTCACGCTCGGCGTCAGTCAGCTACGCATGAGCCTCTCGGAAGTGCTGTTGGCCGCGACCGTTAATGGAGCGGCGGCGGTGGCGCTTGCGGGGGAGACCGGCCAGATAGCTTCAGGCTTTTCCGGCGATCTCGCGCTCTTCGCCATAGGGGACGCACGGGAGTTGCCATACTGGTACGGCGCACGTCTTTGTGTCGGGTCGTGGAAGGCTGGCGCGCCTTGTCACCCCTATGAAACAGGAAGTAACTTGAACTTTCGTCCCCCGGAGGTCGTGCCTACCGGGTAAGTCACTTTGCCCGGCGCCCCAATGTCCAACGTCGACAAGCTTAAAAAAAAGGCTGCCGAGTTCGAGCAGAAAAAGCAATTCGACAAGGCGCTCGAGGTCTATCTCCAGATCATCGAGCAGGCCGGGGACCACGAGGACCGCGACGTCACCGTTTACAACCGCGTGGGCGATCTCTACCTGCGGCTGAACAAGACCGATCAGGCCGTCAACTATTACGAGCAGGCTGTCGATCTCTACACGGACGGCGGGTACCTCAACAACGCCATCGCGCTCTGCAACAAGATTCTGCGCCATGCCCCTGCGCGCCACCAGATCTACTACAAGCTCGGTAAGATCTCGGCCAAAAAGGGCTTCAACAGCGACGCCAAGAAGAATTTCCTGGAGTACGCCGACCGGATGCACCGCGCCGGAAAGGATGGCGACGCATTCAGAGCGCTCGAGGAGTTTGCGGACCTGTGTCCGGGACAGGACGATATCCGGTTGATGCTTGCCGACCAGCTCGCCAAGGCGGGCAAGAACCAAGAGGCTATCGAGCAGCTCCAGATACTGCACGAATCGCTCGATGCGGAAGGACGCGCCGCGGAGGCGCAAGCGACGGTGCAGCGGATTCGTAGTCTCGACCCGAGCGTCGAGCCGCGCCGCTCACAGACACCGGTGAAGAGGGATGCAGGCGGCCTCGTGTTTCTCGACGTAGGCGCATCGCCTCCGCGGTCTCGACCCAAGCTCGAAGGATTTCAAAGAACGGCAGTAGAGCCTCCGGCCCGGCCGCGTACGCCGCAGCGCGTGCAGCCGCCGCCGGAATTCGAGGCGTTGCCCGACCTGGAGCCCACGACTCCGGACGAACTTCCCCATCTCGAAATCGAAACCAACGAGCCCCGTCTGGAGATCGAGCCGACTTCGCTGGGGGACACTGGACACCAAGCTTCGACGCAAGAGACCGAGCCCGCATTCGATCTTTCCAACGCGGAGCTCGAAGTCTCGCCGCTCGAGGGACTGGAGTCAGCGGCCGATCCGACTCAGTTTGCTATCGACCCGGAGATGAGCGCGTCACCCTCTGGCCTCGATGGCTTGATCTCCTCTCGATCCGATTTGAATCCGACCGAGCCGGGACTTGGCGACCCAATTGTTGACGAGGATCCGCTTGCCGGATTGAATGTTCTCGAGGACGATCGGTTTTTCATTCACGAGCCGGTATTCGAATCCATCGATGCTGGATCGGCCGTTGAGGAATCACCTCCGCCGGCGGACACCGATCCTCCGAAAGTTTCCCTCGACCTCGGCTTCGAAGAGCAACGGCTGCACGTGCCCGAACCCGAGCCGGAACAGCCAGAGCCACAAGCCGAGGAGGAACCAGAGCCAGTCCGCGTGCCGGTGAGCAAGAGCGCGCGCAGGCCCGAGCCTGAACCCGAGGAAGAGGAAGAGCAGGAGGAGCAGGAAGAGGAAGAGGAAGAGGAAGAGCAGGAGGAGGAAAAGGAGCAGAGCCGAACGCCGAAGTCGGGCAAGCCCAAACTCGTCCAGCCGCTCCGCATGACTCGTCCGAAGCCGGGCGTGAAAAAGTCGAAGACGCCCGCGCGCGAAGAGGCGCCGTCGGAGCGTCAGCCGGTCAATCCGTTCATGCGGCAGCGACCGAAGACGAAGGGCGGATCGCCTCGGGCAAGCCAGCGCGTCGCCACCCCGCCGGCGGAAGTGCCGCGTGCGGCGACGCCCAAGGAGAACGCGCCCGCCGCGGCGCGGGCCGACGACAACTTCGTCGACCTGGCTGATTGGCTGCGCGAAGAGAAGGGACCGCGCTCCTACCGGATGGTCGCGCAGGAAGACGCGAACCGCGAGGAAGGCGAACAGGCCGACTTCACCGACATGCTCGAGAAGTTCAAGGCCGGCGTCGCCGCCAACGTGGACGACGAGGATTTCGACAGCCACTACGACCTTGGCGTCGCGTACAAGGAGATGGGGCTCATCGACGAAGCGATCGCGGAGTTCCAGAAAGCGCTGCGCGGCGCGACGCAGAGAATTCGCGCCTACGAAGCCCTTGGCCAGTGTTTCATCGACCGCAACGACTTCGACAGCGCGATCACTGTGCTTGGGCGTGCGCTCAGAGAGCCTGGAATGGAAGACGAGGATCTCATCGGCGTGCTCTATCTCCTGGGCTTCTCATCCGAGGGGAGCAAGAAGCCGCGTGATGCCGCCGCCTATTACCAGCGGGTCTTCGCCATCGACATCGACTTCCGCGATGTCAGCAAGCGACTCAAGCAGATGACCAAGGCCGCGTCGAAGTGAGATCGGCCGCAGCCGAACCCAGAGACAGGGCGAACTTGAACGTGACAATGCCGCGTGGAGTCACTCTCCAGGCGATTCAACTGCCCATTCGCGACAAGCTCGACGACGTGTCGAAGGCGATGGGCGAGATCGTTGCCAGCAATCTCCCGCTCGTTGGCCAGGTGAGCGCGCACCTTCTCGCGATGCGCGGGAAGCTGTTCCGGCCGACGCTGCTGCTGCTCTCGAGCGAAACCGCCGAGGAGCCCGAGGACGCCGCGGTCACGCTCGCCGCCGCGCTGGAGCTCATTCATCTCGCGACGCTCGTCCACGACGACGCGGTCGATCACTCCGCGCTGCGCCGCGGAATGCCTACGGTGAACGCTCTGTTCAGCCACCAGATCTCCGTCATCATGGGAGATTTCCTTTATTCGACGGCGCTCACGCATCTCGTTGGACTCGGCAGTCTTCAGGCGCTGCAGGCGCTCACACGCGCATCCACGGAGATGACGCTCGGCGAAATGCGCCAGCTCGCGGTGACTGAGCCTCTTCGTTTCACCGAGACCGAATACTACGATCTCATTCGCTCGAAGACCGCTTCTCTCATGCGCACTGCCTGCGAGCTCGGCGCATTGGCCGGCGCTCAGCAGTTTTCCAGGCCACTCGGGTCGTTCGGCGAGAATCTCGGAATGGCGTTTCAGATCGCGGATGATCTGCTCGACTACCGCGAGGAGAAAGAAACGACGGGCAAGCCCTCGGGGCTCGATTTGCGGGAGCACAAGGTGACGCTGCCGATGATTCACGCGCTGCGCGAGATGTCATCGCCTTCCCGGAGGGAAGTCGAGCGGCTGTTCGACAGCGAGAGCGCGAGCGACCAGGATATTGCCCAGGTGGTTCGAATCGTCGAGGAGAATGGCGGCTTCGAGTACGCGCGGGCGCGGGGTGAGGAATTCGCTGAGCGGGCCCAGGATGCGCTGGCGGATTTGCCGGATACAGTAGCGCGCGCGTCGCTCACAGCGTCAATTTCCTACGTCATGGAGAGGCACTCATAATGTCACCGCCGCCGCGGGGCCATAACAGACGTGGCTACCTGTTTCACGCCCTCGTTCTTGCGGCGGGGTTCGTCACAGGCGGTCTGCTGACGCAGGTGGGGCGGAGATTCCTGCCGCCCGGAGCAGCCAAGGAATTCTTTACCACCGGCGTAACGCCCGCTATCGGGCCTCTGCCTGTCGATTTGATTATACTCAAGTTCGCCCTCGGCCCCGTCGCGCTCGACGTGTCACTTCTGAGTCTGCTCGGGGTATTGGTGGCGTATCTCATCGCACGTTCGCTCTTCTAGGAGTTTTCCATGTTAGGCAATCTGGGATTCCCCGAGCTGTTGATCATCATGGTAGTGATCCTGCTTCTCTTTGGCGCGAAGCGGATCCCCGAGATCGCAGGCTCGATGGGAAAGGGAATCAGGGAATTCAAGAAGAACATCAACGAGGCGACTCGCGAAGTCACCTCTGAGACGAAGTCGCACGAGTCGGACACGCAGTCGCGACTGACTGCCGCCGAGCTCGAGCAGAACCGCGCCAGGGCCGCCGATGATGTCGAGCGGTCGGCGCCGAAGAGGCTGCTGTAGCTACTGAGTAGAGCGGCGGGCGGAAGATTCCACCTGCTTCCGCCGGTCGTCGATCTTAGCTACCGCTCTCAGGTTGTTGAGGAACTCCCTCACACGCTGCTGCCTGAGCTGCTGAACCGCCTGACCCCGCAGCTGATCCTTCTGTGCCTCGAATGCGGGGCGGCTCGCCGGAGTGCGGCTGTCGACGCGCTCGACAACAACGCCTCCGGTAGAACGAATCGGCGCGCTCACAAGGCGTAGCGGCAGCGCGAATGCCGCCCCGACTGCCTCCGGCGCCTGAGCCAGCTCGGGCGCGCCGGTGACGCGCGTGAACGGCTTCGGAGTGATCACCGTAAGGCCCATGAGCTTTGCGGCCTGCTCGAGCGAGCTCGCGGACGCGACCTTCGCGTAATTGGTCGCCTGCGGCATCAGCGCGTCGATTTTCTTCTGCCTGAGCAGATACGTGCGGATGTCGCGCTTCGCGTCATCGAGCGAGAGCGTCCCGCCATGGGTGACTGAATCCAGCCGCGCGAGGTAGTAGCCGTCCTCGGCATCGAAGAGCTCACTCGTCTCGCCCGGCACTGCTCCCTGGAATGCCCACGGGCCGACGCTCGGAATAAATTGGCCGTTTACTGTCAGCGGATTTCCTTCGATGACATTTGCCTTGAGAACAGGAATGTGGAGCGCGCGCGCCGCGGAGTCGAACTTGGCGGGCTGATCAGTTGACGCCGCTATCCTCGCCAGAGAGTCCGCGCGACGATCCGTTCGTGACGCCGCGGAGTCACCCTGCTGAATGGGGAGGAGAATGTGATGGACTGAGAGCGTATCGCCCTTTCGCGCGTCGACCCTGATCAGGTGATATCCGAACTGAGTGAGCACCGGCTGCGAGATCTCGCCGGGCTTGAGCGCGTACGCCGCAGTCTCGAACGGAGCGACGAATCGACCCTTCGACCCCTTGCCCAGGTCGCCGCCATTGACCGCCGAGCCGGAATCGGCGGACTCCGCGCGCGCGACATCCTCGAACTTCTCGCCGCCCAGGATCTTTGACCTCAGCGCGAGCGCGTGAGCGCGAACCGCGGCGGAATCAGCGCCTGTCACGATTCGCGGAATGATCAGGATCGACACTTTGGCGGTGCCGGACCGCTCAAACAGATTCTTGTGCGTGTCGTAGTAGGCGCGGACTTCGTCGTCGCTCACCCGCACAGCCGAGTCGGGGATGCGCTCGGGCTCGAAGGCGACGAACGTAACCTGCGCCGAATCGTGCGTGTCCTGGTACCGGCGCCAGAGCTGTTCGTCGGAGACGTAGACGTCGCTCGCGATCTGGTCGAACAGTTTCTCCTTGGGTATCTCGGTCCGATAGTACTGCTCGAGCTGGTAGAGGAGCCCCTGCTGCTTGGCGAGCGGACTGCTCAGAAAGCGCTGGTACTTGGCAGGGTCAAACTGCCCTTCGGTCTGGAGATCGGGGGACTGCATTAGCTGCGGCGGCGGGCTATAGCGTGCCGCTTGGAGAATTTCGTCGTCTGATACGGTAATGCCGCGGCGCCGGTACTCCTGGCGGAGCAGGGCGTCCGCAACGAGCTGGTCGTAGGCCTGGTCCATCAATCGCTGTCTGTCGTCCAGGGAAAGACTCGCCTTGCTGCGCTGCGTTGCCTCCTGCTCGAGATTCTGCGTTGCCTGATACCAGGTGGTGGCGAGAATGTCTTCTCCGTTCACCTTGGCTACGGCGGTGGTGCTGGTAACCGGGGCTCTGCCAAGCAGACCAGATGTCTCGGCGAGAAGAAAGCCACCGACGAAGAGGATGACGATGATTATCCAGATGTACTTTGCGGAGGCCCGCATTTGTTGCAACAAGGGCACTACTCCTTACGAATTGAGGCGGCCCCGGTCCGGGGGGCGCGAAATGGCGTATAGCCTTGTAAAATATGGGTTTGGGTAAGGGAGATGCAAGTCGCGCGAAAGCGGAGTTTGGTGCATCTTACAGCGCAGAGGCGAGCGTGAAACCGGAGTTCCGGGAAGATGTCGCGGATTGAGCCGAGGTAAGGGATGGATTACGATCGTTTGCGTGAGCTGCAGGAAAAATTCGAGGAAAATCCGCGTCGATACTTCGCGCCGCTCGCGAACGAGTATCGCAAAGGCGGCCAGCCGCGGCGCGCGATAGATATCTGTCGCGCGCAGCTCAAGCAGATGCCCGGTCACATCAGCGGGCAGATCGTTTACGGCCAGGCGTTGTACGAAGTGGGTGAGTTCGATGACGCGCGCGCGACGTTCGAACACGCTCTCACTCTCGATCCCGAGAACCTCATCGCGCTGCGTTCTCTCGGCGACATGTCGCTTCAGAGTGGCAACAGCTCGCAGGCGCGCGTGTGGTACTCGAGACTGCTGGATGCGGATCCAAAGGACACGGCGGTGATCGC
>JBDTND010000104.1:0-7627 GCA_039933915.1 Gemmatimonadales bacterium | reverse complement strand
GGATCTTCCTTGTGCAGGCAGTAGTGGCAGACCAACCGCTCCGGATTCCGGTGGTGCGTGAGCGTAATGCTGCAGTGCGGGCAGGTCGCAACCGCGCCGCAATCAATGCACTGAATGAACGACGAATATCCGCGCCTGTTCAGGAGGAGAATCGTTTGCTCCCCGCGGCTCATCGTCTCGACAATGGCGTCGTGCAGCGGCTCCCGGATCACAGTTCCGTAGTCCACGCCTCCCTGCGCCATCGCGTTGTAGTCAGTCGCAATCTTGCGGAGGTCGATCACTTCGATGTTCGGCAGACTTCCGCCGCCGACACGATCGGGCAGCGTCAGCAGCGTGTATTTGCCGGACTGGGCGTTCACCCAGGTCTCGAGTGACGGAGTGGCGCTTCCAAGGACGGTAATCGCCCCCTCGTTTTTTGCGCGCACGATCGCGACTTCGCGCGCGTGATACCGAGGCGTCTCTCCCTGCTTGTAGCTCGACTCGTGCTCCTCGTCGACGATGATTGCCCCCAGATTCTCCAGCGGCGCGAACACTGCCGACCGCGCCCCCACCACGATTTTCTTGTCTCCACGCTTGAGCGCGAGCCAGGCGTCATAGCGCTCGCCTTCACTGAGCGCCGAGTGCAGGACGGCAATTCTGTCTCCGAATGCCGCGCGGAATCGGTCCACTGTCTGTGGAGTAAGCGCGATTTCGGGAACGAGCACGATTGCCGTCTGTCCGCGTTCGTCCACGATCTTGCGCAGCAGCTCGATGTAAACGAGGGTCTTGCCGCTGCCCGTGATGCCGTGGAGAAGGAAGACATCTCCCTTCGCAGCGGCAGCCATGGTGTCGATCGCCTGGCGCTGCGCCGGCGTCGGCTCGAGACGCGCCGCGGAAATCCCACCGCGCGTCGAGAATGGATCGCGCTCTACTTCCTCCTCCTCCATAACTATGAGGCCGCGCTTCCCGAGGGACTTGAGCACAGACGGCGAGAAGTCGAGCTGCGCGCTCAGCTGCTCGACCGTCGCTTTGCCACCCAGCGACTCGAGGAGCTCGAACAGGGCGCGCTGCTGCTTCGAGCGCGCAAAGGCCTTATCGCGCTCCAGCAGCGACGGCATCTCGGCGCCGAGCGTGACGATTCGACGGGTTTTGCGCGATGGATGCGGCGCCGACGCACCCGTCAGTGCCCCAGGTAACACGGTTCGGAGCACGATTCCCAGCGGCACGATGTAATAGTCAGCCATCCATCTGCACAGCTCGAGCAGCTGCGGACTTATGGCCGGCTCTGCGTCGGGAGACTCGAAGACCGCCTTGGGCTTGCGTTTGAGCGGACTGACATCGCTCACGCCGATGCAGATCCCCACTTCCTTGCCGTTCCTGAGCGGAACGATCACGCGCGAGCCGACGCCTACCGGATTTGCGAGCCCATCTTCGACTGCGTATGTGAATGTCTGGAAGAGCGGGAGCGGGAGCGCGACCTCGATAAACCCCGGAGCTTTGTCACGCACTTTGAAATGCCGCGGACAGATCCATGGCCGGCACTGGAGTGGCGCCTAGTCCGGGCCCGTCCGACAATCGGATAGATCCGCCGGCAATGGACGTCCCGTTGAACGGATCACTCGACAGCAGCGCCGCTCCGTCAAAATCCGCGAAGTCGAGCAGTGGAGAGATTTGCGCTATCGCCGAGATGCCGAGCGAGCTCTCGATCATGCAGCCGGCCATGACCTGCATGTCGAGCGCGCGTGCGGTGTGAACCATTCTCAGCGCCTCGCGAAGACTGCCACACTTTGCAAGCTTGATGTTGATCCCATCCACGGCTCCCGCGAGCTTGGCAATGTCAGTGGACACGAGACACGACTCGTCCGCGAAGATCGGCAGCTTGGACCGCTTGCGGACAAAGCGAAGACCCTCGATATCGTTGGCGGCAACGGGCTGCTCGATCATCTCTACGCCGTGCTCGAGGAGGAAATCGCTCATTCGGACAGCGTGTTTCGCCGTCCACGCCGCGTTCGCATCGACACGCAGCCTTTTCCCCGGCGCTGCCTCACTGACGATGGCCACGATCTCCATGTCTCGGTCGGTCCCCAGCTTGATCTTGAGAATCGGATATTCGCGCGCCTCCGCGACTCGACGCTCCAACTCGTCATTCGCCGCGATGGCGATGGTGAAGCTCGATTGCGGAGTCGTGCTCGCATCGAGTCCCCACATACGGTAAACCGGCAGGCCAAGCCTTTTCCCAACGAGATCGTGCAGCGCCGAGCTCACCGCGCTCTTCGCAGAAGCATTGCCGCGGAGCACGCGGTTCAAGTGTGATTCGATCGATTCGATCGAGAGGGGATCAGCGCGCTCGAGAACCGGCTTGAACTGGGCAAGCGCCGAGATGACGGTAGAAACCGATTCGCCGTAGTATCGATTCGGCGCGGCCTCTCCAAATCCCTGGAGCCCGTCGTCGTCGGTCAGCATCACGATGACGTTGCGGTGGTGCGCGTAGCCGCCCCGGGCGATCACGAACGGGTGCGTCGGGTTGAGCTCGATTGTCTGGTGCGAGAGCTTCATCCGGCTGCTACCGCGGGCGCTGGCCGCGCCGTCCGAGCCATCCGGAACTCGTGGTGAGCGGCAGCCGTCGAGAGAAAGTTGATGAGCGCATCGGCGAGGTCGTTTCCACGCTCGTAGCGGTGGCTGGGATTCTTCTCCAGGCAGCGCATGACGATCGCCGCCAGCTGCTGCGGGATCCTCGAGTCGACGACATCCGGCGACACCGCTGTCTCGGTGACGTGCTTGTAGCTGATGGAATAGCTGTCCGCCCCGTCGAACGGCGGGAAGCCCAGAAGTGTCTCGTACATCACGACGCCCAGACCGTAGATGTCGCTCCGGCCATCGAGGAGTTTCCCCCGCGCCTGCTCCGGCGACATGTAGTGCGGCGTTCCCATCACGTTTCCACTCCCAGTCATGCGGCTCCGGAAATGACCGGTCGCGATTCCGAAATCCGTGACGAGAGCGTTTTCGTCCTCATCGAAGAGAATGTTGTCCGGCTTGATGTCGCGGTGCACCAGCCCTCTGCGGTGCGCATAGTCGAGGCCGGTTGCGACCTGGGCCGCAATTGCGGCGGTGCTCTCGGGCGACAGCGAGCGATGACCGCCGATTCTGTCGCTCAGCGTTCCGCGCGCCATGTACGGCATCACGAGAAAGACGTGGTCGTCGACCATTCCGAAGTCGATGATCTTGCAGATGTGAGGGTGCATCAGCTGGGCCGCGGACTCCGCTTCGCGGCGGAACCTCTCGCGCATCTCCTGCTCCCGCGCGAGGTGCGGATGAAGGACCTTGATCACGACCGGCGAATCGAGAACGACGTGCAGCGCGTAGTAGACGCTGGCCATTCCGCCTTCGCCGACGCGGTGCATGATCGTGTACCGGCCGCCCGTCACATGGCGGAGCGCCGTCACGGAAGGATCCGGGGGAGACTGCCGTCTGTCCGTCGTCTCGGGCATCCGGATGCCGCAGCGCACGCAACGCGCTGCCTCCCCACGGTTCCAGCTTCCGCAATCGGTGCAGAACATCGTCAGCCTCCGAACTGCATTCGAACGAAATCGTACGGCGGCCACGGGCCCGTGACACTGAACTCGAGGCCAGGCTGACGCTTTGCTTCCTTCGATACCGTGTCCGTGAAGCTGTCCCACCGCTGGCTGTCGACGAGGAATGAGGCGCGGGCGACAACCCCGTTCTGCTCGTCGCCGTCGGCCTTTGGAAGAGTCACCGTCGCCGCGGCCTGGCTCCTGAGAAGTCTGAGACTGTCGGCCGCGAGCGCCGCGGAACTCTTCTGCGAATCCCCCCCATTCCATTTTGAGTCAGCGGTGATGCTGATGCGCGCCGCCGCATGCCCCTCAACGACCGCAAGCGCTTCCGTGAGCGTGAAGTAGTGCAGCTCGAGCCAGCGCGTGAGGGTCGGAGAAGACTGGAACACCGTGCCCGGAGGAGCGGGCAGAACGGCTGAGCGCCGGTGGACAACCTCGAGCACCCGCACATACTTCTCCAGCGCCGCTTCATCGACGACCGCGACGGAATAGGAAGTCGGCTCGACGACGGCGGCGAGCGCGCGATAATGCACGAGCGACGTCCCTTCCGCGAGCGAAGTCGTATGACCCGATTCGACGGCTGTGACCCCGTACAACAACAGCGAGTTTAGAGAATCTTGCGCCATCTGAGGCCGGCGAGAATTGTGAGACCGAGCGCGAGTTGCGCGAACATCAGGATCATGAAGCCGTGCGGATGACTGTGAAGCGGTATGTGCTCGAAGTTCATGCCCCACATTCCGCTCACCACGACGAACGGAAGTGTGACGGTCGCGACCACGCCGAGAGCCTTGGTCGCCATACCTAGACGATTGGAGACCTGGGTTAGATAGCTGTCCAGCGTGCTGCCCATCAGATCGCGATAAGTCTCCAGGGAGTCGTAGATACGCAGGACATGATCGTAGATGTCACGGAAGTAAATCTGAACGTCAGGGGTAAGGAGCGTGCTGGGGCGGTTCGTGAGAGTACTCAGGGCATCCCGCTCCGGCGAAAGATGGCGCCTCAGGTTCAGAACGAGGCGTTTTACCGCAAATATTTCGCGCAGGGCGTCCTGGTCGAACCGGGCAAATATCTTCTCTTCGAGGGTGTCCATGAACTCGTCGAGCTTCTCGATGATAGGAAAGTACGCGTCCACCGCCTGATCGACGATCGCGTGCATCAGTTTCGCCGGTCCATGGGCTGCAAGCTCCGGCTTCCGCTTGAGAAGCTCTGCCGTAGTCGCGACGGGGTTCGTGTCAGCCCCGTGAACCGTGACGAGATAGTTTTTCCCCAGGAAGAAGCTGAGGTTGACCGTCTCGAGGTCGTAGGGGTCTGCGGTCGTCTCGCAAAAAGCCACCGTGCGAACGATCAGGAGCACGTACCGGTCGAACTCTTCGAGCTTAACCCTGGATTCGGGGTTGACTACCTCCTCGATCGCGAGGGGGTGGAAGGCGAAGACGTCCCCGAGAAGGGCGACCTGATCTGGATCACGGGTGTCCACGTCCACCCAGAGCGTGCCCTCACCGGAACTCAGGGCGCGCACGATCTCGTCGCGGGAGAGATTCTGCTTCATCTCCCCACGCGAGCCCTCGTAGCAGCTCCATCGTTGCGGCTCGGATGTCGGCCGGACCTCGTGCAGCGGTTTCAGAGCGGTGCTCATCTGCTTGGAAGCTAGCGGCTCGTGGCTAGCGCGCCCAGATGACGGATTGCCGCTTGCGCCAGCCTGTCGGGCGCGTACCCACCCTCGAGAACGCTGACGATGCGTCCCTCGCACCATGACTCGGCGCGGGCCACCAGCGATTTGGTCAGGCTCTCGAAGTCGTCGAGCTCCAGCGTAAAACCGCCCAGCGGATCGCCGGCGAGCGAGTCGAAGCCAGCGGAGATGAGAATCATCTCCGGTATAAAACCCTCGGTGGCGGCATCGATGCCCCGCTCGAGCGCCTGCATGTATTCCGAACGGGGGAGACCCGCGGGCTTCGGAATATTCCAGATGGTTCCGTGAGGACCGCGATCGTTTGCAGCTCCGGTTCCCGGATACCAGGGCCACTGGTGCATGGAGACGAAGTGGATGTCCGGCTCGCGCTCGATTAGGGCCTGGGTTCCGTTGCCGTGGTGGACGTCCCAGTCAACGATGAGGATTCGTCGCAGCCCGTGCGTTTTGCGCGCGTAGTGGGCCGCGACCGCGACGTTTCCGAAGAGGCAGAACCCCATCGCTCGATCCCGAAGAGCGTGGTGGCCAGGAGGCCGAACCGCGCAAAAACTCCTTGGATGGACGCCGCTCACAGAAAGATCCACGGCCATGAGCACACATCCCGCCCCGGCGGTCGCAGCATCCCAGGACCCGCTGCTCGCGACTGTATCCGCGTCGAGACGGCCTCCCCCCTGCTCCGCGATTACCCGGACGGAGGCTACGTAGGCAGGATCGTGCGCGAGCTCCAGCTCCTCGATGGTGGCGTGGCGTCCTTCGAGGTGATCGACCTCATGGAACAGCTCCGGATCGTCGCGCAGTGCCCGAGTAATCGCGCGAAGGCGCCCGACGTGCTCCGGGTGATTCCAGCCGGTGTCGTGGCGTCCGCAATCGCTATGGGAGATGAACGCGGCCCGCATGGCGCGGGACGGCTACACTACCGGTCGCCGGCGGCGGTCGGTGATGAGGAAGGTCGATCCGTTTTTCGCGTCGGTGGACGAGATGGGGACATTCTCGTCCAGAATCTCCCAGCCATTGAGTTTGACGACATATTCGTCGTCCTGCCGGACGTCGGGATAGAGCTCCTTCAACGCGAGCTGCTTGAGGCTCTTCATAGTGGCCGAGGGATCCGCGTCGATCCGGATGGCATCCCATGCCTCGAGCACCTGCGCCCTCAGATGAATCACTGGTCCCGACTGCGAACCCAGCTTGCTCGGCTCACCCCTTGTTCGGAGGCCGCTGACGAACGGCAGCGCGACCTTCATTCGCCGCGCTCGGTTGCGACAGCAAGGGGCACGGGCGCGAGCGTGACGAGGAATCGCGCAACCTGCTGATCGAACAGGTAAGTGGAGCCGGTGACTCTCGTAGCTCCGGCGGCGGGAACGGCAGCGATCACGACTTCTTCACCCCCCTGGCCGCGGAGCGTCACGTGGCTCCCGGATTCCTGCTCCGGAAAGGCGGCGTACACGCCGATTTGGCGGGAGAAGAACTCCTTTGCGCCTTGCAGGACTTCGGCGGGAGTATGGGACGTCGTGGTTTCCTGGAGGGTGCGTTGGCTCTGGGACATCGATGCCGAGTCAAGGGTTTTGAACGAGTTCGTGCAATCTAGGCCGGCTGTGCGGGGGCAACAAGCTGACGCGCTGCTGCGGTCGGCATCTTGCAATTCGGGCTTCGCGAAACCTTTACGAACAGGAAGACGAAAATGCTGACGAGGAGATCCACGCTCCGCGCACTGGTGGCCGCCACCGCGCTCGTTGTATCCACGCAAGCTTCTGCCCAAAGCATTACGCAGCGGGCGACTCCCGCCGCTGGACAGCTGCCTCCCGCGACCTACAGACCCGAATTCGGAACGATGTGGACGTTCGACGCGCCGCCCCTCGACTACTGGCGCCGGACCTATGGATTCGCGCCCGACCAGAAGTGGCTGGATCACGTCCGCCTCGCGTCCGTGCGTCTTCCCAATTGTTCGGCGTCGTTTGTGTCGTCGCGCGGGCTGGTGATGACCAATCACCACTGCGGACGCGAATGCACGGCCTCCTCCTCACCCGCCGACTCCAATTACATACAAACCGGATTCGCCGCGCGGACTCTCGCCGACGAAAAGAAATGCGCGGGGCTTTACGTCGATCAGCTCCAGTCCATTCAGAACGTCACCGACAAAGTGCGGGCGGCATTGACCGGGAAGACTCCCGCCGAGCTCTCTTCGCAGCGAACCGCGGTGATCTCGCAGATACAGACCGAATGCAATCAGCAGACGCAGCTCAATTGTCAGGTCGTGACGCTGTACCAGGGCGGTATCTACTCGCTCTACCGTTACCGGCGTTTCAGTGACATTCGGCTCGTCATGGCTCCTGAGGGAGACATTGCCTTTTTTGGCGGCGATCCGGACAACTTTACCTATCCGCGGTACGAT
>JBDTND010000103.1:0-7786 GCA_039933915.1 Gemmatimonadales bacterium | reverse complement strand
GCAAAGATCCGGGAGCTGACGCCTACCGATCCGAAGTGGAAGTTCACCACCGAGCTCGTCTCGACACTTCCCGCCTCCTTGACCGTGCCGACTCCGCTCAAAGTCCTCGGCTACGTCCCCGGCACGCTCGGCCGCCTCTCCTACGTCGCCGATATCAACAAGTACTTCGACGCCCTCGCGGCCGCGGCTCCGAATCGCGTCAAGAAGTTTTCGCTCGGGAAGAGTGAAGAAGGCCGAGAGTCGATCGTCGTCGCGATCTCAGACGAAGCGAACATCGCCAACCTCGAGCAGAATCGGCTTGCCCTCGGACGTCTCGCCGATCCGCGCGGACTATCTGCGGCGGATCGCGCCCGCCTCATAAATCAAACGAAACCCACGTATTGGCTGAGCGGATCGATCCACTCGCCCGAGACAGGCAGCCCCGAGATGCTGATGGAGCTCGCCTATCGTCTCGCCGTCGACGAATCCGATTGGGTGAAGGGCATCCGCGCCAATGTCATCACGCTCATCACGCCAGTCACCGAAGTCGACGGGCGCGATCGCGAGGTCGACGTCGTCAAGGAGTCCCTCGCGCTCAAGCTCGGCAACAACGCGGTTCCCCTCATCTACTGGGGCAAATACACCGCGCACGACAACAATCGCGACGGCATGGTGATGTCGCAGAACCTTACCAAGAATTTTCTGCGCGGGCTCCTCTATTGGCATCCGACCGTCGTGCACGACCTGCACGAGTCGGTGCCCTTCCTCTACACGAGCACCGGCACGGGGCCGTACAACGACGAGTATGATCCCATCGTCGTCGGTGAGTGGCACACCCTCGCCTATCAGGAGATCAACGAGCTGACGCGCCGAGGATTGCCAGGTGTGTGGACGCATGGGTTCTACGATGGGTGGGCGCCCAACTACACTCTCCTCGCCGTCGCGAATCTTCACAACTCGATCGGCCGTTTTTATGAGACTTACACCTCGAGTGGCGCCGGCTGCACGACGGTGAGACTTCAGGCCGCCGACACATCGCGGCGCTGGGACCGGCCGAATCCGCCGGTGAACGGAATCAGATGGTGCATCCGCAGCAACATCAACTATCAGCAGTCGGGCGCCTTGATCGCGCTCAAGTACACCGCCGACCATCGGGAGACGTTCCTCGAGAATTTCGTCGCCAAGGGCGAGCGGATGATCGAGCGCGGGCGCACGAGCGCGCCGTACGCCTTCGTAGTTCCGCGAAATCAGCGTCACGCCGCTGAGGCCGCTGATCTCGTCAATCTCTTCCGCGCCCAGGGAACCGAAGTGAGCGTCGCCACAAGCGACTTCCCCCTCAAGGCTGCAGCTCCGAAGCGCGGAGCATCCGATTCCAGCGCAACGCCGGGGCGAGGTGCGGCTGATTCTGCGACGTCGACGAAGACGAAGACGCCAAAGGATACGACGGTGCAGGTCCACGCCGGCGACTGGATCGTTCGCCTCGATCAACCTTACGCCGCGACCGCGCGTACGCTGCTCGCGATCCAACGATTCAAGGCCGACGATCCACCGCCGTACGACGACACCGGCTGGACTCTCGACGAGCTGCGCCACGTGCTGACGCTCAAGATCTCCGATTCGACGATCCTGTCAAAGCCGATGCAGATGCTCACCGCCGATGCGCGCGTCGATGGCGACGTCGCCGCCGGATCCGGCCCTCTCCTCGTCCGTCACCTCGGTGACTGGCGCTCGGCTGTCCTTCCCTGGAAAGTTGCGCCGGCGGGCGTGAGCATCGCGGAAGAGTCATTCACCGCCGGCAATACGAAATATCCGGCGGGCACCTACATCATCAGCAACCCGACGGACGCCACACGCAACGCGGTCAAGTCCCTCGGCCTCAGCGGCGTCTCAGCGGGCGGAACGGTGAGCGCGCGACAACATTCGATCCGCGTTCCGCGCATCGCGCTCATGCATTCGTGGCTCGAGACCCAGAACGAAGGATGGGTGCGGTATGCCCTCGACCAGATGGGCGTCCCCTACACTTACATCAGCGACCAATCGCTGCGCCAACCGGGGCGCCTCGACAAGTTCGACGTCGTCGTCTTCCCGCACGTAAATGGCAGCCCGAGCGCCCTCGTGAACGGCCGGCCAATGGTCGGCCCGCCGCTTCCTTGGAAGAAATCGGCGCTGACTCCGAATCTCGATCTGTGGGACCAGACAGATGACATCCGCCCGGGCATGGGACTCGACGGAGCTGCGGCGCTCAGAAAGTTCGTCGAGCGTGGCGGACTCCTCATAACGTCGGGCAACTCGAGCATCCTTCCGCTCACGCTTGGGTTCAATCCCACTGTGACCCAGGCAATCACGCCGCGCCTCAACGCGCGCGGGTCGGTGATTCGCGTGCAGCCCGCGCCCGGATCCACGTCGAGTCCGATACTCTATGGCTACGAGAGCTCGAGCTTCCCGATCTATTTCAACCAGGCGCCGGTCTTCAATGTGGCGCCGAAGGATACGATCCTCCCCGAAAACCGCGATCCGGCGTTCGCGCAGCAGGCCGAGAAGATGCGCGCGCACGTCATTCTGAGATTCCACGACAAGGCGGATTCACTGCTCGTGTCCGGACTTCTCGCGAATGGAGATGAGCTCGCCGGCAAAGCGGCGGTCGTCGATGCGCCCGTGGGATCGGGCCACATCGTGCTTTTCGGGATCAGGCCGATGTGGAGATGGGAATCGCAGGGGAGCTTCGCGCTCGCGCTCAACGCGATCGCGAACTGGCAGCATCTCTCCTTCTAGATCACCCGTATGAGATCAGCCAGCGCATCACGAGTCCTCCTCCGATCGCCACCAGCACGCGCTCGCAAACGTCCCAACTAGGAAGTACTCCGCAGCAAGCGTTTCTGAAAGGACAACGCGCATTGGTGAAATTCGCTACAGCATGTTTGCGTGAATGCACCTAAATTCCCGGCGAGCAGCACTCCGGTCCCGACTACAGATTGGGTGTCATGTCCAGAGCCGAGATAACCACTCCTGAGATCATTCCGGACGAGAGCGTCGTCGAGCTTTCGCTCCGCCCGCAGCGCCTGTCCGAGTTCATCGGCCAGGACCGCGTCAAGGAATCACTGCGCATCTACATCGATGCCGCGCTGGAGCGGCGCGAGCCGCTCGACCACTGCCTCTTCTTCGGCCCGCCTGGACTCGGCAAGACCACGCTCGCTGAGCTCATCGCGCGGGAGCTGGGCGTCAACATCCGGAATACTTCGGGGCCGGCGCTCGAGAAGCCCGGCGATCTCGTCGGCACGCTCACCAATCTTCGCGAAGGCGACATTCTCTTCATCGATGAAATCCACCGGCTCCGGCCGATCATCGAGGAGTTTTTATATCCGGCGATGGAGGACTACCGGATCGACATCCGTCTTTCCGAAGGACCCAAGGCGCAGACGATCGTCATGCCGATCGAAAAGTTCACATTGATCGGCGCGACCACCCGGCTCGGCATGCTCACGCCCCCGATGCGCGCGCGGTTCGGGATCGAGATGCGGCTCAATTTCTATCCGCCCGCCGACCTCGAGCAGATCGTCCACCGGACTGCCGAGGTGATGCAGGTGGAGATAGACGAGGATGGGGGGAGGGAGATCGCCAAGAGATCGCGCGGAACGCCGCGCGTCGCGAACAGGTTGCTGCGCCGCATTCGCGACTTCGCGCAGGTGCGGGCGGGCGGTAAGATCAATCGCAAGGTCGCCGCCGACGCGCTCCAGCTACTGGAAGTCGATCAGTTCGGGCTGGACGACATGGATTCGAGAATCCTCAAGGCGATCATCGAGAAGTTCGACGGCGGCCCGGTCGGCGTAGGCACAATCGCTGCAGCGGTCGGAGAGGACGTGGGGACGTTAGAGGAGGTTTATGAGCCGTTTCTGGTTCAGAACGGGTTCCTCCAGCGGACTCCGCGCGGCCGAGTGGCCACGGCGCAGGCGTATAAGCACTTCGGCTTCAACCCGCCGAGTGTAACGAACGGCACACAACAGCCGACACTGTTCTAGATTGTCGTTGTAGTCAGGCTCCCCGGACGACGAGCGCGGGAGCCTACCCAAGGGAAGAAGACCGATGAGACACACCGTCAGCATCGTGCTCGGCGCGGTCACCGGCGCCGCGATTCTCTCGGCGGCGACGCCGATTGGAAAGCAGACGCTCGTCGCCCAGACAAACTGGCGCGAAGTCCACGCAATCAAGCTTGGAAGATTTCGCGCGCGTGTGGAAGTCTCCTCGCTGCACACGGTGCGGCTGTTCTCGCAGCTCGACACATCGTTGTTGATGGGACCGGAGCTGGGGCCCGACTCGCTCAGAGCGTGGCAGGAAAAACTCTTCTCCGAGCTCGATAATCCCAGCCGGATGAACTACGTGATCGGGAACGCGATTCTGGTTCAGCCGTTCAAGGCTGATTCCGCGACGATCGGATATTTGTTGACTGTGGCAGACACCAACGGTGCGACGCGCCAGGTCGTGACGGACAAGAGCGGGATGGAGGAATTCCTCGATCTGCTGTCGAAGGGCGTGGTCGCCGCGACTACTCTAACTGATGACGAGCTGAAGCGTCCCGGGCCCATAAAGCGCCGGCCAATCGCGCTGGCGAGATCCGTGAACTTCGTCTATCCACGCAACGCCAAACTCACCGGACAGAGTGGCTCCGCGCTCGTGCAGTTCGTCGTCGACACGACGGGACGCGCGAAGCCGGAATCGATCACATGCATGCAGGCGACGTACAAGGATTTCGCGGACGCGGCTGTCGCAGTCGTGAAAACGATGGAGTTCGTTCCCGCGGCGCTCGAGGGGCACCCGATCGAACAGCTCGTGCAGTATCCGATCGACTTCAAGCTCAACGCGGTGTTGCCGGTCAAGCCGTTCGAGGTTCCCGTCCGTCGAGGTAGGCGCTGAAGTCGGCGCTTTTTTCCTAGCTTCGGGCTTCCGCGCGGCCGGAGTCTGTCGCGCGGTCGGGAGGCGTGGGGGTCCTCTTCGCCGCTACGCTCGCTCTGGCGGAGCCCCTAACTACGCTCCCTCGCTCTGCTCGGTCGCGGGTCTCCTTGGTCGCTCGCTTGAAGCGGCTACGAGGACCCCCGCGCCTCCCTCCCAACGCAGATTCTTGTCGAAGCGGTTCCGACTCAGATCTCGTCGAAGCGGCGTCGCGGCCCGTGACCTCCAGACGAAAGTGCCCGTCCGCGCGCTCGACGCGTGCAGAGATCCTTCGCGCGGGCGTGGCCGCCGCGGCGGCCCGTGTTCCAGATGCCCGACAGGGAAGTCGGCGGGGGTCCTCGAGGCGGATTTCAAAGCGAGCGCGAGGAGAAGACCCGCGACTGAGCGGAGCGAAGGAGCGTTGTTAGGGGCTTCGACCAAGCGAGCGTAGCCGCAAAGAAGACCCCCGCCGACTGACCGGCGCGACGATCTGGAATCCGAAAGGGCCGCGGGCGATGCGGCTACTCGACGACCGCGATGAGGATCGTGCTATCGAGCTCGAGCCGGCCGGAGCGATTCCGCTTGAACAGCCACGCGTATTGCGATTTCGTCCACCCCGTCGGACCGATGGCATTTTCGTCGACGAGGACCGTCCATACATCGCCCCTCGGCGACACACGATCGCCGCGCACATCACGAAGATCTTTCAGTCCCTCCGGCTGTCCGCGAACAGGGAGACCGACAGTCAGATAGTACTCGGTGGTCTTCGGGCACCCAGAGTGAACGTCGGATCCTTTTGCCCGCGGTGCTGATGCGGACCTGCGCGGTGACGGCGGCTTGGGGATTCCCACGCCACCGCACTGCTTATAGTTGAATGGTTCACCCTTGGGCACGCCCTGAATTCTCAGAATGCGCTCTCGATTCTCGGCGATGCGATCGATCACGGCGTCTCCCACACGCCCGAAGCTCAGAGTCGGATCGATCCCCTGCACTCCCGCGAAGTTCTCGGGATAGCCTGAGGCAGTTCCATAAGGGCGAGAGTCATATCGCAGACGCTCGAGCCGACGCGGGTACTCATCGTCCTTCCCGGCAACCTGCTCCCTCACAACCGCGGCGAATATCAGGGAATCGGCCGTTATGAGAGCGATTTCCTCCTTTGGGGAGGCATCGCGCGGCGAGGCGCGAATGATCACGTCCGGCCCGCGAGCCGATCGACAGGCGGAGGTCGCGAGCAGTAACGCGGCTAGACACGTGAGGGGCAGTCGACGAATGATTTTCATGTGCGCAGAGCGCAATGCACAAAAGAGGCCTTTGTCGTGGAGCGCTTCGGTCAGTCCTTGGGGCGGTGGCCCGGCGACCGAGGCATAATTTACCGTATGTACTCGACCTGTCTTTTCTGCCATACGAACCTGGGCGCCAACGAGGCAGTCGAGCATTTCCAGGTCGGCCGAAGACTCGCGTTCGACGCGGCGAAGGGGCGGCTCTGGGTTGTCTGTCGCAAATGCGAGAGGTGGAACCTCACACCCGTCGAAGAAAGATGGGAGGCGATCGAGGAATGTGAGCGCTCGTTCCGGGCGACCAGGCTTCGCACATCCACAGATCAAATCGGCCTAGCCCGGCTGAGCGAAGGTCTGGAGCTGGTCCGAATCGGGAAACCACTCCGACCGGAATTCGCGGCGTGGCGTTATGGCGATCAGTTCGGAAGACGTCGGCGCAACAAGTTCATCAAGATTGGCGCGGCAGTCGCGGGTGTCGCGACGATTCCGTTTCTCGGGCCCTCGTTCGGTCTTTCGATCGGCGCCGCCGGGTACCTGTTCCAGGCATCGAACTTTGGGTTCACCATGTATCAACGCCATCACGTAGTCGCCCGGGTGCGTGACAACGATGGGAACGCCCTTCAGGTCAGAAGCCTCGAAGTCAATGCGGCCGCCTTGATTGCGCCGTCCCGCAACCGCGAGTGGGGGCTGCGAATTACGCATCGAGATCCCGCGCATCACTGGTGGCGGCGTGTAAAGGATGGCGGCACGACAGACTTTCACGGAGAAGCTGCAATGCGAGCCGCCGGGCAGCTGTTGCCGCTCGTAAACAAAGCTGGTGCTTCGGCGCAGGAGGTTCAGGATGCCGTCACGATGCTGACGAGATACGACAACGCGGCGGCTGCGTTCGAGCGAACGGCCAAGATGGGCGAGAACCATCCTGCGTGGAACGATTGGGGAAAAGGGGCGCTGCTATCGCTGATTCCCGCGGAGATGCGTCTCGGGCTCGAAATGGCCTCGCATGAGGAATCCGAACGGCGGGCTCTGGAAGGAGAGCTGAGCGTGCTAGAGGACGCGTGGCGGGAGGCCGAGGAGATTGCGGCTATTTCTGACGATATGTTTCTCCCCACCGAAGTGAGTCAGAAGCTTGGCGAGATCAAAAGTCGCGTGAGCAAAGACCGTGAGACGAAGGCATAGGAGCGATGTATTCAACCTGCCTCTTCTGCCATACTGAGCTCGGGGCCAACGCGGCGGTCGAACACTTCCCAGTCGGGCGCCGGCTCGCATTCGATGCGGCGAAGGGCCGGCTGTGGGTCGTATGCCGGAAGTGCGAGAGGTGGAACCTCACGCCCGTCGAAGAAAGATGGGAAGCGATCGAAGAATGTGAGCGCTCGTTCCTGGCGACGAAGCTTCGCACGTCCACCGATCAGATCGGACTGGCCCGCCTAAACGAGGGTTTGGAGCTTGTCCGAATCGGCAAGCCTCTCCGACCCGAATTTGCGGCGTGGCGCTACGGCGATCAGTTCGGAAGGCGCCGACGCAAGAACATATTCAAGGGAGCTGCTGTGGTTGCTGGCGCGGTAGCGATCCCACTTCTTGGCCCGGCAGTCGGAGTCTCAGTCGGTGGC
>JBDTND010000102.1:0-7828 GCA_039933915.1 Gemmatimonadales bacterium | reverse complement strand
TCTTCGCGCGTCGCCGGGAAAACGGCTAGCCGCGGCTGGCGTCTGTAGCCTGGAAGGCCGTCGGAGTTGTAAACGAGAAGCTCGCTCGGGCGACTCAAGACGTGCCGCTCTCCAACGATGTCCGCGAGCCGGTCCGCGACCGCGGATGTCGCCATCGCGGCGCGGTGCCGGCTCGAGGTCGGGGTGGGCTGGGTCACGCTAAGAATTTAGCTATTCGCTTTCCTCTGGCGGGGGGACAACCAGGCGGATTGCGTTACGCTCGATCCTGTAGTCGAGCGGGCTCCGCATTTGCTTCAGCTCACCGTCGAGTCCGATCAATGAGTGGGACCGGACGAGATCGATCCGGCAGCTGTCGACGATGAAGTCATCGAAGTCTGGCAACGTCTTGGCTTCCTTCGTCCCCCTGGAGATGGCGGCGATGGCGAGCATGAACAGACGTGCCTTTTTTCTGCCATGGATGATCATGACGTGGAGACCACGCTTTCCGTTCTTCACTCGGCTGCCAAGGATCGGCATCTTCAGCTCGCGCTCTCCGACTCCGATGAATACCATGGAAGTGTGGTGGGTTTTCCTGACGCCTTCAACTTCCAGCGTCACAGAAAAGCTTCGAAGGTCGCGCCATGTCCTCAGAGCGGCGAGCAAGCTCGCGATGCGGTAGCCGACGTATTTCTCGTAGTGCTCGCGATCGCGAACGAAGGTGACGTAGGCGCCGATGGAGCTGGTGTTGAGGATGACGGCGTCGTTGACATACCCTATGTCTGCCCCAACCACGACTCCGTTGGCGGCGACAACGGTCGCCTTCTCGAGGTCAGTCGGGATGCCGTGATCCTTGCCGAAGTGATTGAGCGTTCCGCCCGGAAGGATCGCCAGCTCGACATCGCGTTTAGCGACGAGAGCAGCCGCCGTCGCCACGGTTCCATCCCCGCCGGCAATGACGATTCGTTTCGCCCCGCCATCGATTGACTCTTTGAGGGACTTCTCCATATCAGCCGGTTGCGCCTCTACGAGTTCGAACCCGGCTTTCTCGATCGCATCCCTGGCAGCCTGAGCCGTTCCGGATTTGGCATTCAGAAAGGCTTTGAGCTTTGGACCTGAGGAAACCGGGGAGGCCTGAGTCGCTGCCATTGTGTGCGGAGTGATGAAGGTAGGTAAGGCAGGTGCTCGGGTGAGCGCCTACCTGCTATATACAAATAAGGAGCCTGAAAAAAAGACGCCGGCCATCTCTGGCCGGCGTCGCGTCGCCTGGTCGCTCGGTGAGAGCCTGCGATCGCGGAGTTTAGCTCCAGAACCCGGCCAGAGCCGAACCGTCCGGCGATTCCCTGAGCTTCTCGAAGGCTCGCTCGCGGATCTGTCTGATCCGCTCGCGGGTGACACCCATGAGAGCGCCGATCTTCTCGAGCGTCATCGCATCGGAGCCCTGCTCGAGACCGTAGTAAAGGTGAAGAATCTTGCGCTCGCGGGGCGTCAGGTACTTCCGGAAAACGCGGTCGATGAATTCGCGCATCAGGTGGAAGTCCGTCACATCCTCGATCTCTCCGCCATCAACTCCGGCGAAACGCTCGCCGAGGGTGCAGGCCTCCCGGTCGCTGCGATCGATTGGGGCGTCCAGGGAGATCTCGGTCGCCGACATTTGCTTGGCGGAGCGGACTGCGTCGGGGGTTTCCTCGAGCAGACGGCCAATCTCGTTGTCGGTGGGGTCGCGCTTGAGAACCTGGGAGAGGACGGTCTGCGCGCGGGCCAGCTTGATGAGCTGAGAATTCTGATTGAGCGGGATTCTTACGCTTCGTGTCTGCTCGGCGAGAGCCTTGAGAACCGCCTGACGGACCCACCACACGGCGTAGGAAATGAACTTGACGCCCTGGTCCGGATCGAACTTTCTGACTGCTTTGAGAAGACCCTCGTTGCCGATTGCTACAAGCTCTCCGAGGTCGAGTCCGTGTCCCTGATACTTCTTTACGTACGAGATCACGAACCGAAGGTTGGCGGTGACCAGCCGCTCTGCCGCTTTTTCATCGCCCGCCTGCGCGCGCCGCGCAAGTCGACGCTCTTCTTCGGCGTCGGTGATAAGCGGAAGCTTTTGTATGTCCTGGAGGTACTGGTCGAATGCTGTGGAAGGGGAGGAACGGAAGAAGCCTTTGGATCTACTCTCGCCCGTTGTCTGCATAAGCCCCTAAGTAGAGACATTACCGACCGGCGCGTCTGGGTGGCGCGCCCGGTTATGTTGGACGCGCACGTTAACTAGGGGCGCTCCAATCCGTCAACAGCCACGTTTCATGCCGTGGGTGGACCCGGCGGATCTTTGGTCTTCGTTCGGGTTGTAGCCGATACGATGCCGATTCCGATCGCTACGATGGCCCCCACGATGACCCAAGTCTGTGAAACGCCCACCAAAATGGCGGCGATCGCAAGACCGATGATGAGGACGATGAATCCGATCAGGTAGGTGCTGAACGAGGACATGAATGATCTCGGGTTGGGATTTCGCTGGCGCAAGCGAGCAATTGTAGGGCCAGATGCGCGATGCGAAATCGCGGCAGCTATCTCTTCGCCAGTCCATCCCAGCGGGTTGGGATGAGCGAATCGTTCGGCTGTTGCTCTACTTCGCGGGCAACCAGAGTCGCGCTTCCCCAGTGACGGCCGAATCGCGCGGCCTGCCTGCAGTCCGGATTCCAGATGTCGAGCGTCGCGCCGAGCACGTTGCCACCGGTGTCGTCAACGAGGTAGCGGCCGAGGTACTCGTCTCCGAGAAAAACCTCGACGTACCTCGCGAGCGGGAAGATTCGGGGGTCGGCGGCGACGATTCCATGGCGGGTCTGGCGTCCGCGACGGGTCTCGCCCTGCACGCAGTACTGCGTAAGTGACACCGGGATGGTGACGCCGTTCTGAGCCCTCGCGAACTTGGACGGAATGAGGGGAAGGATCCCCTTCTTCATCTTGATCGCCTCATGCGCCGTCGCGCGAACGATGCTGGCTGCCGCCGGAATAGCGGCGACACCGTCGGCGACGGGCTTCGTGACGGCGGTCGTCGTCCTGGCAACTCTCGCCGCGGCGGAGGGGAGCGCCTCGGAAACTCGAAGCACCGTTTCTCTCAGCCGACCGGCAAGCGTACCCGCGCCTTCTGGTACTGTCTCGACATCGACCAATGCTTCGGGCTCGAGCTGAGGTCCCTTACGAGGTGGTATCTCGAGCCCGGCAACGCTCGGAGCGAGGGCTGGGAGCGCGACAGCGCCGGTTCCGATGAGGCCGACCGCCAGGGCAACCGCGACGATTGTGCGGACGGCCTCATTGCTTCTGCGCGACCGGTCACCAGCGTCCATGACCGGGGGGGTACGCCGAGAGATTCTACGAATTTTCATGCGAGCACCTCCCGAAGCTGACTGTCAGTGACTGAAACCGTCCATCCCGTCTCTTCACCTGCCATCGCCCCAATGCGAAGGGGCAGCGCGAACCGCGTTTGGCCCAAACGCCCCTTCTTGTCCGACTCCATCGCCTCCACGACCGCGTCACGGTCATAGGTGCTGGGGAGATCGGTTGGAAGGCCGGCGGACTGCAGCGCTACCGTTATCGCAGCGGCTGTCCCGGTCCGGGCCACGCCGATTCGTTCGGCGAGCCTTCCTTCCAGAGCCATACCGATTGCGACCGCTTCTCCATGAAGCAGGGAGAAGCCGCTAACCAGCTCGATGGCGTGGCCAATCGTATGGCCAAAATTCAGCGTTTTTCGAAGGCCTTCCTCCCGTTCATCACGTGAGACGATGCCGGCCTTGATCTCAATACTACGGACGATGACGGCTAGTGTACTGTCACTCGCCCGCCCCTCAGCCGACAGCATTTCCGAAGCGCTACTGGCGACCAGACGAAGATAAGGCTCGTCCGCGATAACGCCATGCTTGACAATCTCTGCAAGACCCGCACGCATTTCCCTAAGTGGAAGCGTAGCAAGGAGTTGAGGGTCCGCGAGCACAGCCGCTGGCGGGTGAAAAATGCCCACCAGATTCTTTCCGGCGGGGGTGTCCACGGCAGTTTTTCCACCGATCGAGGCGTCGACCATGGCGACCAGGGTCGTGGGTATCTGGACGATTGGAACCCCACGCATGAACGTCGCGGCGACGAACCCGGCCAGGTCGCCTATCACCCCGCCGCCCAGCGCGATCACTACCGAGTCCCGGCCGTAGCGTCTCAGGAGCATCTGATCCGTCAGCCGGGCCCAGGTGTCCCTGGTTTTGTTGGACTCGCCCGCGCGTACAGTGAGGACATCCAGCGCGTCCTTTTCGAACTGGTCTGCGACGGTTTTGGCGTAGATCGGGCCGACGCTGGAATCGGTGATGAGCGCGTAGCGATGGGCCGGCGCGACCTCCCGGACGATGGTTCCAACCTGGGAAAGAAGCCCCGGCGCGACCCGGATGGAAGAGCTGCCAAGCCGGATCGTGTGCGTCGTCTTCGCCCCTGCGTAAGCGGGGCGATCGCGCTTCTTTACCAGGTTACTTCACCGGCACCCGAGCGAACGTTCGCGACGCGCGCGAGCATGAAGAGGAGATCTGACAACCGGTTGAGGTAGATGACCACCAGGGGCGGAATCTCCACCTCCCGCTGCAGTCGAACCACCCTTCGCTCGGCCCTTCGGCAAACGGTCCGCGCGACGTGCAGTACTGCGCCTTTCATGCTGCCGCCCGGGATGATAAATGCCTTGAGCGGCTCGAGCTCCTTCTCGCAGTCGTCGATTGCTCTCTCGAGGTCCTTGATCCGCCGGTCGTCGATGTTCGCCTTGGAGAGATGGTTGTGCATTTTCTCCAGATCGGGCGTCGCGAGCAGAGCGCCGATGCTGAAGAGATCGCGCTGCATCGGAACGAGGACCTCGTCGATGCGGGGGAGAGGCTCGACGGCGCGGGCCATGCCGAGTACGGCGTTCAGCTCGTCAACGTCGCCGTAGGCTTCGACGCGCGGGTCGTCCTTCTGGACGCGCCCGCCGCCAAAAAGACCGGTATCTCCTGCATCGCCGGTTTTCGTGTAGATCTTCATGGAAGGAAAATCTACGTAGTGAAGGCGGGTTTAACTGCAACTGAAGACTACCTGCCGGGTGCCGTGAGCGGGCCGGCCGGTGGCTACGGGCTCCGCCCGACAGAATCCAGGAGCAGCCCGCGGCCCCCCGCTGGTCCGCCGACCGCTCCTGGCAGGTAGTCTTCAGTGGCAGTTCAATGGGCACACTTCAGTTGTAAGTTCATCGGACAATTCCTCCCCGCCACGATGCCCTTGGACAACCACGCCGACGACGATCTCCCAGGTAATAACTTTCCTCTTGGCGATGGATCGGCCGAGACGGAGGCGACCGTCTACTGCCCGTACTGCAACGAGAGCGTCGAAATCTCGATCGATCCCGGCGGCGGGAACACGCAGGAGTATGTCGAGGATTGCGGGGTGTGCTGCCAGCCGTGGAACGTCACCGTGCAGTACCGAGAGGACGGAACGGCCGCGGTCAGCGTGACCCCGCTCGACGAGTAGAGGGCCTGGCTCGAGACGCTCTCCATTCTGGCTCCAGAATCGAATACACAGCGAGGCTCTCGAAGCGGTCCCATTTGATCGCCCAGTCGCGCTCCACACCTTCGGGTTGCATCCCGAGCTTCAGCATCACTCGTCCGGATGCTGGATTCCGGATGAAATGCCGCGCTTCGATCCGGTGCAGGCCGAGGACTTCGAATCCGAACTCGAGAATGGCCTGGCTCGCCTCGGTCGCATATCCGTGACTCCAATGATCGCGAGCGATCCAGTACCCCAGCTCTGCGCGGCGGTGCTCGGGCTTGATCATCAGGCTGATAGCCCCTGCCAGGGTGCCGGACTCCTTCGCGATGATCGCAAAGGTCGCGTTGCTGCCCTCTTCCCAGGCCGGCCGGTGGACGTTGATCCACGCCGCGGCGCCGCCGTGAGGGTATGGGTGCGGGATGTTGAGAGTGGTGTCGGCGATCTCGCGCATCCCCGCGAGCCTCTCGACGTCGAACGCGTCGTCGTCGATGAACGGGCGGAGTATCAGCCGTTGAGTGGTGAGTGTGGGCTGCCCGCTGCGAGCGTGCGTGCCTGTGTCAGTCCGCATTTCCACGACAGTCTAGGGAGGTACGCCTGAAGCCGCCAGAAGCGGCGCCGCGGTAGGGACGGCCTTCCCGCTACTATATATTTCGCTTCAGAGATGACTCACGACATAACCGACATTACGATCATTGGCGGCGGTCCAACCGGACTGTTCGCCTCTTTTTATACCGGAATGCGTGGCGCAAAGGCACAGATCGTCGACGCGCTGCCGCAGCTGGGCGGGCAGCTCACCGCGCTGTACCCCGAGAAATACATCTTCGACGTCGGCGGCTTCACGAAGATCCTGGCAAAGGATCTCGTCAAAGCGCTGGTTGAGCAGGCGAATCAGTTCCACTTCAAGTCGCACCTCAACCAGAACGTCACCGCCCTCGAGCGGGCCGACGACCACTTTGTGCTGGTCACTGAGACCGACCGCTTTCCCACTCGCGCGATCGTCATCGCGGCGGGAATCGGCGCCTTCTCGCCGAGGCGCCTGCCTCAGGCGTGCGCGGAGCCATGGTACGGGCGGGGAATTTTCGACCGAGTATCTGATCCTAACGAATTTCGCGGGCAGAGCATCATCATCATCGGCGGCGGAGACTCCGCGTTCGACTGGGCTCAGCAGCTCCGCGATCGCGCAAAGGCGGTGACGCTCGTCCATCGGAGCGACAAGTACCGCGCTCACGGAGCAACCGTGGCCGACGTCGTAGCCGCCGCGACCTCGGGCCGGACCACACTGCTGCCCTTCCACGAGCTGCACGACGTCCTTTCCAGCGACGAGAAACTGACCGGGGTGACGGTGCGCGACGTGAAGACCAAAACCACGCGCGATATCGAGGCCGATGCGATCCTGCCGATGCTCGGATTTCACAGTGACATCGGCGCGCTGGCGGAGTGGGGATTGAACTGCGAGAAGGACGAGATCATCGTCAACAGCCTGATGGAGACCGGGCGCCCCGGGATTTACGCGGCCGGCGACATCACGACGTATCCCGGCAAGCTGAAGCTGATTGCGACCGGATTCGGCGAAGCGGCGACCGCGGTGAATCAGGCGGTGCACTGGATCTACCCGGACAAGAAAGTGAACCCGGGTCACAGCTCCAACATGGCCGTCTTCGGGCAGAAGGACGACTAGCTCGACTCGTCCAGCGCGCGGGTGCGTGCCGGTGCCAGGCCATGAGCAGCACGCTCATCCCGTGCCGCGCGAACGCAAAGGATCCAGGTGAGCATCGCGGTGCCAAGCGTTACCGCGAGATCGGCGATGTTGAAGGTCCAGAAGCGGTGCGTGCCGATTCCGATGTCGATGAAGTCGACCACCCCTCGCGCAGAGCGGAGGCGGTCGAGAAGATTGCCGACGGCGCCGCCGCAAATGAGGGCGATCGAAGCTATCTGGATACGGTCGTCGCGCGGGGTCTGTTTGTAGAGATACGCGAGAACCACGAGAGTTCCGAGGGAGAGCAGCACGAACCACCAGCGGGACGATGGACCGAGGGAGAAGCTCATCGCTCCTTCGGGGTTGTATGCCAGAGTGAAACGCAGAACATCGTCGATAATGTTGTGCGGGACGTAGGGAGGAGTGAGCTCGCTGACGGCGACTCGTTTCGTTGCGACGTCTACGAGGACGGTCGTGAGTAAGATCGTCCAGAATCTATTGGATCTCTGCGGCATGAATCTCGTTAGGGTGTTTCATCCCTACGGCGGCGTACACGAATGCGTTTCGCCGAGGGCTGGGAGGTCGTAAAGAGCATTATAGATTCCAGTACACCAAACT
>JBDTND010000101.1:0-7843 GCA_039933915.1 Gemmatimonadales bacterium | reverse complement strand
GGAGGGAGCCACGGCCGAATTTCCGCGCTAAGTCGCTTCATGGACCCGGCGAGACCCTCGCCCGCCTCGCGCGCATCGAAAAGCTCGTCGGTGATGCTGAGCGCGGCGAGGATCGCGGCTTTCTGGGCTTCGACGATGTTGCCGGCCCGCATCGTCTCGCGAATGATGTTGTCAACGTGCTCGGCTACTGCCCTGGTGCGCTCGGGACTCGCATCGCTTCTGATCGAGTATTCGTCACCAAGGATGGTGACCCGGACGACGTTCTTTTTTGTGGTCACCGGGGTGCCGCACCGTCGTGCTGCTGCCGGAGGAAGCGTACCTTGTCGATCATCTGCTGCGTTCTGGCGCGGGCCGCATCGAGTCGCGTGGTGAGTCCAGCGTTCTCCCTTTCGAGAAAATGCACGCGCTCCGGTGACACCACCCCCTTCACACCGGTGGACTCGAGGGTCTTCAGACGCGCCTCTGCCTGGAGCGCGCGGCGGCGAAACGAAGCGAGCTCGTCACCCAGGTGCTTGACGAGCAGCTCCAGCTCCGCAAAGGCGGCCCTTTCAGGCAGTACGCTGTCTGACACCTAGTTCCCCCTCGAGTGCTTTGACGATTTTTTCCGTTCTCCCCTGCACTTCTATGTCCTTTAGTGTGTGCTCGGGATGACGGAACGTCAACGCCCACGCGAGACTCCGTGATCCTTCGGGAATTCCCTGACCGATGAATTCATCGAAGAGTGTCAGCGTCTCGAGCAGCTCTCCCGCTTCCCTTTTGATGATCGCTTCGATCTGCGCCGCGGTGACGCTCGTCGCAGCTACCAGGGCGAGATCCACCTGCGCGCGGGGGGTCACGGGAATCGCGCGATACCCCGTCCTCCGTACTATCGTTTGGGGAATCGCCTCGAGGTTGAGCTCCACGCCGAATGCCGGGTGCGCCCACACCGGAGCGTCGAGCTTCATGCGTCGCGCGGCACCAACGACCGTCCCGTCGACGGAAATGTCCCAAAGCACTTCACCCGCGCCCGGTATCAGCGTGATCGCAGCCGCCGGAAACGCCGCCGACGCCGCCACTTCGGCGAGGTACTTGATGTCCCACTCGTCGTAGCTCGGCTGAATCGCTTTCGTGAAATGCGTCGGCGCGCGCTGCCCCATCACGAGCGCCGCGACGTGCATCTCCTCGCGAGGAAGCTCGGCTTTTTTCGGACCAGGGCCAGTCCCCTGTCCCTCGCCCACGAAGAAAGCGGTGCCGATCTCGAACAGACGGACATTGCCCTGCATGTGGGCGAGGTTGTGCTCCGCGCGGCCCGCGAGTGTAGTGAGCAGATCCCCGCGCAGGTACGCCTCATCCTCCGCGAGCGGATTGGTGACGCGAACAGTCCCGCCCTTTCCCCCTGCCACGAATGGCATCGGACGCACTTCGTTGAGCCCCGCTGAAACGAGAGCCTGCTGGACGTGCTTCGTCACCCCCACGAGCGGAGAGTCCGGCACCGAGCTCGCGCGGAACGGCCGCAGGTCCGAAGAGAACGTATCGTATCCCCGAAGTCGCGCGATCTCTTCCGCGAGATCTACATCGGTCTTTACGTCGTGTCGCCAGCTGGGGGGCGAGATTTTCAGAACGTCCTTCGCTTCGGGTGCGATCCTGAATCCAACGGTTCGAAGATTCTTTTCGACTTCAGGCGCTTCCACCGCCTCGCCCAACAGGCGCGACGCACGCGTGAGCTTGAGAGAGATGGGCGACGGACGCTTGGGCAGCGGGTATAGATCGATCGGATTCCCCTGCGGAATTCCGCCCGCGACCGAAAGAATCAGCCTCACCGCATAGTCGACGAGTCCGGGAATCGCATCGACGTCGACTCCGCGCTCGAAGCGGTAGCTGGCGTCGGTCGAGATCCCGAGCTTGCGTCGCGCCGCGCGGATGCGCGCGGGATTGAATGCGGCAACCTCGAGAAAGATCTCGGTCGTGCCGTCTGACACTTCGCTTCCGCTGCCGCCAATGATTCCGGCGATTGCCTGCGCTTTCTCGGCGTCACCAATCACAACCGAGCCCGGCGGGAGTGTGCGATCGACGCCGTCGAGCGTTTTGATCAGCTCTTCGCCGCGAGTCTTCCGTACGACGATCGTGCTGTGTGCGATTTTCTGCAGATCGAACGCGTGCATCGGCTGGCCGAAGCCGAGGAGCATGTAGTTGGTGATGTCGACGACGTTGTTGATCGAGCGCGAGCCAACCGACTCCAGCCGGCGCACCAGCCAGTCGGGGCTTGGCCCGACTTTCAGTCCGGTGATCACGGCGCCCGCGTAGCGGAGGCACCCGTCAGTGTCCTCGAGTCGCACCGTCACATCACTGACCTTGCCCGAGGTGCCTTTCACTGTGTGGGTCCGAATGACAAAGCCCTTCTCCTCCTTGATCTCGGGCCGGTTCACCGTACCGCCTGTAGCCGCGGCGATCTCGCGGGCGATCCCCTCGTGGGAGAGGAGGTCGGGGCGGTTCGGAAGAACGTCGATCACGAGACGTGTGTCGCCGATGGGCATCGCCTCGATGAATTTCGTCCCGGGCGTGGCCACGATCTCGAGGGCCATGATCCCTTCCTGGTCCTGCCCAAGCCCCAACTCCTTCGCCGAGCACAGCATTCCTTCCGAAGTCTCGCCGCGAATCTTTCGCTTCTCGATCTTCACCCCGCCCGGGAGCACCGCCCCGACTGGCGCGAACGGATACAGAGTGTTGACCGTGACATTGGCCGCGCCGCAGACGACGTCCACGAGAGCTCCCGTCCCCGCGTCGACTTTCGTCAGCCACAGGTGATCGGAGTTCGGATGACGCACTGCTTCGGCCACCCGCGCGATGACGATGTCCTTGAGATCCTCGCGCGAGATAAGATCATCGACCGTCGCGCAGCGCATCGTGAGGAGATCGCGCAGCTCAGTGGGTGTGAGGCTGAACGGGACGAACGCGCGGAGCCACTCGTACGACGCGTTCATCGCGAGATCTGGTAAAGGAACCGCACGTCCGAATCGTAGAGAACCCGGATGTCGGGGATGTCGTAGCGCAGCATCGCAATGCGCGCCGGTCCCATCCCGAATGCCCATCCGGTGTAGCGGTCGGCATCGAGTCCGGCGGCGTTGATCACGGATGGGTGCACCATCCCCGAGCCGAGTATCTCCATCCATCCGGTGCCCTTGCAGCTCGCACAGCCGGACCCGTGACAGAGCTGGCACTCGACATCCATTTCGGCGGATGGCTCGGTGAACGGGAAGTAGCTCGGCCGGAACCGCGTCTTCGTTTGGCCGAAGAAGCGGTTCGCGAAGTGGGTCAGCGTCGCCTTGAGGTCGACGAAGCTCACTCCCTCGTCGATCGCGAGTCCTTCGATCTGCGCGAACATTGGGGCGTGCGATGCGTCAAAGAAATCGCGGCGATAAGCGTTCCCGGGGCTCAGGATCCTGATCGGCGGCTTGAACTTCTGCATCGTCCGGATCTGAACAGGCGACGTGTGGGTGCGGAGCATCACGTTCTCGCCGAGGTACAAAGTGTCGTGCAGGTCGAGCGCGGGATGGTCGGGCGGGAAGTTGAGCGCCGTGAAATTGTACCATTCGGTCTCGGCCTCGGGCCCAAGCGCGACAGTGAAGCCGAGCTCGCGGAAGATGTCTTCGATCTCCTCGATCACGAGGGTGACTGGGTGCTTCGATCCGAGCCACTGCCGGCGCGCCGGCATAGTGAGGTCGATTTTTCGCTTCGAGGAGCTCGCGGCGTCCAGCTGGCGGCGGCGTTCCTCGAGGCGCGTCTCGAGCTTGGCCTTGACGGCGTTGATCAGCGACCCCGCTTCTCGCAGCTCACCCGGCGCGAGCGACGGAAGCTGCTTGAAGAGCTCCGGCAGCCTGCCGGACTTTCGGCCAAGCAGCGAGGTCCGCGCATCCTCGAGGGTGCCGGAGGTGGTCGCCAGGTCGATGAGCTGCTCGCCTTCGGCGGCGATGGCGGTGACGAGTTGCTGGAATTCCGAGAGCGTCACGGGTCAGGGTTTGGGTGAGCCGGCGCGGAAAGCAAAAGGACTCCACCGCGCTGCCTTGAGATTAGCGCCGGTAGAGTCCTTTTGAAATCCTTGCGGGATGTTTACGCGGCGTCTAAAGCGGATCTCGCCTTTTCGGCGAGAGCGGTAAACGCTGCCGCATCGTGGATAGCGAGGTCTGACAGAACTTTGCGGTCCACTTCGATGCCCGCTTTCTTGAGGCCGTTCATGAACACCGAGTACGACATTCCGTTCTGATGAGCGCCCGCGTTGATGCGGACGATCCAGAGTTTCCGGAAATCGCGCTTTTTGTTCTTGCGATCGCGATACGCGTACTTCCAACCGCGCTCGACGTTCTCCTTTGCTGCCTTCCAAAGCTTGCTCCGGGCGCCGAAGGCTCCGCGGGCTGCCTTCATCACCTGCTTCTTGCGCTTCAAGCGCGCGACGTTCGATCTAACGCGTGGCATTGGTCTATTCCTCTAAGCCTGGAGTAGGCGCTTGATGTGCTTGATTTCGCCCGGCGTCGTGATCGTCGTAGCCTGACGGAGACGGCGCTTTCTCTTCGGCGACTTCTTGGTGAGAATGTGGCTCTTGAACGCTCTCATGCGCTTGACCTTGCCGGAACCGGTGATCTTGAAGCGCTTTCTGGCGCCCTTGTGGGACTTCATCTTGGGCATTGCTGTTTTCCTGAGTTATGTCGAGCTGTCCCTCACCCTTATTTGGGGGCGAGGATCATGGTCATGAATTTCCCTTCGAACTTCGGATCGGCTTCGATCTTCGCCACGTCGGCAAGCTCCTGCGCCACCCGATTTACGACCTGACGTCCGAGCTCCGGATGGGCGATCTGCCTGCCCCGGAACATCAGCGTCACCTTCACCTTGTTGCCTTCCTGCAGAAACTCGCGCGCGTGCCGGGTCTTGGTCATGAAATCATGCTCCTCGATTCCGGGGCGGTACTTCACTTCCTTCAAATGGATGACGTGCTGCTTCTTCTTGGCCTGGCGCGCCATCTTCGCCTGCTCGAACTTGAACTTCCCGTAGTCCATGATGCGAGCCACCGGCGGCCTCGCCATTGGTGCTACTTCCACGAGATCCAGCCCCTGTTCTATCGCCGCGGCCAGCGCCGTTTCGACATCCATGATTCCAAGCTGCGCTCCATCGGCAGCAATGACCCTGATGGGACTGATGCGGATCTGTTTGTTGACGCGTACGCGTTTGGTTGTGTCCTGGATACGAGCCCCTTACTCGAGGAAAACAAAAACGCGGACCCCTTTCTGGAGTCCGCGCGACGGGATGTTGCCCTTGAGAGGACGCATCCTGTGGCTTGAACTCCTGCAGCACTCCTCGAACATCGAGGGCCAGAGGGTGGGGTGATCCGCCCGGATCTCCCGCTTATCGCATTGTGAGGACGTAAGATAGGCCGATTGGGCAACACTCGCAAGCGGTCCGCGAGCTTCCGCCCCCCCACCCGGAGGCCTAGATTCGCCTCATGCCCAAGAAAGTCATCGGAGGCAAGGTCGAGAAGCGAATCCCGGTCGACGGCATCGGCGGAGTTTTCCTGTACGCCAACGACGCCAAGGCTCTATCCGCCTGGTACGCCCACCATTTCGGGCTCAAGCTGGAGACCTACGAGGACGGTAAGGTCTACGGTACCGAATTCAAGTACCGCCGGCTCGGCGACTCCTCAAAGGTCGATTCTACGGTCTTTTCGATTTCCCAGTCCAAGACCACCCTCCCGCACGAGCGGCACGAGGCCGTGATCAACTATCGGGTTCGTGATCTCGAGGCGTTTCTCACGCAGCTCAAAGGCGACGGGATCGAGATCGAGAAGACCGAGGAGTTTGATTATGGGCGGTTCGCCTGGATCAAAGATCCCGAGGGCAACCGGATCGAGTTGTACCAGCCTCTCAATTGACCGACCCGAAGGTCCACGGAAGACTGCCAGTAAAACAACAAAGGATGACGACACGCTTCCGGCTGATCTTGGCAGCCCTACCTGGCAGCGTCAGCCGCGTCAGCCAGCCGGTACGCCTTCCCATCATGCTCCACCCTGCCCCATGCTCCCATAGCATCGTGCTCGAAAATAACCAGCCAATTCTCATCGACGGCCTGCTTCAGGATCCGGCGCTTTGTCTCCAAAGTGACGAGCGGCTCGACGTCGTAGCCCATGATCCACGGCAGCGGCAGATGCGCATGCGTCGGAACAATGTCGCCGAGGTAAAACGCTCGCTCTCCGGCTGACTCGATGAGGATGCTCTGGTGGAACGGGGTGTGGCCGGGCGTCGGGATCACGCGAATTCCTTTCACGATCTCTTTCTCGCGCGTCACCCACTCGATTTTTCCGGCCGCCTCGAGCGGTGTGTAGTTGCGGTCGAAATAGCTGGCCGCGGTTCGCTCGTTGGGGTGAGTCGCGTACTCGTACTCTCCGCGCTTCACGATGTAGGTCGCGTTGGGAAACGTGATCTCGAGCGAGCCGTCGGGTGCGTTGCGTGTGTTGCCGCCGGCGTGATCGAAGTGCAGGTGGGTGTTGATCACGATCGCGATGTCCGCCGGAGTGACGCCGATCTGCGCGAGGCCATCCTCCAGCTTCGTCAGGCCGTTGGCGCCCTCGTTCTCGATGCCGTAGATGTCCTTGAACTTCTCATTCTCCTTGTTGCCGGCGCCGGTGTCGATGAGGATCAGCCCCGACGGGTGCTCGATCAAAAGGCAGCGCATGCCAAGCTGGATTCTGTTTCGCTCGTCGGCGGGGATGCGCTTTTCCCACAGCGGCTTCGGGACGACGCCGAACATCGCCCCGCCATCGAGCCTCTGGCCGCCCGCCTGAATCGCGTGGACCGTTAGCGCGCCGATTTTCCGGCGCTCGACCAGCGGAGTCGGCGCGGTCACGCCGTCGTGTCGCGGGTGACGGGCATCGGCAATCCCGAAGGTCTCCGTTTCTTTCGACGTCCAGCCGGCGCGCGCAGGAGGGCCTGGAGATCGGCCCAGGTGCCGCAGCCGCGGTCGTCGAGATCCGAGATCATTCGTACGAGACATTTCGCCGTCGCGACGGCATCGCCGCCCGCGCGATGTCGATTTCTGATTTCGACGCCATAATAGTTCGCGACGTTGTCGAGCGAGCGCCTCGAAAGCTGGGGCAGAACCTTGCGGGCCATTTTTACTGTACACAGCCTCCGGCCGCGCAGCTGGCGTCCCGTGGAGCGCGTTACTTCGGCGGTCACGAATCGCCAGTCGAACGTCGCGTTGTGGGCGACGAACACATTTCCTTCGAGCACTCTCATCACGTCGGGCGCAATTCGATCGAATGTCGGCGCGTTTTTCACCATATCCCACGTGATGTTCGTGAGCCGGCTCACGAAAGGCGGAATCGGACGCTGCGGATTCACGAGAGTCTCGAAAACCTCGACGATCTCACCATTCCTGACGACGACCGCGGCGAACTCCGTGATGCGATCGCCGTATCCGTGGCTGCCGCCCGTCGTTTCGGTGTCGACCACGACGTACGACAATCCCTTGAGCGATTCCGTCGACACGGATGACGCGCGACTCCGAATCCCCTCGCGGAAGGTGCGCGGCCGTCGTTCTGCCTGTCCGGCGTCGCAAGGTTTGGGTGCGATATCAGCCAGCATCCAGCGCCCATCTCCAGTGAGCACGAACTCCGGGCGTCCCGCAAACATTGCGTGGGCCATGTGCTCCGCGACGATGCGCGGCGCTCCCGGAAGGTTGCAGATGTTGCCGATGAGGTCCACCACGTCGGCCGGTCCTGCCGACAGGTAGCTGAGCGCACGCGTCGTAAGGAAAGTGTCTTCAGGCTCGGAGTAAACTCCGCGCGTCAGATCCACGGATCGTCTCGCGTGATCGGACA
>JBDTND010000100.1:0-7869 GCA_039933915.1 Gemmatimonadales bacterium | reverse complement strand
GGGGAGCCCGTGTAACTGTCGCTCGACGTACTCTCACCGGAGCCAGAGCTCGATGAGCTACTCGAAGCCGCGGACTGTTGCCGTCTTAGCTCGATCTCGGCTTCGAGCCGCGCTGCATCGGTGTCGTGGGTCTCGAGCGTCCCCTTGAGCCGGTCGTACGTCGCTGCGTCGAGCTCACCGCCGCTCTTCTTCGCGCGATAATAGGCATAGCCGAGCGCTTGCGCCGCCTTGTCGGCCAGCTGGCGGGTGCGGAATGCTTCGAGACGCGTCTTGCCGTCGTCAAAGGCGTCCTGCGCCACTTTCCCGGCGCGATCGAGCTCCTGTTTCAGTCTGTCGAGTAGTGCCATCGTAGTCTCGCGAAATGAGTGGGCGTGCTCACTATTCCTTACGCAGATCCGGTAACGCACGTTTCATTTCAGTATGGCGGATTGCGCCATATATGGCAACAAAAAAGGGCCCCTGTCTCGGGGCCCTTCCGACTTGTCGCGAGACTTACGCGGCGCTCGTCTTGACGTCCGGATAGACGCTGACTTTGTAGCGCGTCTTGTTCTTGTGCTCGAACTTCACAACGCCGTCGATCAGCGAGTAGATCGTGAAGTCTGTTCCAAGGCCGACGTTGCGTCCCGGATGCCACTTCGTGCCGCACTGACGAACGATGATGTTGCCTGCCACGACCTTTTCGCCGCCGAACTTCTTGACGCCACGGTACTGCGGATTGCTATCGCGTCCGTTTCTCGACGAGCCTACGCCTTTCTTATGAGCCATTACTTCTCTCCCCCGCTCTTCTTGCCGAAGGCGATATCCTTGATGCGGACTTCGGTGAAGCCCTGACGATGGCCCTGTTTCTTGGCGTAGTTCTTACGGCGCTTGGCCTTGAAGACGACGATCTTGTCGCCCAGTCCGTGCTTGACGATCTCGGCCGTCACGTGCGCGCCCTTTACTCCAGGAGCACCGACGTGGGTCTTGTCGCCGTCGGAGCCGAGAAGGACGTCATCGAACGTCACCTTGGATCCCGTGTCGCCCTCGAGGGTTGGAATTCGGATTGTTTTTCCCGACTCGGCGCGGAACTGTTTGCCACCGGTGCGGATGATCGCGTAAGTCATGTGATGTAATGCTGTTAGATAGTATTGTGCAGCCTTGAAACTTAGTACCGCGATGCGTGCAGGTCAACGGGGGCGGGAACTGCAACTGAACGAGTCGTGAGCAATTAGCTGGAAGGCTGGATAGCCGTTAGCCTCACGACGTCGGGACGTTACTATTGCGGATCGGGACACAAGCAACCGCCTTTGGAATGCACGCCACCAAGAGCGTCCCGATGTTCGCGGCCAAGTAGTTCTCAGCGTGTCAGCTATCGGCTCACGACTTGTTCAGTTGCAGTTGCCGTTCTAAGCGATGGCGTACTGCTGCGTGACATCCCGACCCTGCGCCTTGACGACAAGCTTGAACTCGTCGGGTTTAAGCAAAGGATCGTCCCGGAACTCGAGGGAGAAGTTCGCCGCCTTCTGAAGCTTCTGCGCCAGATCGCGCTCCTGCTCGAGCAGGTACATCGCGACGTCTGGGTGCAGCTTGACCAGCAGGTTGTCGCGCCGGCCCTCTACCGCCATCCGCTTCACCGACCGCTCCATCCGGCGCACGATAGTCTCGGGCGTCAACACGCGGCCCGTCCCATTGCAGGTCGGGCATGCTTCGGTCGACGACTGGTAATGGCTCTGCCGAACGCGCTGGCGGGTCATCTCGATCAGCCCAAGGTCACTCACGGCGAACGCCTTGGTGCGGGCGCGGTCGCGCGAGAGATGCTGCCTCAGCTCCTGAAGAACGCGCTCGCGATTCGCCTTCGTCTCCATGTCGATGAAGTCGCAGACGATGATGCCGCCGACGTCGCGCAACCGGAGCTGGCGCGCGACCTCCTGCGCTGCTTCCATATTGGTTCTCAGAACCGTCTTTTCGGGGTCTTTCTTCCCCGTGTAGCGGCCTGAATTCACGTCGATCGAGACGAGCGCTTCGGTCGGCTCGACAATCAGGTATCCGCCGGACGGCAGGTCGCAGCGGCGCTTGAAGATGTCGCGGATCTCCGATTCGATCCCCGTCGCGTCGAACAGCGGCGCCTGAGATTCGTGGAGCTTGACCCGGGCGATGAGATCGGGCGCGATGTCCTTCAGATAGCCGACGATCTCGTTGTAGACCTGCCTGGAATCAACCGACAGGCTGTCGACCTTGTCGCTGAAGATGTCGCGAACGAGACCTCGAGTGAGGCCGCTCTCCCGGTTGACCAGCGACGGCGCTTTCTGGAAGTGCATTTTCCGCTTGATCTTCTTCCATTGCGCGATGAGGCTGTTCAGCTCGCGCTGGAGCATCTCGGGCGTTACGTCCTCGCTTACCGTGCGGACGATCACACCCCCTGATTTCTCGGGAAGGATGCTCTGGACCTGCTCCTTGAGCCGGGCTCGCTCGGCGGATGAGCCGATCTTGCGGCTCACGCCCACCTTCGAGGAATCCGGGATATAAACGAGGAAGCGGCCCGCCAGGGAGATCTGGGCCGTGACCCGCGGACCCTTGGTCGAGATCGGCTCCTTTGAGACCTGGACCAGGATTTCCTGACCGCGCTTGAGCGCTTCCTGAATCAGCGGGGCTTTTGCCCGGCGTCCATTGCCGTTGCTGCCATTGCCCACGTTGCCGTTCTTCTTCTCGACCGGCTCGTCGAGCTCATCATCGTCGTCGTCTTCGTCGTCATCTTCGGCTTCGTCAGCGCTTTGCCTGACGAGGTCGGAGGAGTGGAGGAAGGCGCTCTTCTCAGTACCGATGTCGACGAAGGCGGCCTGGATTCCCGGGAGAACAGCATCGACCCGGCCCAAGTAAATGTCACCGACCATACGCCGGTGTTCTGGACGATCGACGAGGAGCTCAACCAGCTTCCCGTCCTCCAGAATCGCGATCCGCGTTTCGCGCGGAGCCGCGTTAATGAGGATTTCTCTTTTCATCGTTGCCGCCTCACCCCATTGCTCGGCGACTCGGCGCGCGATGTGGAGGGCGGTTAAAAAAATGTCCGCGCGGTCGTGTTACAGGGCCGCGTTATGATTTCCTTGGAAAGTTCACCATCAGCGCCCTTCGTCCATGTGTCCGGGACCCGCGAGTCGCGCGAGCACCCCATGCACCAGGGGCAACAGTCAGTCGGGACAATTTACGGAGACACTGGGTGTTTCCGCAACGGCGACAACAACTTACGCGCATTGACCATGTCCCTTACCCGCGGCCGGCGCGCGCTAATTATGTGACGGCCGGAGTCAGGCCAGGGTCACGCGCCAGACATGAGCTGGGCGATCGAGACTCCCCTCATCGTTACCCAGGTCAGCCAGGTCATGACGAGCACATAGGTCAGCCCGGCCTTCCACTCGCCGTGCTTCAAGTAAAGCTGCACGCTGAACCCGCCCCCATCATCGGGGTGTGTGGCTTTCCATGGTGTTGGACGCGGAACGAAGGCCGGGACGTTGGCGGCGTAGGCTTCGTACGCTTCCGGAAACCTGCCCGAAATGTTCGCCCGCTCGCGTTGCATCGTCGGCGCGTAGATGAGCACGAAGAAGGCGAGCACAAGCAGCAACAGGGCCCAATGGGCCGCAATGGCGAATCCGGCGGCGATCAGGAAGCTGCCGAAATACAGCGGATTTCGGGTGTGAGCGTATGGACCGGTCGTCGCCAGCCGCTCGTTCTTGGAGATGTGACCCGAAGCCCACGCCCGGACGAGCACGCCGATAAAGGCGATTGCCCCGCCGACCGCCAGCGTGAGCGGGGTGGGACGCGCGACGAGGAGGTAGCTGATGCCGAACAGGAAGCCGAGTGGAAGTCTGAGACGCTTGGCAACCTCGGAATAAGTCAATCGGCCAGCTCCTTGAGAAGGTGTCGCGCGATGACCAGGCGCTGGATCTCGGATGTACCCTCGCCTATCTCGCAGATCTTGGCGTCGCGGAACATGCGCTCGACCGGATACTCCTTGGTGTATCCGTAGCCGCCGTGGATCTGAATCGCCTTGATCGTCGTCCGCATCGCGAGCTCTGAACAGAACAGCTTGGCGATCGCCGCCTGCTTACCGAAGGGCTGCTTGTTCTGGGCCAACCAAGCCGCGTGAAACATGAGGTGCTTCCCGGCCTCGATCTCGGTCGCGATGTCGGCGAGCTGGAACTGGATGCCCTGAAAACTGCCGATGGGCTGGCCGAATTGCTTTCTGAGCTGTGAGTACCGAAGTGACTGCTCGAAAGCGCCTTCCGCGATTCCCAGCGACAGTGCCGCAATTCCGACGCGGCCTGAGTCCAGCGTCCGCATGAAGTTGGTGAACCCTTCTCCTTCCTCGCCAAGAAGGTTATCGGCCGGCACCTCGACGTCCTCGAAGATGAGCGATCTGGTATCCGACGCTCTCCATCCGAGCTTGTCTTCCTTTTTGCCCGATTTGAAGCCGGGCATCGGCGGAAGAGAATCGTCGTGACCGATTCCGAAGCCTTTTACCTTGTCGAGATCGGTGGTCTCCTTGGTGACGATGAAGGCGCTGATTCCCTTCGTCCCCTTGCCCTGCTCGGTGACGGCAGTAACGACGAAGATCTCACCGACGCCGCCGTGTGTAATAAAGATCTTGCTCCCGTTCAGCACATAGTGCGCGCCTTTGCGCACCGCGGTCGATCGCGTGCTTGCGGCATCGCTGCCGGCGCTCGGCTCAGTCAGGCCAAATCCGCCCAGGACCTTGCCGCTCGCGAGCAGCGGCACGTAACGCTTCTTCTGCGCTGGTGTGCCGAAATTCACTATAGGGGAAGTACCGAGAGTCGTGTGCGCCGAGATGGTGATGGCGTGCGACGCATCGACCTTGGCCATCTCGTTGATCACGATCATGTAGCTGAGGAGATCCAGTCCCGCTCCCCCGAGCTCTTCGGGCCAGGGAATGCCGAGCAAACCCAGCTCGCCCATTCTCTTCACGTTCGCCCACGGGAACTCAGCCTTCGCGTCCAGCTCCGCCGCCACGGGCGATACCTCGCTGCGCGCGAACTCGCGGACCATGCCGCGGACCGCGAGGTGCTGCTCGGAGAAGTAGAGCGAATCGTCCATGACGGAGCGGTACTACTTTGTCTCGGCCGCGGAGAAGTTCTCCGGATAGAGCGAGACCCGGACGTAATTGTCCGTACGCAAGTATCTGGCGGCGGCCTTTTGCAAATCCTCGACTGTCAGTGCGGAGATCAGTTTCTCACCGTTGGGAATCTCGCCCAGCGGCCACCCGCTCTGATCGAAGATAGAGATCTGAGAGAGCCAATAGCCGTTCTGTTTGACTGCCGTTTCGCGCGCCCGCAAAGCAGCCTCCTTCACCTTGACCAGGTATTCGGGCGTCGTTCCGAACTTTTTCACGCTGTCGATCTGTGCAAGCGCGGCCGCAGTGAGTGCCTCGAGTCGTTCGGGCGCCGAGCCAAACCCGATCGAAAAGCGATACGACGGCAGCGGCTCCCTGCTGGCGCTCGGGCTGACGCTCACTCCGTAGGTTCCCCCGAGGTTCTCGCGCAATGCTTCCCGCAGCTTGATGTTGAGAAGTTCCGCGAGAGCGCTCAGATGGTAGCGATTCTGCCTCGTGTACTCGAACGGCCCGGTGAAGATGAGAGCGGTACGCGCTTTCGGCTCCGCTCCCTTCTTGACGACCCGCTGTACAACGCCGTTCGGGGGGCGAACTCCAGTATCGCGCCACGTCTCCCTTCTGCCAGCTGACGGTAACGCGCCCAACCACTTCGCGATCAACGGCTTGATGGAATCCGTCTTGAAGTTGCCGACGAACACGAAGGTGAAGCCGCTCGCGTCCCCGAATCTATCCTTGTAGAAGGCGAACGATTTCGCCAGGTCGATTCTGTCGAGAAGGTCGTTGGATATAGGCAAGTCGCGAACAGAGTGCTGCGCCATCGTCACCTGCAGCGTGTCGCTGAACGCCGCTTCAGGACTGGCGCTCCGATTCGCCAGAACTCCTCTGTAGCGCCCGATGAATGTGTTGACGAGCGATGTGTCCAGCCGCGGCTGGGTGAAGTAGAGATAGACCAGCTGAAGCATCGTATCGACGTCTCGCTGGGAAGCGTTTCCGGAAATACCAACGCTCAGATCGTCGATCGAGGGGAAAACGGTGACCTGCTTGCCGGCAAGGTATTTCTGGAGATCGATGACTGTGAAACTGCCAACCCCGCTGGTGGCGGGGATGAGATCGGCAGCGCTAGCCGCCACGTACGAGCCATCCGACAGCAGCGAAGCTCCGCCCGGACTGTAGGCCGTGAACGCGACCTGATCAGCGTTGAAGTCGGTCGGCTTGAGAAGCACGCGCACGCCGTTGGAGAGCTTCCACTCAGTTATACCAACGTCTGGGAGCACGCGCTCGGAGACCACTTTCCCGCCGGCTGGATCTTTGTCGACGAGCTGTTTGGAGGGTGTTGTCTCGGTGTAGGCGCCGATATCAGCGCCCCTCACCGCCTCGAACGAAAGCATCAGCTCTCCACGGCTGGGGTTGACGATCCCCGGCTTATCGGGCGATGTCGTCGCAAGAATTCGATTCCTGTCGGTCATCCAATCGCCCGCGAGCCTGTTCACCTCCGGGAGCGTAATCCCCGGCAGAAGCCGAGTGATGGCATCGAGGTCGTACTGGATGCTCGTCGACGGCTCGGATTGAAGGAAGGAGGAGACGTAGGACCCCGCGTAGACGTTCGAGTTCGTCTTGTCGCGCTCAGCGTACGCCTGCTCGATTCCGCGCTGCAGATCTTTCTTCGCGCGATCGAGCTCCGACTGAAGAAATCCAAACCGCTTCACTCGCTCGCCTTCGGCCAGCAGCGCGTTCAGGCCCCGTTGGATTCCGTTGTCGGCCACAATCGCGGTGAGCGAGAACGACTCGGCGGAACGAACGAGGTCGCCCTGACCGGCGTTCGCATTGATGAATGGCGGGTTCGGCCTCTGCGTTATCTCGGAGAACCGATCGTTGAACATCGAGCCGAACAGCTGCTCGACGATGTGCTGCCTGTAGCTCGCCGTGGTGGTGTTGAAGCGCTTCGGCTGCTTGTACAACAGCCTGATTACGGATCGTGTCGCTTCCTTGTCGCTGTTGACCGACACGAGCGTGCTGTCGTGAGCAGGAACTGGAAAGAGCGTGCGAGTCCGTCTATTGGCGGCGGCGGGAATCGCACCCAGGTAGCGCTTGATGAGGGCCTCGATCTGTTTCTTGTCGAAGTCGCCGACGGCAACCACCGCCATCAAGTCGGGGCGGTACCACGTGTCGTAAAAGCGGCGAAGCACGGCTGGTGAATAGGTCTCGAGAACCGACTTCTGCCCGATGGGAAGCCGCTCGCCATATCTGGATCCCGCGAACAGCACCGGGAACCACTTGTTCTGCATTCTGCTCTCGGCGCCCTGCCCCAGCCGCCATTCCTCTATCACGACCGGACGCTCCTTCTCGACCTGGGAAGGCTCGAACGCCACGTTGTGCGCCCACTCGGACAGGATCTGGAAGCCCTTGTCGACGATTGCCGCCGTGTCGGTGGGAATCGTGATCATGTACACGGTCTCGTCGAAGCTCGTGAATGCGTTGATGTCGGGGCCATATCGCATTCCGACTGATTCCAGGTAGCTCGAGATCTGATTCCCGGCGAACTTCTTCGTGCCTCTGAACGCCATGTGCTCCACCATGTGGGCGAGACCGCGCTGATCTTCGTCCTCGAGCACGGAGCCGGCGTTCACGACCAGCCGAAGCTCGGCGCGTTTTTCCGGCTTGTGGTTCTCGCGAATGTAGTAGCGCATCCCATTGGCGAGCGTGCCAACCGTAGCTGCCGGATCGAAGGGCAGCGGCACGGACGCAGCGGTCGATACCTGCTGGGCCGC
>JBDTND010000099.1:0-7962 GCA_039933915.1 Gemmatimonadales bacterium | reverse complement strand
GACACCGAGGTCTGGAAGCAGCGTCTTCGCCGGTGGCCAGCTGGGGAAGCCGCGGCGAATGTAGAAGTAGGTAATGACGAGTATGGCAAAGCCGGCGCCCTCTATCGTCATCGTCAGCGTATTGCCCCACCAGACTGGCGCGTGAAGGCTGGCGGGATCCTCGGCTGCTGCCGGAGCGTCGAGCAATGGCTGCTGGTTCATGCCTTATAAACTGCAAAAGAGGGAGCCACGCGGCTCCCTCTTTCACTTTCAGTGCCTGTTCGAACCGAATACGGCTCGCCTACTGCTTTCTAAGCTCGATGCTGCCGTTAACGCTGCTCGCCCTGATATCGCGTCCGCCGGCTCCGATTTTACCGGAGGCGTGCCGCGGACCCCATCGCCCGGACATCGTCATCGGGAAATCGCTGTCGATTCCACCGTGCACGGTATCGAAGCGGAAATCGGCATCGAAGCGCGCGGGCACGTAGATGACGACCGAGCCGTTTACCGTTTTGAAAGTCATGTCGTCGTCGCCCTGAAGCGTCGCCATTCTCGCGTCGACGTTTCCGTTCACGGTCGATGCGCTCACGGGTCCCGCTGACGTGTTGACGTCGACACCGCCGTTGACGGTCGAAGCATTGACCGGTCCGTTCGAGTTGCGGATGGTAACGCGTCCGTTCACCGAGTTGGCGCGTACTTCGGCACCCACATCACGCACCGATACGCCGCCGTTTACAGAGTGCGCACCAACCCTCACCGACCGGGGCACGCTGACGGTAATCTTGACGTTGGTATGGTTTTCATCATGGTTGGTGTGCCGGATCTGGTCGACTCCGCCATCCTGGCAGCGGGAATTGTTGTTCCAGATCGCGCAGATCGTAACGTTGCCGCCCGCCTGCACGACTTCATAATGGATGTCGTCCGGCTCGCGCCCATTCGATCTCTTCTCGGCTACGAGGTGAACCAGGTTATCGCTGCTCGGCTGAAAATCCACCGTGCCGTTGACGTTGAACACGCTCATCCACTTCCCGGCATCCACCTTACCATCCCACTTCCAGGTATCGGAATCGCGTCCGTACTGCTGCTGCGCGCTGAGAGCCGGCGCCGCGAGCATGAGAGCGAACGCTGCCCACAGTCTTGTGCTATTCATCATCTCTCCGGGTGGTTGAGTCAGAACCGCTGTTGATCACTATACGCCCGCTGAACGTCTGCGCTGTTACCCTGGCCCTTCCGTCGCCGATCGTAAACTCCATGCGGCCTTCGTGGCGGTTCCTCGTTCCGGCCGGAATCGTGATTGGGAAGTCCGCGCTGACATCCCCGCTGAAGGTTTCGACACTGAACTGGGCGCCGGCGCCCCGCGGGATGTTCAAGCGCACTGTTCCCGAGTGCGACTCGAACCTGTATTTGCCTGATGGCTCGATAGTACCTGAGTACGATATCTGGCCACTGACGGTTTCGGTCCGGACGTCCTTCGACTGAATTCCGACCAGCCGAATGTCGCCGCTCACCGAGCTGGCTTCGACATTACCCGTGATGCTCTCGGCGCGAAGGTCACCGCTGACCGTTTCCGCGCGGAGATTTCCGTTCACACGGGCGGCGTGCGCATTGCCCGAGACCGATTCCACGCTCACCGATCGCAGCCCGTCAGCGACGTCCGCGTTGCCGCTCACGCTCGACGCTTCGATCTCACCCTGCGAGCCGGCTGCCGTGATGTCGCCTGAGACCGCCTCGAGAATCAATCGCGATCCCCGAGGGACCGAGACCTCGTAATTGGCGTCGCCCACATCGTTGTGTCTGTGCCCTCTACGGCGGCCGCTGCCGGAATCTGAATCGTCGACGCTGAGGCTGACGCGCGATGAGTTGGCGCTGAAGACGAGCAGCCCACCTTCGATGGACGCCGAGATCTTGACGTCGGGGCGATCCCAGCCGGTGACACGCATCCGTCCGGAGATGAGAGAGAGGTCGACCGCGCCGCCGCGATCCAGCCGCACGGTCGTGTCGATCCGTGTGGCACTCCGTTCGTCCTGCGCCCTGGCGGAAAGCGGAATGACCGCGATCGCCACTGCCGCCACGATGAGTCCTGTGACCTTCATTTCGTTTTTCATGTTAAGTGCTTGCCGGCAGCATCGCTGCCGTGCGAAGGAGCTCGACTTTCTTGTCGAGCGCGTGTGTAAGCTGCTGGCCGAGGAGACGGCTGGCCGGATCGTTGGCGAGGGCGTCTCTGCTCTGCTGGATCGCAGCATCGATGATTCGAAGATTCCTTTCGATTATCGCCACGGTCGAAGAGTCGAGACCCGCTTTCCGCTGAGCCACGATCTTCTGAAGCAAGTCGATCTCTCTTCCATACACCAGATCGGAATGCGCTCGGCCGGACTGATCGGGCCCGCTCACCAGCCTCGCGGCTGGAACGCCACGGTTTGAGGACTGCGTTCGTGACAGGGTGGCGACCGCTCCGCTCTGACCTTCGCTCGTGCCATTCACGCTCGCCTGCGCGGGAGCAGTCGTAACCGGAGCGACCTGGAAATCAGTTCCCGAGTTGGCCGGCGTCTCACTCGTCAGGGGAGCGACCTGCGCGATATTCGCTGCCGGCGATTGACCAGACGAGCGCGATGTGATCAGGTACGTCACGGCCGCGGTGCTCACGACGAGTGCTGCCGCCGCGACTCCCATCCACGCCGGGGCGAAACGCCTCGGGCGCTCGGGACGAGCGGCGAGAGGGATCACCGGTGGCGCAATGCGAGCCTCGATTCCCTGCCACAGATCGCGGGACGGAACGAGATCCGGAAGCGCCGAGGCCTCGTCCCGAATGTTCTCGACGTCTTTGAGCAGACTGGCGCAACGCACGCACTCGCTCAAATGCCCTTCGACTGAAGCGCGGAGCGAATCGCCCGGCGTTCCCTCGAGATAATCGGGGAGCGCCGCGTCGAATGCTTCACAGGTCATGTTGGAGCTCGTCATCGGTCCAGTGCCTCTCTCAAAAGAAGTCTCGCGCGATGCAGCTGCGCCTTACTCCCGCCCGAGGTGATTCCCATCATCTCCGCAATCTCCTCGTGCTTGTAGCCTTCAATGTCGTGCAGTACGAAGATCTTTCGAGCGCCCTGCGGCAGCTTTGCAATCGCGTCCGTCAGGTCCATCCGCTCAATGTGCATGGGAGCACGCGCACCCTCATCCCACCGCTCGTCCCCCACATCGCTATCGTCCGTTCTCGAGGCAGCTTTGCCCTCGGTCTTTCGTGCGTTCAGTACGACGTTCACCGCGAGCCGGTGCAGCCAGGTCGAGAAAGCGCTCTCTCCCCTGAACTGCGGGAGCTTTTCCCAGGTCCGCACGAACACGTCCTGCGTCAGCTCCTCACCCCTCGTCCGGCTTCCCGACATGCGCGTGCACAGTGAGAACACCCTGTTCGCGTGCGTCCGGTACAGCCGCTCGAAGGCCTGGCGATCCCCGCCTGCGGCCAGCGTCACGTCGGTGGAATCACCCATTGGTATCCGTACCACGTTGGAGACCGCCGCCGCCATTCGATCTGTGTCCTGGGTCAGTTGCGTGATTGGATAGCTCGAAACGCTCAAAGGTTTGAATGCGTCGCAACAAGTCTTTCCTGTGGCTGCAGTTATGACAGCCGGGCTCGATCCAGGGTTTGAACCTGCTTCGGGAAGGGTTCGGCGGGCCCGTCGAGGCCCTACCCCCGGCCCTCAGCCGTCGCCAGCCTCGAGACCCAGCGCTCCCCGTAGCTCCGTGGCGCCCTGCTCGAGGCGGGCTTGGGTCTCCGCCACCAGCGTGACGTGGCCGACCTTGCGTCTCTCCGTAGGCGCCTTCCCATAGAGGTGCAGATGCGCTCCCTCAACCGCCAATACGCGCTCCACCGGTGGAATGTGTCCGACTATGTTGAACATCAGCGACTGTCCCCTCGGAGTCGTCGCGCCTAGCGGGAGAGACAGCACCGCGCGAAGATGATTTTCGAACTGGCTGGTCTCCGCACCCTCGATCGTCCAGTGGCCTGAATTGTGGACACGCGGGGCCATCTCATTTGCGAACAGGGCACCATCGACCGAAAAGAGCTCCAGCGCGAGCACACCAACGTATTCGACATGGTCCATGATTCGCCGGCAGTAGTCGATCGCCAGTGCGGCGAGCTCGGGCGAGACACTCGGTGCCGGCGAGGTGGATTTTCTCAGGACGCCTTCGCGGTGGACGTTCTGGACCGGAGGATAAAACACCTCGCCCCGATCGCCGCCGCGGACGCCTATCACCGAAAGCTCGTGCTGAAACGAGACGTACTTCTCGAGCAGCAGCGGCGACCCTCCGAGAGTTTTCCAGGCGGCGTCGACCGCTCCGGTGTCGCGCAACACGATTTGTCCTTTACCGTCGTATCCCATGCGGCGCGTTTTCAGGACAGCCGGCAATCCATTCCGCGACACGGCGTCCCGGAGATCCTCGATGTTGTCGACGGGAGCAAATGGCGGCGTTGGAATATCCAGCTTCACAAAGAGCTGTTTTTCTAGGAGCCTGTCCTGCGCGATTTCCAGCGCCTTCACCGGTGGAAACACTTTCACGCGCTCGGCGACGAATCGCACCGTCGAGACGGGAATGCTCTCGAACTCGTAAGTGACTACGTCAACGCCTTCGAGGAACCGTGTGAGCGCCGTTTTGTCGCCGTAATCCGCGGAAATCAATTGCCCGATCTGCCCGACCGGAGCGCCGGCGTTCGGATCGAAGAACCTGAACTCGACGCCGAGCTGGTAGCCGGCGAGGGCGAGCATTCTGCCGAGCTGCCCACCACCGAGTACTCCTACTCTCACTCGGTGGCGGCCGGGTCGGGTTGAGCGAGGACCGCGTTCGTCTGCTCGGCGCGGAACGCGCGCAGGCGCTCCCGCAATTCGGGACGGCTCGTCGCGACGATCGATGCGGCGAGGAGCGCGGCGTTGATGGCGCCGGGCTTCCCGATCGCGAGCGTGCCGACTGGCACTCCCGCCGGCATCTGCACGATGGAGAGCAGCGAATCGATTCCCTGCAGCGCTTTTGACTCGACGGGCACTCCCAGCACGGGGATGATGGTCTTTGCCGCGGCCATTCCAGGCAGGTGCGCGGCGCCCCCCGCCCCGGCGATGATCACTTCGATTCCCCGCTCTTCGGCGGAGGCGGCGTACTCGAACAGGAGGTCAGGGGTGCGGTGCGCCGAGACGATCTTCGTCTCATGGGGAACCCCAAGGGCATCGAGGATCTGGGCGGCGTGCTGCATGGTGTCCCAATCGGACTTGGAGCCCATTATCAGTCCCACCAGCGCTTCCGCCACGTCGACCCCTCCCGGTGTTGTAATCCGCTCGGCGCCTACAGCTCGCGTTCGAGCCCCCGCTCCATGACATCGAGACCGAGCTCGGCGCCGGCTATCATCTCGTAGTCGAAATCGTCTTCGTCCGGAACGCCGACATCATCCAGCGCGGGCGCTCCCATATCCTGCAACACAGTCAACCGCTCGACCTCGAGCAGCAGATCGCTGATCCGGCAGAAGCTCCTGCGATGGTGCGGTGTGATTCCATGCGACGCGAGTCCCGCCACGTGATCGCGTGTCGTGTAGCCGGCGTTGTGGTCCCAAATATACTGCGGATAGCGGACGCTTAGCCGCGTCATGAGGAGATCGCGGGTGACTTTGGCGAGAATCGAAGCGCACGCGATGCTGAAGCACCGCGCGTCGCCGTGCACGACGGCGGTGTGGGGAATCGGAAGAGTGCGCATCACTCGCCCGTCGATCACGACGTGGTCAGGCCGCACATCGAGCCGCCCCAGCGCGCGGCGCATCGCCAGCACGCTCGCCTGGTAGATGTTGATGGTATCGATCTCGCGGACGGATGCGGCGCCGAGCGCGAAGGAGACTGCTCGCTCGCGAATCTTGACGGCGAGACGCACACGCTGATCGTGAGTGAGTCTCTTGGAGTCGTCCACTCCCGCGATGGCGCGAGTGTCGGCAGGCATTATCACCGCGCACGCGACGACGGGACCTGCTATGGGGCCACGGCCTACTTCATCGACTCCGGCGAGCAGCGGACCTTTCGCGAGGCGAAGGTCGCGTTCGATCGTGGTCCAGCGCTTCCACCGCGGCACGCGCCGGCGGCGGATTTCTTTTTCGGTTGGATTTCGAGTCTCGGGGGTCGACTGGGGATTACCCTGTTCGACCTCTTCCTGCATGCTGTTCTACGCTCTGTGAGCGAGGAGGCGGTTAGGCCTCGACCCCAGCCTCTGTACCAGCTTCCGCGACCGTCTCCGAGCCCGGGACAAGCACTTTGGCTTTCCGCTCTCTGATGCGCGTCGCTTTGCCGGTGAGGTGGCGGAGATAGTACAGCTTGGCGCGCCGGACGCGTCCGCGGCGGACGACGACGATTTCGCCGATCATCGGGCTGTGGACCGGGAAGATTCGCTCGACACCGATGCCGTTCGAGATTTTCCGGACGGTGAAGGTCGCGCTGACTCCGGCGCCGCGCTTGGCGATGCAGACGCCCTCAAAAGCCTGGATCCTTTCCTTGTCACCCTCACGGACGCGAACGTTGACGCGAAGCGTGTCACCGGCCCGGAACGGGGGAATGTTGTCGCGGAGCCACTCTTTCTGGGTATCAATGAAGGGATGCATATGTCGCTCGGGGCTGGAGTTAACAGCCGGAATAAAGACTTGTTTAAGGTGTTCTCGGTCAGCCACGAAAAGTAAACCTCGGACGCCGGTAATGCCAGCGTGCCAGGTGAGTCGCGATCTAGCGCTCGCCGACGCCGTCCTTGCGCAATCGAGTCAGCCGGCGTCCTTCCTCGTCGCGCCACTTCGCGATTTTGGCGTGATCACCTGACAGCAGTACCTCGGGCACCTGGTGCCCGAGGTACTCTGGCGGCCGGGTATAGCTCGGCGCGCTGATTCCACGTCCGAAAAAAGAATCGCTGCGCGCGCTCTCGAGATCCGACATGGCTCCGGGCAGCAGTCGCACAGTCGCATCGATGATCGCGAGCGCCGCTGCCTCGCCCCCGCTCAGAACAAAATCGCCCAGCGAGATTTCCTCGGTCGCGAGATGATCGGCCACGCGCTGATCGATGTCCTTGTAGTGGCCACAGAGCAGCGTCAGCTCGTCACCCGCCGCGAACCGCTCGGCATCGGCATGCGAGAAAACGCGGCCGCGCGGGGAGAGAAGCACGATCGGCGGTTTGGTCTTGAGCGATTCCACCGCCTCGAAGAACGGCCCCGGCTTCATCACCATTCCAGCACCGCCTCCGTACGGAGCGTCATCGACCGTGCGGTGCTTGTCGTGGGTGAAATCCCGAAGATCCACGAGGTTGTAGCGAACGCTCCCCGCGGCCGCGGCGCGCGAGGGAATGCTCAGGCCAAGGGGCCCGCTGAAAAAGTCGGGAAAGATCGTGACGACGTTGATTCTGAGCGCCACGTCACCCTTCCTCAGTGGAATCGTCGTCGAGCACGCCCAGGGTGTCGTTGATCAGAAGCGTGCGCGCCCCGATGTCAGTTTGGACGACGACTTCGGGGCGATAGGGGACGAGAACGCTGCCGCGCGGCGTGTCGAGGTCGAGCATGATCCCCTGCGGGAGCTCGTAGAACGTCGTCACAGTTCCGAGATCCCTGCCGTCCGTGCTCACCGCTTTCATTCCGATGAGATCGTGCAGGTAGACCTGACCGTCCTCGAGCGGCGGGATCTCGCTGAACGGCGCGAGGAGATATCTCCCGCGCCACAGCTCGGCGCTGTTGCGGTCACGCAGCTCCTCGAACTGAACGATGAGTCCCTTCTTGAAGGGCTTCGATCCTGAAATGGTGAGAGTAGGGATCTCTTCCTCGCCCTTCACATCCCGGACTACAGCGAGATTTCCATCTCGCGTGCCCGCAAAAACACGACTGCCGGACGCGAAGATCACGTCCGGCTTATCGGTGAGAGGCTCGATGACGACCTCTCCGCGAATTCCCTGCGCTTTGCGGATCAGCCCGACGATCGCGTATTCGGGCTC
>JBDTND010000098.1:0-8000 GCA_039933915.1 Gemmatimonadales bacterium | reverse complement strand
CGCTGCTGTCCGTGCTCATGCCCGACACGTAGATGAATGTCATACCCGGATTGAGGCGCGCGAGCGTGCGCGCGACTCCCAGCGTGAGATCGTATGTGAGTTTTCCGTACCGCTCCTCCGACATGCCAGCCGAGGAAACGCCAAGGCAGAACAGGCACGCATCGAAGCCTCTGAGATCCCGTTCGACAGCGGAGAGATTAGCGACCTCCGGCACCACCAGGTCTCGCAGCTTCTCGTGGCGCTGACCGGTGGCGCTGCGCCCGACGGCGAGAACCACGCTGATCTCGGGATCCAGCAGACATTCGCGGAGCACGCCCTGACCGACCATGCCGGTCGCCCCGAAGAGCATGACTTTCATGGCTTCGTCTCGGCTCCGATCACGATTTGTCCTTCGCTCTCACCTCGGCCACGCGAGCCTTGACGACTCGCTTCACGAACGCCGAAGATGGCTGCCTTTTCAGTGGAAATCGAATCATGCCCCTCGATGTCTTGTACTTGTCGAGATCGCCGGCGAGCGACGATCTACCGCCTCCGAATCGACAAGTCTCGCCGATCCTATTCTTCGCCGGGCAGCTGCTGCAAGTGGTGGCGGACGTGGAGCTCCTGAAACCTTGCAAAATCAGCTACCGATACCGCTCCAAAGATGGTGCTGTCGACTTTCCTGCCTGTGGCCTCCCGCGCTCGACAGGCGCTATCGAACTGTGCGAGCGTTGCTTGCAACCGCGTCATCGCCTCAGAGGGGCTTCCAACGCCCATCTCGGGCTGGAACGGCTCCAGAGCTTTCATTTTGAGGAAAGATTTTCGGCGGATGATCCGCCTGAAAACAATCAGGCGAACGACCGGCCGAAGAAAAATGGGAATTGTCGGAAACTTGGACGGAGACCCGGCCGCGACTTTTGCCGATTCCTCCATGATACGGGCAACGTGTTCGGCGACCTGGGATGGCGACCATTTGCCAGGGGCTCGCGGAATCTTCCACTGGCCACCGGTGCGAGCCGCGGCGGCGAGGAATGCGACCACAGTGGCGCTGAGATCCGCGAGCGCCTCGCTAAGGCTCACTGTACACCCGGACATAGTCGACCAGCATTTGCTGTGGGAACGTGGACGATGCGTCCGGGTCTCCAGGCCAGTCTCCGCCGACCGCGACGTTGAGCAGAATGAAGAATGGACTGTTGAACACCCATGCGGTGCCGCGCGGCAGATCCGCGGGGGTCATGCGATGATACATGCGACCGTCAACGTACCAGCGTATCTCGGAGGGCTGCCATTCGACGGAAAAAACGTGGAAGTCGTCACCGTAAGCGCCGCTCGACAGCGTGTCGGCCCGCCCGATGCTCTCCGACCCTGAATAACCCGGACCATGCAGCGTGCCGTGCACGACCCGTGGCTCACGTCCGATGTTCTCCATGATGTCTATCTCACCGCCGTCCGGCCATCCGACCGTATCGATGTCGGCGCCGAGCATCCAGAACGCGGGCCATATCCCCTGTCCTCGCGGGATTTGGATGCGCGCCTCGAATCGACCGTACGCCCGCGCGAAAAGCCCCTGGGTCTTGAGGCGCGCCGAGGAGTAGCCACAGCTCCCGTACCAGCACGCGTAACCGCTCGATGGCGTCTCCGGACGGGCCGTTATCACGAGGTGCCCATTGCCGTCCAGCGCTACGTTCTCGGTGCGCGTCGTGTAAAATTGGCGCTCATGGTTGCCGAAACCATTCCCGCCGGTATCCGGGACCCATTTCGTGCGGTCGAAGGTAGCGCCAGCCGGCCCATCGAACTCGTCCTGCCAGACAAGGCTCCGCGATGGCGGGAGAGCACTGGTACACGCCGCGAGAGCGATCAGAGGAAACCACGTATATCTCAGTCGCGCGCCTCCAGGTGGGTGATCATCTCCAGCAGAAATTGTGGCCATTCAGGAACGGTAGGCAAGTGATCAGTACTCTCCGGCAGAATCCCCAGAGCGGCGGATGTTGCCCCACAATCCCCCACGATCCTGGTTTTGGCCGCCGGTTGGGACCGCCCAACCGTCACTCCAGAGCCTTCTGGCTCGTAGCTTCTCGCGTGATTCAGGCCCCGGTGTATGTTGGTGGTGTCCGACCCGCGAGCGAACGTCGCATGCGATTCCGCCTGGTCCTCTCAGTTTTGGTATTCGCGCGGGTAACGACCGCGCAGATGCCGGATACCACACATTCCGCGCGGGGAGCGACGGTTAGTGGAACCGTGCGTGACAGCATCGCGCACGGTCCGCTCGTCGGTGCTATGGTGCAGCTCGTCGCCGCGGATACGAAAAATCGCTTCGGCCGCACGGCTGTCTCCGACTCAATGGGCGCGTTCAAGCTCGGTGACGTGCCGGACGGTCAGTACATGCTCGGGTTTTTTCACCCGATGCTCGATTCGCTTGGTGTAGAGCCGATCGTGCGCGAAGTGCGGATCGACAGGCAACGCCCGGTGCGCGCCGACCTGGCGATTCCTTCCCCTGCGAAGCTCCGCGCCGCCATCTGCGGCGCGGAATCGGCGCCCGGCGCCGGCGCTCTCGTCATCGGCATCGTTCGCGACGCGCAAGACCACGCGCCCGCGGCCGGGGCAACGGTGAGAGCTGAATGGCTCGAGTTCTCGTTCACGCGCGATGGAATCGTCCGCAAGATCCCGCACCTCGTTGCGACGACGGGGCAGAACGGCTGGTTCGCCCTGTGCAATGTGCCGAGTGCCGGGGTGATGAGGCTGTTGGCCACTCGGAGCGCCGACAGCACGGACCGAATCGAAGTGGAGATTCCAGCCGAGGGATTTCTGCGAAGGGAGTTGTACGTCGGACCGACACAAACAGTCGTCATAGGCGATACCTCGCGGAGTGGTGACAGTCTCGCGCCTCCGCCTCGCCGCCTTCACACGGGCAATGGGCGCCTGACCGGTACGGTGATCAACGCCGGCGGCCAGCCGCTGGCGGGAGCGCGCGTCGGGATTATCGATGGTCCGCAGACCCGCGCGAACGACAGCGGCGAATGGACGCTCAACAACGCGCCCGTCGGCACCAGGATGCTCGAGGTCCGGGCGGTTGGATACTTTCCCGACCGCAGGCCGGTGGATGTCGTCGCTGGCGCGCTGCCCGTCTGGACCCCGCTGTCCACTGTGAAGGCGGTGCTCGACACAGTGAGAGTCGTAGCCTCCCGACGGTCACGCTTCGAGCAGAGCGGCTTCGAGGAGCGGCGCCACACTGGTGCCGGACGCTACGTGACGGCGAAGGAGATCGCGAGCCGATTGCCCCTTTCTACGTCCGAGATTTTTCGCGGCATACTGGGGGTGCGGCTGGATCTCAGCGCGCACGATGAGACGAGCTTCCAGATGCGCGGGGGCACCTCCGACTGGTGCACTCCCATGATCTATTTTGACGGCCTTCCCATGCGCGGACTCGCCGCCGAAGACATCGATGTCGTCGTGAGGCCGCACGAGATCCTCGGCATCGAGATCTACTCCGAGGCGTCGGTGCCGTCGCAGTACCAGCTCTTCAAGAACAGCTGCGGCGCCATCGTAATCTGGACCAAGTTGGGCAGCTGAGTCCGCGTTGTGCACGCCGCGTCGCCGCGGCGTTTACTCCCCCCAAGCCTTCGTCTCGGCTAATTTTGGACCCATGCCGAATACTCGTACGATAGCAATACTCACCGGCGGGGGTGATGTCCCCGGCCTCAACCCGGCCATCAGGGCGATCACGATTCGCGCACTGCGGGAAGGCTACCGTGTTGTCGGAATTCGGCGCGGGTGGGGGGGTCTCGTTGATTACAGCCGCGAGGCCGGTGTCGACAACTCCGACAACGTGCAGGTACTCTCCGAGTCCGACGTGAATCGCGCCGGCCGAACCGGCGGCACGTTCCTGCACACTTCGCGCACGCGGCCCAGCCATCTGCCGCTCGCCCGGGTTCCGAAGCACCTCACCGGCTACACCGAAAAAATCAACGATGTCACCAAGGACATCCTGAGGAATCTCGAGCACATCGGAGTCGACGTCCTGATCCCGATCGGAGGCGACGACACGCTCAGCTATGGCAAGCGCCTGCACGACGAGGGGCTGCACGTCGTCGCGATCCCGAAGACGATGGACAACGACGTCTACGGGACCGACTACTGCATCGGCTTCAGCACGTGCGTGACGCGGACGATCGAGCTCACCCACCGGCTTCGCACATCGGCCGGGTCGCATGAGCGCTTTCTCGTGATCGAGGTCTTCGGGAGATACGCCGGGTTCACCGCGCTCCTGCCGACGATGGCCGGCGCGGCAGACCGCTGCCTCATCCCTGAATACGCCGCGGACGTCGAGCATCTCACCGAGCTGATGGTGTACGACCACAACAGGAATCCCAGCAAGTACTCCGTATGCCTGGTGTCCGAGGGCGCGAACCTTACGTCGCACCAGGGAATGAGCTTCGAGAGCGAGGAGACCGACATGTTCGGACACCGGAAGCTCGGCGGCATCGGCGACAAAGTGGCATCCGCGCTCAAGGAATATTCACCCAAATACAACAACGGCCGCCGCATCGACGTCGTCAACCAGCGGCTCGGCTATCTCGTTCGCTCCGGTGATCCGGATGCACTCGACTCGATTGTGCCGATGGCCTTCGGCAATCTCGCGCTCGACCTGATCATGAAGAAGGAGTTCGGCCGTCTTGTAAGTGTCCACAAGGGCTTCTACGACAGCGTGCCGATCACGAGCGTGACGTCGGAGAAAAAAGTCGTCGACGTCAAGAAGTACTACAACACCGACCGCCTGCGTCCGATCTACGAGTTCGACGGCGCGCCGCTGTTCATCATGACGAGCGATTGATTCCGGCCTCCGGACTTCGACGCCATGATAGTTCACGTTATCGACGGAACGTACGAGCTCTTCCGCCACTTCTACGGCCTGCGCCGCTTTAACAAGGGAAACGACAAACCCTTCGGCGCTGTCGCCGGGGTGCTGCACTCGGTGCTGGAGATGATCGAAACGGGTGCGACACATATCGGTGTCGCAACTGACCACGTGATCGAGTCGTTCCGCAACGATCTCTGGCCGGACTACAAAACCGGCGAAGGCATCGAGAGAAACCTGTGGACGCAGTTTCAGCCGCTTGAGGATGCGCTCGCGGCGATGGGCGTCGCGGTCTGGCCAATGGTCGAGCTCGAGGCCGACGATGGGCTCGCTTCGGCCGCGCGACTCGCAACGGATGATCCTCGCGTCGACAAAGTGTGCATCTGGGCGAACGACAAGGATCTTGCTCAGTGCGTTCGCGGAGACCGGGTCGTGCAGATCATCCGCAAGGGAAACCAGATTCGCAATGCCGAAGGTGTGCGGGCGAAATTCGGTGTCGAGCCGGCACTCATTCCCGACCTGCTCGCACTGGTTGGAGATGCCCAGGATGGCTACCCAGGCATTCCCGGAATAGGCAAGACCACAGCTGCGGCATTGCTGAACCGGCACGGCCCCATTGAATCGTTTCCTCCGGAGGTCCTTGGGCCGGCTCGCGAGCAGGCACTCCTATTCAAGAATCTCGCGACACTCAGAACGGACGCGCCGGTTTTCGCCGATGTGAACGAGCTGGAGTGGAAGGGACCGACCGCGGCGTTTTCAGAATGGCCGGACCGGTTGGCGGACAAACGCATTCAGGCGCGCTGCGCCAAGGCTGGCGCAAACGAGTCGGGCATCACGCCGGCCGTCGAAGTGGAACCGGCTTGAATGAATCGTGCGGATGGCGGCGATGCCATTTCGTGAACAACACTCGCACCATCCAATAGATCAGGAGCACCAGCGGCAACAGCGCCGGGATCGCCAGCAGGGGCATGATGCGTATGGGCTTCGGAAACACCTTGGCCTGACCAAGAAAGAATGAGCCGCTGGCGACGAACAGCGCAAAGCACATGCGCCACACGTGCTTTGCAATGCGATGTTTTCCCTGAAGGCCGTGTACCACCATCGAGCGCAAATCACCCGCCGCTGCCAGGAATGCTACGGCGCCAAAGAAAAAAAGAGGTGCGGGCGGCACCCCATTGATATTGCCGCTGGCACTATGATAGACGCGGAGACCGAGCATGAGACTCAAGAACCCGATAGCGATCGCAACCAGCATTGTGCCCGCTTCAATCCAGCGAGACCTCTCATCGCGCCGGCGGAGCGTGAGTAGACCAGTGGTCACGAAGTAAACCGCAATCGTTCCTCCGATTACGTTGGCCGGTTGGGATTTCAAGGTCGCTATCACCCCGCCGGTGACACCCAGAACCAGCATCGAGTAGACAAATATCGTCCCACTTTTTCGGTGCAGCTTCGCTCCCTTGAAAGCAAATAGTGCGACGAAGCCAGAGGCGATCGCCACAAGTCCAGCGATGATGTGTATGGGGAGCAGCGTCACGCCGACGGCCTGCGCGCGGGCGCAGCGACACCTTTGGTGAGCAGCCACAATGCAAGGGGAATCTCGAACGCGGCCATCGGCAGCCACATGAGTTGAGCGACGAGACTGTTGAGCATTCCCACGAGCTGAAGGGGAAGGAGGACCACGAGCAGGACCGACGCCATGACACCCAGCCACGCCAGCACGGCGGGAATCATCCTGCCGCGCAGGAGAAGCCAGGAGAAGAGCGCGCTTCCAACCGCGAAGAGTGTCGCAGCGATGATCGTGTTCCAGGCCCCCAGTTTCAGGAGGAACGCGCCGAGCGCATTCGCTGCGGCGGCGTCCGGTGGGCTAGTCCCGGTTCCGGCGGTCGCGAGCCAAAGCAGTCCGAGCGACGCCATCGTACCGATCGAAGCAAGCATGCCTTCGCCAACCCGGCAGCACAACGCGAGCACTGCGATGTCGCGGTCCTCATCGCGTGTGAGTCCGTACAGCGCCACCGCGAGAGTGATGGCCGTGACACCGATGATCAGCCCTAGCATGATGTTGACTCTAGCGCGCGTAGCGTGCTGGGCGATGAGGGCTAATTTCGCGGCGGTATCACTCCCCTTCGCCGGCGCCTCCAGAACCAATTGAGTGATTCCAACCGCGATGTAGAAGAGGAACGTGAAGCCGGCGATTCTCGCGTTCGTGGTGCGAGTCATTGGTCCCCTCGTATCGGATAGCGGCGTCTATCGCTATTTGTCGCATGGAATGCCGCTCCGAAGCCTTACGGATGTCCTTATAACTTAGTTTCTAGTTTTCTTGATGCCCTCGGACAGGCCGAGCGGCCCAAACTCACGTCGACGGCGTCGGGCCAATCCCGCAGGCTACAGCTGCGCGTTGGACGGCCGCAACTCCCATCTCCAGATCAGTCCGTCCACAGGATCCATCACTTCGCCCAGTTTCTGGAACCCGCATTTCGTAAGGACCCGTGTCGACGCGTTCTCCTCCGGCCTGGTGTTAGCACGGACGAGCCGCACCCGGCCGCTGCCAAATGCAAACGCGATCAACGCCAGTGCCGCCTCCGTGGCGTACCCACGTCCCTGGTGTGCCGGATCGATTCCGTAAGCAATCTCCACTATCGCATCCGGCCCCGGTGGGCCCGTGTAACCACAACTTCCAATGACGGCGCCGCTATCCCGATGGGTTACCACGAACCCATGCAGCCACGGGTCCGCCGATGTCGAGGCTTTCACCCGCGCCAGCCAATCCGCCGACACCTCTGCCCTATCGGCGGGGCTCATCGCTTCGACCAACGCGAGAGCCTGCTGTGGCGTCTGCAGCAACAGCCTCAGGTTCTCTGTCAGGATTTCCGTTTTGCTCATCGATGGGTTTCCAGTCGTCAACGACCTGGTTTTGCCGAGAGCGAAAGGCCCAGGTTTACCCGCCACACGATCGCTTTGACCGTTGCGCAAGTCGGGCCACCATCGGAGCCGGTGCCTGGCATCTCAGTTTCGATTCGCACCCCCGACGCGCCCAGCGCCGCCTGAATCATGGATGCTGAGATCCCCGCGAGCGGTATCTTGGCACGGCGGTCCCAAGGCGTATTGTCCTGCCCCGCGCGTCTGCCCGAGGTCACGTAAACGAAGCGAGCCGAGGGTGGACCCTGCG
>JBDTND010000097.1:0-8057 GCA_039933915.1 Gemmatimonadales bacterium | reverse complement strand
GACTAGACTACGAAGCATGACGGAGCCTGCCTTTTGAGATTGTCCCTTCGCTTCATCATTCCGCTCGTCCTGGCTTTGGCAGCGCTCGCGTACTCCGTCATGCCGCTGGTGGACAAACTGACGCAGAAATGGTTCATTCGCGATCTGAACCTGCGCGCAAGTCTCGTTGCCAACAGCATCGACGGGCCGCTGGAGAATCTGGCCAACACGCGCGATTCCAGCGCCATCCGCCGGTTCTTTGCGAGAATAACGCAGGACGAGCGTCTCTTCGCGATGGGGTTCTGTCCGATTGATGGCACACGCCCCATCGCCACCCCGACCTTGCCGCGCGAGATCCAGTGCGCGGACCTCGATCGCTTCGCCAACCCCGCCACCCAGATCCTGACCGAGCCTCATGGGCCGCTGCTTGTTTCGGTATTGCCAATAGGAGACACCGGGTCGCGGATCGGCAACGTCGTAATCGTGCACGACATGAGCTTCGTCCAGCGTCGCAGCGAGGAGACGAAACAATACCTGTTCTACTTCTTCATCGGCCTCGGCATCGTTGTATCGCTGATAACAGTTGTGATCGCCCAATTGAGCTGGCGTGGATGGGTTCACGGCATACAGGCCCTGATGCGCGGCGAGGGGCTTTTGCGACCAACGCAGCCATCCGAGCAAGGAGAGCTGCAGCCGATTGCGAACGACCTTCGCGCGCTGATCAGAGACCTCGAGGCCGAGCATCGGCTGCGCGACGAGGAGCAGCTCGGCTGGACGCCCGAAACGCTGCGTGAAATCCTCCACCGCGAGCTGCGCGATCAGGACGTGATCGTAGTTTCCAATCGGGAGCCGTACATCCACGTCCGTCAGCCTCAGGGCATCGTCGTCCAGCGGCCGGCCAGCGGACTGGTAACCGCGATGGAGCCGATCATGCGCGCCTGCTCGGGAACGTGGATCGCGCACGGAAGCGGCTCCGCCGACCGCGAAGTCGTGGACGCGAAGGGCCGGATTCCCGTTCCGCAGGATAATCCGTCATACGTGCTCAGGCGCATCTGGCTGACAAAAGAAGAGGAGCAAGGCTACTACTACGGCTTCTCCAACGAGGGGCTGTGGCCACTCTGTCACATCGCTCACGTGCGGCCGACCTTTCGCACTTCGGACTGGCTGGAGTACGAGAGAGTGAATCGTAAGTTCGCCGACGCCGTGGTGGCGGAAGCGAAGTCGTCCGACCCCGTCGTGCTGGTGCAGGATTACCATCTGGCGCTGGTCCCGCGAATGGTGCGCGAGAAACTGCCGGGGGCGACCGTCATTGCGTTCTGGCACATTCCGTGGCCAAATCCCGAGGCCTTCGCCATCTGTCCGCGCCGGCAAGAGCTTCTCGACGGTCTGCTCGGAAGCAGCATCCTCGGGTTTCATACCCAGTTCCACTGCAACAACTTCGTCGATACCGTCGACCGCCAGCTCGAGGCGAGAGTCGATCGGGAGACTTTTATCGTCTCGTACAAGGGACAGACGACGGGGGTGAAGCGCTATCCGATTTCAATCGAGTGGCCGCCGTCGGTCGCGCTGAAGGCGCCGCCCGTCGCAGAATGCCGCATGCTGATTCGCGAGCGGCATCGTCTGCCAAAGGACCACTCGGTGGGCGTGGGCATCGAGCGGCTCGATTACACCAAAGGTCTCGAGGAGAGATTCCGCGCCGTCGAACGCTTGATGGAGCTCCATCCCGAGTGGATCGGCAGGTTCAGCTTCATCCAGATCGCTGCGCCGAGCCGCGCCAGCATTCCGGAATACGCGGATTATGAGCGACGGGTGCGCGATCTGGCGACGCGCATAAACGAGCGATTCGCGTCCGCGTATCCGCCGATCATCCTGTCCGTCCAGCACCACGAGCCGCACCAGGTCTACGAGTACTACCGTGCGGCCGAGCTCTGCTTTGTCAGCAGTCTTCACGACGGAATGAACCTGGTGGCGAAGGAGTTCGTGGCCGCCCGCGACGACGATCTGGGCGTTCTGATTCTGAGTCAATTTACCGGCGCCGCGCGCGAGCTCCCGGAAGCGCTGATCGTCAATCCGTACGACGCAGATCAATGTGCGGCGGCGCTTAATGTGGCGCTGACCATGCCCCTCAGGACACAGCGGGCCAGAATGCGGCTGATGCGCGATCTGGTGCGTGAGTTCAACGTTTATCGCTGGGCAGGACGCATGCTCCTCGACGCCGCCAGGATCAGGCGGCGACGCGGACTTCTCGAGCGCGCCCCACACGCGGCGAAATGGACACGCGCATCGGATCCTCAATTCACCCCTACCGGGCCGAGTGAAAGCATCCGCTGAACGGTCCCGACCGCGAATAGCACAGCCACCGGCACCGCGCCTCGATTGGGCGTATTTCTTCGACATCGACGGAACGCTGGTCGACATCGCGCCTACTCCACGGGACGTCCGTCTCGAGGCGGATCTGCTGCAGCTTATACTGCGATTGCGCCGCGCAACCGGCGGCGCACTGGCCCTGATCAGCGGCAGGTCGATAGCAGGGATCGACTCGATCTTTCACGACCAGGGATTGCCCGTCGCCGGCCAGCACGGCATCGAGCGAAGGGATGTGCACGGTCGGGTGACCCGGCACGCCTTCCCGATCGGAGCACTGACTTCCGCGCGCGCGAGGCTCGCTGCCATCGCCGACCGCCATCAGGGGTTGATGCTGGAGGACAAGGAGCTCTCCCTCGCCCTTCACTACCGTCAGCAACCGGCGCTTGGGTCGTATGTGCACCGGTTGATGCGTACCATGCAGGCGGAGATTGGCGCAGATTATACCGTCCAGCGGGGCAAGCGAATCGTGGAGCTGAAGCCGAGCGGCAAGGACAAGGGCCAGGCTGTATACGAGTTCATGGCGGAATCGCCCTTCAATGGTCGCGTACCCGTCTTCGTAGGCGACGACGTGACGGACGAGCACGGCTTCGCGGCCGTGAACGCGCTGGGCGGGTACTCGATCAAGGTCGGCAAGGGACGCTCACGCGCGCGTTGGCGGCTCGCCGACGTCGAAGCGGTGCAGACGTGGCTCGAGCGCGGCGAAAAACAACAATAACGGGAGTCATAAGCTGTCCGACAAACATCGACAACCGTCGCTCGACCTGGCGCTGATTGGCAACGGCACAATCGCGGCACTCGTCGACTCGACCGGCCAGATAGGCTGGGCATGTTTTCCGCGCCTGGACGGCGATCCCGTTTTCTGCTCGCTGCTGGCCGGCGATGAGTCGGGCGATTTCGGGATGTTCGACATCGAGCTGCTGAACGCGGTGAGCGCAGAGCAAAAATACCTGACCAACACCCCGATCCTCGTCACCAGATCGTACGATTCCGAAGGCGGGGCGATAGAAGTCGTCGATTTCGCGCCCCGCTTCCGGCAGTTCGGCCGCATCTTCTGCCCGATGATGCTGGTGCGCCAGGTGAGGCGCATCGCCGGGAGCCCGCGAATTCGCATCAGGCTGCGACCTGCGCGCGACTACGGTTGCGAGCGCCCGCGGACCACCAGGGGCAGCAACCATATCCGCTACTACGGCGGCGAGGTAGTACTGAGGTTGACCACCGACGCCTCGACGACGGCGGTTCTCGAGGAGAATCCATTCTATCTCGAAGACGAAATCACATTGCTCCTCGGACCCGATGAGACGGTAAGTGGTCCGGTGGGCGAGCTGGGCCGCCACTTCGCCGACGAGACTGCATCTCACTGGCGCGAATGGGTTCGAATGCTGGCGATTCCGTTTGAGTGGCAGGACGCCGTCATCCGCGCCGCCATCACTCTCCAGCTCAATGTCTTCGAGGATACGGGCGCCATCGTCGCGGCGGTGACGACCTCGATTCCCGAATCGCCGAACAGCGGTCGAAACTGGGATTACCGATTCTGCTGGATCCGCGACGCCTACTTCGTCGTCAACGCGCTCAATCGTCTCGGTGCAACGCGCACCATGGAGCGCTACCTGGCGTTCATCCTGAACATCGTCGCCGACGCGGAGGACGGAACGCTGAAGCCGCTGTATGGAATCAACGGGAGACGCGTGCCCGACGAGCGCACGGCGGCATGTCTCGCCGGATATCGCTCGATGGGACCGGTGAGGGTAGGAAACCAGGCATATGTGCAGGTGCAGCACGATGTGTACGGCGCGGCCATCCTCGCCGCGCCGCACGTCTTCTTTGACCGCCGACTTGTACGCCGCGGTGACGAGACACTTTTCCCCCGGCTCGAAGCACTCGGCGAACAGGCGGTCAAGCTGTTCGACAAGCCCGATGCCGGCATATGGGAGCTTCGCGGGAGCCTGCGGGTTCACACTTTCTCGAGCGTAATGTGCTGGGCAGGGTGCGACCGGCTGTCACGAATTGCCGCCCACCTTGGGCTTGCCGACCGCGCCGGCTATTGGCGCTCCCATGCCGACCGAATGCACCAGGTGATATCCGAGCGGTCCTGGAGCGAGAAGCTGAACGCGTTCGTGGGAACTTTTGACGGAGATAATCTCGACGCCAGTCTGTTGCGATTGCACGAAGTCGGGTTTCTGGCCGCAGACGACCCGAGGTTTGCCGGGACCGTGGCAGCGATAGAGCGCGACCTCAAGCGCGGCGACTTCATTTTCAGATATTCGGAGCGCGATGACTTCGGCACGCCGGAGAACGCCTTTCTCGTTTGCACGTTCTGGTACATCAACGCTCTCGCCGCGCTCGGCCGGCGCGATGAGGCGCGGTCTCTATTCGAGAACGTTCTCGCTCACCGGAATCAGCACGGGTTGCTCTCTGAAGACATCGACCCGGGGACCGGCGAGCTGTGGGGAAACTTCGTCCAGACCTACAGCATGGTCGGCATCATCGACTCGGCGATTCGTCTATCCGTCGAGTGGGATCAGGTATATTGATGATATGAACGTTCGCCCCGCGTTCGACCCGTTTCGTGAGCACCCGTTCGGCGGCCTCATTCGGTTGGTCCTGGTCGCCTCGGTGGGACTGCTCGTTCTCACGGCTCCCTCGATGACATTCGAGCCGGTGGCGGGAGTCTCGGGAGATTTGTACCCCGTCTCCGAACAGCACCAGGTGTGGCGGGCGGTCGGACCAGTTTTTTCGGTTCGCTTCACGACGGCCCAGGCTTCCAGATCTTTGATCGAGTCCGAAGTGGCTGATTTGTTTCCCCACTTTGCCGCGCGCGCCGATTCGGCCGAGCTTCGTTATCTGCTGATCCGCGCGACACGGCCGGTGGCAAGACTCGGTTCGCAAGTTGGAGTATATCGCAGCTGGAACTTCCGCTACGAGCGCGGAGAGCAAGGGTGGGTCTCCAGCGGCTATTGGTAAACCGAATGCGAGCGCGATCGCTTGCCTGCAGCCAGGACTGCGCTGCCGACGCGCGGACCACCATTTAGCCGGGTGGTGTAGCAAAGTGCTCGACTATCTGCTTCTCCATCCGCGGGGGAGCACGTGGTGACTCCACCAGGATCTGCAATGGCTGCTGGAACACCGAACGACAACAAGGTTTCCGATCCAGCTTCGGTCGCGAGTGCAGGCTGGCGAACCTGGACCACGCTGCTCGCCCTCGTCCTGGGGATCGTCGCTCTCGTACTGCTGCCCGTACTGCGCTACCGCCTCGTCGAACCGCTTCACCAGGATTTGCGTTCCCGCATCGAGCCCGCGCGTGGAGTGGTCACTCGAATTCACCTCGCGCTCGCGATGGAGGGAACGCTCGCCCGCGAGTTCATCGAAGTGCGAGACACGCTCCTCATTGTCGGCTACCGCGCCGCGCTTGCCGACGAAATGAGCGCATACGACGAGCTCGCGCCGTACATGCGGGCACTGGGTCCGAAAGTGGGGACCGAATTCAACGCCCTCCGAGTTCTCGAAGCCAGGTGGCACTCCGCGATTGAGACTTCTATCTCGCCGTCTTCGGGCTCGCGAGTCGTGGGCGATCCTTTTCATCTGGAGGAATACGAACAACTGCTGGTTGGCGCGGCCCGTCTTGATGAAGCACTCGGCAATGCTGCCGATAAACGCTGGGCGGAAGCTGAAGCAACCAACAGAGCCCAGCAATGGATGACGGCGGTAGTGGGGCTGATTGCCCTCGGTGCCGTCATGATTGTGGCCTGGCTCGGGCGCGGGCTTCGCGTCGCCACGGCCGCGGCGATGCGCGATCGCGCCGAACTCGAGCGGGCGGTGGAGGCGCGCGCGCGTCTGGTGCGCGGTATCACCCACGATCTGAAGAATCCGTTGACCGCGATCGTCGGGTACACCGATCTCCTGAAGGCGGGAATTAAGGGACCGCTGACTACCGAGCAGGGCCGCAGTATGGACCGCATCCACGCATCCGCCATGGCCATGCTGAAGTTGATCGACGATATTCTCGGCGTGTCTCGAGCCGAGAGCGGACGTCTGGACATCGTCCCGCGCAAGACGCCGGTCGGCGCACTGGTGGAAGAGGCTGTCGAGGAACACGAAGCAAGCGCCACTGCTTCCGGCCACAGGCTGGATTGTAGCGTGGCCCCCGACCTTCCAGAAATCTGCACCGATCCGCAGAGGGTGACTCAGGTGCTCGGCAACCTGCTCTCGAACGCGATCAAGTACACGCCCGAGGGGGGCGAGATAGCGGTTCGCGCATCTTTAAAGTCAAAGAACGGAAGCGGCGCGGGAGACCGCTGGATTGCGATCGAGGTCGTTGATAGCGGCCCGGGCATCCCCGCGGACAAGGCCGAAGCGATTTTTGAAGAATTCTCCCGCTTGGATGAACACCGCGACAAGCCAGGAGTAGGCCTTGGGCTGGCAATAGCGCGGCGCATCGCGCGGCTCCTCGAAGGTGACGTCACAGTCAGATCCGCCGGTGGACGAGGATCGGCATTTACCTTGTGGTTGCCCCTCACGGGAACCGATGGGGACGGCATAAGTTAATCGCGGCCGGCTGACGGCCACGCGCGTGGCAGCGTCACGCGAATGGCTCCTTCCTTCGGCAGCCAAATCAATCTCCGGTGCGCGATGCGGATTGAGACGACACTCATAATTCTGTTTTCGATCGCGACCGCCGCGGCGATCGCTGCGCGCTGGATCAGGATCCCCTACACCGTGGCACTCGTCGTCGCTGGGATGGTGCTGGGCGCAACGCAGCTCATCGATCCGCCCCATCTCACGCGCGATCTGCTCTTCGTGGTGATTCTGCCCGGCCTGCTGTTCGAGGCTGCCTTCAACATGGATGTTGACGTCTTCCTCAAGAACAAACTCGCGATCACCGCTTTGGCGATTCCCGGAGTCGTTGTGGCCATCGTAATCGCGGGCACGGGCGCGGCGCTGGCGATCGGGGGGCTGACGTCACGCGTCGGTTTCACCCTGCAACAGGGTTTGGTCTTCGGCGCGCTGGTCGCCGCGACCGATCCAATCGCGGTGGTAGCACTGTTCAAGGAACTTCACGTTCCGAGAAGGCTGGCGACTCTGATTGAGGGCGAGAGCCTGATGAACGACGGCACGTCGATCGTTCTCCTCTCGCTTCTCCTTGCCGCGGTCTCGGGCGCTGCCACGAGCACCGGTCAACTCGTGCTTCGGTTCATTATCGTAGTTGGCGGTGGCGGCTTTCTCGGCTACGTAGTCGGCACGGCCGCATCAGCCTTGATCTCAAAAATCGACGATGCGGTGATCGAGATAACGATCACGATGATCACTGCCTATGGCACCTTCGCGTTCGCGGAGCAGGCCGGCGTATCCGGTGTGATCGCGACGGTAGTCGCCGGTATGTACTGCGGCAGGGAAGGAAGGCTCACCTCGATGTCGGCCAAAACCAGATTCGCCCTCGGCGCCTTCTGGGAGTACATCGCGTTCGCGCTCAACTCCGTGGTGTTTCTCCTGATCGGATTCGACGAGTCGGGGTTGGCCTTGCTCAAGGCTTGGCCGGAAATACTGATCGCCTTCGTCGTCGTAGTGATCGCCCGCGCCGCCGTCGTCTTCGGCATCGGTGGCCTGCTGCACAGGACAAAGGAACCCATTCCGCGTAGCTGGCTCCCGGTGATGACATGGGGCGGCCTGCGTGGAGCGCTGTCAATGGTGCTGGCACTGTCGCTGCCGTTCGATTT
>JBDTND010000096.1:0-8065 GCA_039933915.1 Gemmatimonadales bacterium | reverse complement strand
CAACCGTTGAGTACTTCCTGAAGGATTAGCACTGAGCGGTTATTCGCCGTTAGAGTCTCCCCACTTGCGATATGCGACGATCGCGAGTCCCGCACAAATCAGAAAGGCCGGCACGATGAGGACTAGCATCGCGCCCAACATGCCTGGCATATAGCGATTCATGGAGTAGTCCCGCCAGGAGGTGTGCCGCTCGTACTGACTGGCAGCCTCATAGAAGTTACACGAAATGCGTCCGGCCACAGATGGTCGAAAAGCACGAGCACGAACACCAGTGCTGGTATGAGGCTCCAGAAGAGAATCCGCCGCTCGTACCTGAGGTGCATGAAGTAGAGGAGCGCGATCGCCGCCTCGATCACCGCGAGGGACAGGAGCGCCAGCAGAAGACCGCGCGGCGTGAGCCCCGCGTAGGTGAGGAACACCTCGACAACCACGATGCCCATGAGCCCCACCCAGACCAGGACGTAGAACCTGAAACTCGGACCGCCGGCCTCGGCGACGCTCCCCGGCGCAACGGTTCTCTCCGCTGTTCCACTCATCGGGCGTTCATCAGGTACACGAGAGGAAACACGAACATCCAAACCAGGTCGACGAAGTGCCAATAGAGTCCCGTCGTTTCGATGTAGCTCGCGTCCAGGCGTCCCCGGCGAAACAGAATCGTGATGATGGTTATGGCGACTACTCCGGTAATCACGTGAAGGAGGTGGAGGCCGGTAATTCCAAAAAACGCGGCGCCGAAAAGCGGCGAGCCCCCCAATGGATTTCGAGCGAGGCTCCATCCCTCGGCAATCATCGCGAACCACTCGCGAAGGTGGAGGGCTGCGAACACCGCGCCGAGGAGGATCGTCGCGCCAAGCCAGCGAACCGCTATGTCGACTCTGCCCCTCGTTGCGGCACGAACTGCCCCGAGCATCGTCAGGCTGCTGGTGAGCAGAACGAATGTCATGACGATTCCGTTCCGAATCGTCGGGACAAAGGCGAACGGTCTGGACCAGTCCGCGCTTCCAACCCGGACGTACCCGTAAGCGAATAGAATCGCGCCGAATGTCGCCGCGTCGGCGATGATGAACAGCCACATGACGAGCTTCTTCGTCCTGAAGCCGTACGGACGCGCTTCGCCAACGACACCGACATCGCCCAGATCCAGCTCAACATGGCTCACTGATAAGCTCCGCTCAGATCCGGACTGCGAGGAGAACGAAGACGTACACCCAGAGCGCCGCCATGAAATGCCAGTAAAGCGACGCTGCTCGATAGGCGCGCAGAGCCTGCGATGCGCTCCTTCGCGCAATACGGTGCGCGACGAAGAGCAAACCTCCGAGTCCACCCAGCAGGTGCAACCCGTGCGCCGCGGTCAGCAGATAGAAGAAAGAGCTGCTCGGACTCGAAGCAAGGGTGATCCCCTGCGAAGACAGATCGCGCCACGCGATAATCTGGCCCAGCAGGAACAGAAGACCGAGTCCAAGCGTGAGATAGATCCATTTTATTTCTCGCCTCGCTCTGGTAGCAGGCAGCTCCACAAGCTGAGGGTCCTGCGGTCCTCCCCCAGCGGCCAGATAGAGCGTGACACTGCTCGCCAGAACCACGAGCGTATTAAAGTAGAGTACGGGAGGAACCTTGAAGTGCACCCAATCTGGGTTGGCGCCCTGGCGCACGATGAGCGCGCTGGTATAGGCGGCAAACGACATCGAGATGGTCGCGATCCCTATCCACACGCCTGTCCGCGCAGTCTCCGGACGAGACTCGATAGCCATGGAATTCATCATGCTATGGACACCGACGCACGCTGCTCGGGCTCGGGCGAATCCTGCATGATGTAGTCGCCATCCTTACCAGCGACTCCGTACTCGTTCGGACCGTGATAAACCACCGGGAGCCGGCCCCCGAAGTTGTCATGCGGAGGAGGCGAGCTGGTGGTCCACTCGAGGGAAGTCGCCTCCCAGGGATTCTCTGTGGCGACTTGTCCGCGGAAACGGCTCCTGAACAAGTTGTAGAAGAAGATCAACTGCACCGCCCCAGTAAACAGAGCGGCGACGGTGATGAAGCGGTGCAATGGAACGGAGCCCTTCATATAGTCAACCGTGAAGGAAGAGTACCGGCGCACGTTGCCGCTCAACCCGAGGTAGTGCATCGGCATGAAGATGCAGTAAACGCCGACGAAAGTCAGAATGAAGTGCCATTTCCCGAGCGTTTCGTTCATCATCCGCCCGTAAATCTTCGGGAACCAGAAATAGGTCGCGGCGAAGATACCGAACATCGCTGCGACTCCCATCACGAAGTGAAAGTGCCCGACGACGAAGTAGGTGCCATGCAGGTAGCTGTCGATCGCGGGCTGCGCCAGAAAGAATCCGCTGAGTCCCCCGCTCACGAACACGGAGATGAAGCCAAGGCAGAAGAGAGCCGCGGTCGTGAATCTCAGCCGCGCCCCGTACAGAGTTCCGATCCAGAGGAGCGTCGCGATCGCTGCCGGGATCGTGATGATGAGCGTCGGCACCGAGAACACAGTTGCCGAGAACGGATTCATCCCGCTCATGAACATGTGATGGCCCCAGACCGTGTAGCTCAGAAACGCGATCGCAATCAGACACCCAATGAAGACTCGCGGTCCAAGCAGCGGTTTTCTCGCGACCGCCGGGAGGATCTGCGAAATGATTCCGAACCCGGGCAGTATCGCGATGTAGACTTCGGGATGACCGAAAAACCAAAAGAGATGCTGCCAGAGCAGCGGTGACCCTCCCGAGTGCGGCTGCAGCCGATCGCTGATGACCAACCCCGAGGGAATGAAGAAGCTCGTTCCGGCCACGCGGTCGAGCAGGAGCAGTATGCAGGCGGGCAACAGCACTGAGAACGCGATGAGTCCGATCACGGACGTTATGAACCAGGCCCAGGTCGAGAAAGGCATTCGCGCGAGCGTCATGCCTTTGGTCCGCAAGTCCAGAGTGGTAGCGATGAAGTTGAGCGATCCCAGCAGCTGCGCGATGCAGAATATCGCGATCGAGATCACCCACAGCGTCTGACCCCAGCCTTGTCCGGGACCGGCATCCTTCCCTACCGCGCTGAGCGGGGCGTAAGCCGTCCAGCCCGACAGTGGCGGACCCTCGGGCACGAAGAAGGCCGCCAGCAGCACGACGAACGCGACGAAGGTGACCCAGAAGGACATCATGTTGAAGCGCGGAAACGCCATGTCTTCCGCACCGATCTGGAGCGGGAGGATGAAATTTCCGAATCCCGCGAACGGCGCCGTAGTGAGGACGAAGAACACCATGATCGTCCCATGCATCGTCATCAGCGACAGGTAGTACTCGGGAGTGATGATGCCACCAGCGGCCTCTGGTGAGATGGCGCCCAAGAAGGGAATCGCCTTCGTCGGCCAGCCCAGATGCAACCGCATGAGCCAGGAGAGGATCATTCCGGTCGTCACAGCGACGAGCGACAGATCGAGATACTGCCGTCCGATCACCTTGTGATCGAGGCTGAAGACGTACTTCCGCAAAAAGCTCTGTTGCGGAACGTCGTGACTACTGTGAGGATTGCTCATTCAGCCATTTCTGGAAGTCTGCGTCGGTCCTCACCTCGAGATATGCGCGCATGTTGTAATGGCCGAGCCCGCAAAGTTGGGTGCATACGATTTCGGTCTTGGCCGTGCGAGTTGCGGTGAAGTGGAGCGGGATGACGAGCCCGGGAACGAAGTCCTGTTGGATGCGCAGCTCCGGAACGTAGAAGGCGTGGCTGACATCCTTGGCGTGTAGCCGGAGCTGGATCGGCCGATTCACGGGAATCACCAGGCTAGCCGACACGATATCGTCGCGCGCCGAGGTGTCGTTCGCCGGATCGAGTCCGAAAAAATTGCCGCTCGACTCGTCGATCAAATCCGGATGAATCGCCCCGAATTTTCCGTCCGGCCCCGGATACCTGAAGTAGTAGGCGAACTGCTCGGCCTGAACGTCGATCGTGAGCGAGTTCGGATCCGGCTTTTCGACGTAAATGCTGGCCCACACCTTCGAGCCCACCAGCGTGAGTGCCAGGATCTCCGCCCCGACGAGGATGATCGCGACCACCACCATCGGAATCGCGCCGCCGGGAAATGTCTTGATCTTCCGTTGGTCGTTGGTGTCGGCAAATCGCCAGACAAAGAACGCGAGGACGAGCTGAGCCAGGACGAACAGAACGCCCGTCGATACCATCGTCTCGTTCATCGCGTGATCGATGCCGACGCCTAGCTGGGAAATGTCAGGCGGGAGCCACCAGATACGCGAAAGGAAGATGGCTGTCGAGACGAGTGTAATGATCGTGACCAGGATCGCGAAGATCCTGCCCACGATCGTCCCCTCGTGTCGCCCGATCGACGATGTCACCACCAACCGCTCAGTACGGAGTAGCCTTGAACGTGAAATCAGCTTTGGCGGTGGCGCCACTGCCGACGGTGACGTCCTGGGTCTGGGTCCCGAACTTCTCCTGCCACGCCGTCAGAGTGTACTTGCCGGGAGGCAATCCTTTCAGGACGAACTTACCGTTGTCATCGGAAACGGAGTAATGCGATGTGTTGAGGACCGCGAAATAGCCGTGCATCCACGGGTGAACATTGCACTTGACGGGAATGAACTCGGCCTTCGTATAGGTGACGTGGAGCGATGGCGTACCGGGCGGCTGTGACTTGTTCCATTCCGAATTCACCTTCGCCATCGGATGAATGTTGTGCGAGGTCTGGTCGTGGTTGGAAATCTCCAACGGCTGATTTACCTCCAGGGCCGCAACGTGCGGCATGTACTGGCAGCCTTTCTGGTCGTACTCCACGGTCTTGGTGGCAGGCGCGCCCTCGTCCCCCGCCGAGACATAAATGACTACGTCCTCGAGAGTATTGCCGGGGCGAACACCGACGCTCTCGGTAAACACCGGTGTCGCGTGTTGTTTGGCGCAGCTTGGCTCCTTGGCCATATCGATCGGACGCATCTTCGGAGGCGTGCCGGTATAGCTTATCGTGCCTTCGATGCTGCCCGGTGCAACCGCAATCTTCGCGGACCGGTGAAGTGGAGTCCCGGCGGCGGCTGATACCAAAACCGCCAACGCGAGGATGGAAAAGTTTCTTCTATGCATCTGGACGTCGCTTCTCAGTAGGATGGTTTAAGGTCAGTGCTACTCGGCTCAGGGGCCGATGGGCTTGAGGCTGCTCGCGTGTGTGGAGACCCAGGATTTCCAGGCCGCTGCCTCCGGGGTCTTGAGCGGTTGCAGCGTGCGGAGGAAGTGCACGAGATCCCAGGCTTCGCCAGGCTGAAGGTTGTCTGCAAACGATGGCATCGGGGTGCCGTCGACGCCGGTCATGAAAATCCGGTAGAGATCCTCGTTCGTCTCTCCGCACTTGAAGCGGCTTCCGTCCGAAAAGTTGTGTGGCATGATTGGGCGGTCTTTGCTGTCAGTGAGCGTCATTGCGGACGGACCATCTCCGTGGCCGGTCGGTCCGTGACACTTCCAGCACTCCATCTTCTGGAAGGTCGCCCTTCCGCGAAGAATGCTTTCTATCGTGCGCGGAGTCTCCGGTGGAATGACGATCGGCGTTCCATGCCCCTCGCTCCATCGCGGAGAAAACGTCTTGATGTACGCGACCAGGTCGGCTCGCATTTGTCCGGTGAGCGGCAGCCATGATGGCATGTTCGTGGAGGCGAAGCCACGGTTGATCGAATGAAAGAGATCTTCGTCGGTGGGAAGGGTGCCTGTGGGAGTGGAGCGGCACTTGAACACCGCGGCGGTGAAGTCACGCGGCTTGGGATCGATCCACTGCGCATTCTCTCCCAGTCCGTCGCCATCGGGGCCGTGGCACCCTACGCAAAATTGACGATAGTCCTTTTCACCCGCCGCCGCGTGCCCCGTAAGACCTCCGATACGACTCTCCTGCGCCCCACTCACACCCGCGGCGGCGAACACCAGGACTCCCACCGTCGCGATCAAACGTCGCTGTGATGCATGCAGTGTCATGATGAGCCCCCAGCCTCAGAAGGCAAAGTCGAGCGCGAACAGCAACGAACGGCTCCATACCGCAGTCGCTGGAGAGAGCGGCGGCAGCCCGGATCCCAGACCGCTCAATGGAACAGCTCCAATGGTCTTTGCCATTGAAAATTCCGAGTGCACGGCGAGGCCGGCCCGGCTCGTCATCATCGGATACCAGCGGAATCCAAAAATGTAGGCGTCGATGTTTCCAAGGTTGCTCGGAGTGCTCGCCAGCGCCTGCTGCGACATCCGAATGAACTCACTCCGGTGCAACAGCACGTGTTGCGGGTCCAGGTAATAGTGCACCTCGACGAGACCACCATTCCATTTCGGCGGTTGCGCACCAGCCGGAAGCGGCTGGTCACCCGCCGTAGCGGTACCGAGATGCGCGTCGTCCTGCGCGCGCATGTACAGAGGTATCAGCTCGAGGTCTCCGAAGAAGAAATCGCCCGCCACTCCGTAGCGCTGGAACTGTTTGTTGGCCGATCCCGTGCCGGCAATCGGTTGGCCGTCAGCGGTCTCGAACACAGTTGGCCGTTGTCCGAAGTAAGCGTAGGCCCCGATTCGCTGGACGCCTATACCTCCCGCGTCGAACCCCTGACTGAAGGTCAGTGAGGCGTCGTACCCGCGTCCGCCCGCGGCTCCAGGTTCGCCATCGGTGGTCCCAAGGATGGCGGCGCCGTACCTGGTGTAGCTGTTAGCTGAGTGGCCGGAGATTTCCGCGCCGATCTGATTGTCGCCGAGGCCGAAAGTGGTGGCATCCCCAACTGGCACGAAGTGATAGTTCTGATAGAAGCCGCCGTTGCCCGAGAGAAAGAAATGGCGCTTCTCTGAGACCATGTTGTCGAGCTCGAACTTCCCGACTTTGAGATTGGCCCAGTGCGAGCTGAGCAGGTCGTCGAACCGGACGTAAGCCGCCTCGACGCCGACCGCGCCCTCTTCCACCGCTCCGATGAACCCGAATGAAATGTTCTTATGGAGCGTGCCAATGAACAGGAGATCGACGCCGGAAAGGTCGAAGCCCGACTGGGTGACCGTCCGCTCGACCTGACCGCCCGTCGGATCTCCTCGTACGGCGTCAACGGCTTGGTGATCGGTGCGCTCCAAATGCCATTGCGGCGTCGTTCGTATCGCGATGGGGAAATAGGACGGGTTCTGCCAGATTGGAGCATCCCGATCGTTCCCGAGCTGATATCCATTGTCGCGGAATCTCTGCCCGAACATGTTGAGCTCGGGCCAGGCAGTGTGACACGCGGAGCACGCGAGCGAATATTTTCGGGCGAAGGCAGGTATGATCAACTCGTTGAAGCGCGCCAGCGCGTACCGACGGTAATACTTCGCCGTAGTTCCCCTGTCATCCGCGCCGGAGCCCGCGTTGTCGGAGCGGGACGTAGGAATCAGTCCAGCCACCGCGTACGGACCAGAGAGTCCATTGGGAGGCGCGCGCCGCGTCGAGTGAACGTGTGTAACGCGGGGAGGCGCCAGAGCGAGGGTGCTTAGCACCAATACTGCTGTTACGGCGGCGCGACCAGCGGGGAAAGTGGATCGCCCACCCCGTCGTGCCTTAAAACGCATCAGGTACCACTTGATCATACCGTCTCCTCGTCGTGCGGTACGCATCTGTGGACTGCATGCTGCTATAGACAGTTTCGTTGGAGCAGCAAGGCCGGAACAAATCCGATGACGCGAGCATCTCCTAGCGGCTCCAGACGCGCACACTATTCCTAAAGATGCTCTTTGTCAAGAACTACAGCTGAATGTAATCTCCGCGTCATGTTGAGATCGCCGCTATCACGTGCCAACGCGTAAGGAAAACGCTGACGGCGCACCGGGCTGCGTAGCGGCAATCCCGACTCTTTCGCATCACTATCGCTGTCTCGATCATCGCGCTCAGCGTCGTACCGCCTGAAACGGTGGAAATCGCGACCTACTTCTTCTTGCCCGTAGTGCCGACGGCGCCTTCCTGCACGGTGAGCCACGCATGCATCCCCACCATCGCGTGTGGATCGCACACGATCTCGTACGTCCCGTCGGCAAACCTCGAGTCCACGACGATGTCGTACGTCTGGCCTTTGGTGCTGAGATA
>JBDTND010000095.1:0-8090 GCA_039933915.1 Gemmatimonadales bacterium | reverse complement strand
TGAGCAGCGGCGTGTGGGGCATGGACCTGATCGTGTGTCGTAACGTGCTCATTTACTTTGACGCCGAGACGATCGCGCGCGTCGCGGAAGCGATGCTGGCCACTCTAGCCGACGATGGATGGCTCGTGCTCGGCGCCAGCGACCCGGCTCTTGGAGAAATCGTGCGATGCGAAGTCGTGCAGACGCCCAGCGGCGTGTCGTACAGGAAGTATCGGGGCTCGCTGGGGCGTGTGCGGCCGGAATTGATGCCGTCTATTGCTCCACGCCAACCTGAAGTACCGATGCTCCCTCTTGTGGTGGACGCGCCAGAAGCGTCGGAGCCTGCCGAAACGCAGCTCCCCCTTGCGAGAGATATTCCGCCGGTCGCTGTCGACGAGTCTCTGGCGATGCGCGCGTATCTCGAGAGAGACTACGAGCAGGCGGCGGCAATCGTGGCGCGGCGAATTCAGGCGGCAGATGCAACGGTGGCTGACCGGGTAGTGAACGTGCGCGCGCTCGCCAACCTCGGGCATCTCGACGAAGCCGCGCAAGCATGCGTCGCCGCGCTCGATCGGCACCGCGACAATCCTCAGCTTCACTACATGCACGCCGTTCTGTTGGCGGAAAAGGGATTGTTCGCCGAGGCCGCGCGGGCAGCGAAGCGCGCCTTGTACCTCGATCGGAACATGATCGTTGCGCATCTCGCACTGGGTGGAGTCATGGCCCGGTGGGGAAAGGATGTTGTCGCATCACAACGTTCGTTCGCCGCGGCCGAGCGACTGCTGAGTGTCATGCCTCCGGATCAGCTGGTGCCGGATAGCGATGGCGAGCCCGCGGGACGGTTGATCGAAATGACACGCGCCCAGTCACGGCTTCTTCCAGGATCGAGCGCGCCGATCAGGGAACTCAACGGGAGTAACGGCGGATGACCATGCCAGGCCTTGTTTCACGCAATCAAACAATTCTCCAGGATCGTGCACGCCTTCTTGCGCGTCCCCTGGCGTCACGCACGGCATCGACATTTGAAATCGAGATGCTTGCATTCGGTCTCGGCCGCGAGCGATATGCTGTCGAGTCGCGCTTCGTGTTTTCGGTGTTTCAACTCGTCGACTTCGTGCCGCTGCCGGGCGCACGCGCGCCGGTGTTCGGTCTGACCCGCTGGCGGGGTGACATTCTCACTCTGATCGACCTACGTGGCCTCGTCGGGGGGGCCACGCACGCTCTTGATGATCTGGCACGTGTCATCGTTCTCGGAGACTCGGGGCCGGAATTCGGTCTGCTCGCGGATTTTGTCGAGGAGATGGTGCTTCTCGACCCCACGAAGCTGTTCCCAGCTCCCTCGAAGCGAGAGGCCGGTGGCGCGGGTGTAATCCTCGGTGTGACAGCTCAGGGGTTACAGGTGTTGGATGCTACGGCTCTGATCGTGCATCAGACGGGTAGGCCAAGCCAGCCGCACAGCGACTAGTTAGACCCTCGATACGCTACGTGCCGCTCCGCCCTACAGGCCTCCTAACCAGAAAATCAAAATGACGTGGACAGTTAACCGCCGAATAGTCTTTGGCTTCTCGATCGTGCTGGGTCTTCTCCTGGTCGTTGCCGGCCTTGGCGTGTGGGCGCTCAGCTCCACGACCGCAACTTACGACCACGCTCTCGACGTGCGCCGCCAGGCTCTCATGCCCGCGCTTCGCGCCGAGTCGGTGACGCGGGCGGCCAACATGGCCTATCTACGCTACCTGCTCGAGGGATCGCCACAGGACGTGCGGATTCGCGACAGCCTCAACACGGTAGTTGGATCGCTGATCGGTCAGCTGCGCGACTCCGCTGACACCGATGCTGAACGGCGAGCGTGGCAAGACGGCGCGGCTTTGTATGAGCGCTGGACCGCCGCCGGCGATGCCGCGATGGCCGCCAAACGAGCCGGCAATCTGCCGGAGGCGATTCGAATCCGGGCGAATGTTGAGCAGCCGGTGCGCTTCGCTCTCGATTCTGTCTTTCACAATGGCGTCGTCCGCGCGACGCGGACCTCGGATCGCACCGCGACGGAAGGCGCCGCGACTGCAAGCACGGCGCGCTTTGGCCTCATCATTGGCGCCCTCCTCGCCTTGCTCCTCGGCATTATCTCCGCGTGGCTGCTCAACAGGGCGATCTCACGCCCCCTTCAGGAAACGAGCACCGTGATCGGCTCGGGCTCCGCGCAGATTCTTGCCGCGACAACGGAGCAGGCGGCCGCTGCCAACGAGACTCTCGCGGCCGTTTCAGAAACCGTTGCGACTGTCGACGAAGTCACTCAGACCGCGGAACAGGCCGCCGAGCGCGCGCGGAGCGTGGCAGATTTGGCGCAGCGCGCCGCCGAGAGCGCAAAGGCGGGCAGCCGGGCCGTCGACGACTCCGTTGCCGGCATGCAGCTGGTACGGGAGCAGGTTGAATCGATCGGTCGAAGCATCCTTTCTCTCGCCGAGCAGGCGCAGGCGATTGGCGAGATAATCACGGCCGTCACGGATATCGCGGAACAGACCAACTTGCTGGCGTTGAACGCGGCGGTGGAAGCGGCGCGCGCGGGGGATGCAGGGCGCGGATTCGCCGTTGTCGCGGGAGAAATCAAGAGTCTCGCGGAGCAGTCGAAAAGGTCGACAGTGCAGGTGCGGCAGATCCTCGGCGAGATCCAGCGCGCGACGAGCGCGGCGGTGATGACGACCGAGCAGGGCACGAAGCAGGCGGTTGGTGCAAGCCGGCAGGTCACTGAGGCAGGCGAGACGATCCGCTCGCTCGCAGACGCGGCGCAGAAGTCCGCGCAGAGCTCGGCCCAGATCGTCGCATCGGCGGGACAACAGGCGCTCGGCATGGAGCAGATTCGCCACGCCATCGGCAATATTCATCAGGCGACGCAACAGAATCTCGTTTCATCACGGCAATCCGAGCAGGCGGCACAGGACCTCACGCGGCTCGGCGAACAGCTATCGCGGCTCGTTGGCTCAAAACACAACGGCAACGGCTCGAGCCACAACGGTAACGGAGCGTCGCGACGTTAAACCAGGGGGATCTTCCCGCCCGGCTGCTCGCAATGTTCGTCGAGGAGCTCGACGAACAGGTAGTCCAGGCGAACGAATATCTGCTTGCGCTCGAGCGGACGCCGGCCGACACCGAACAGCTTCGCTCTCTCTTTCGCGTCATGCACACGCTGAAGGGAGCAGCGCGGTCGGCAGGGGTGGCGGCGGTGGAAGCGCTTTGTCATCGCCTGGAGGTGTTGCTCGTGTCGGCTCGAGACTCGGGACGCGAGCTGGTCAGAGACGAGATCGAGATTCTCTTCGGCGGGCTCGATGCGCTGGCCAATGCGGCCAAGGCGCTGCGACGGGGTGAATCAGTCGTAGAAATAATTGCGGAGCGTGGGTCGGGACGCGTGGCGGGAGAGCGCTCGCTGGCTCCGCAGCGAGCCGTAGCTCCCGTCAAAAATGCAACTCCGGCTCGAGGCGCAGCCGCGGTGAACGGCGGAGGTCCAGTCAATGGCTCAGCGCCGGCTAACGGTTCAACGCCCGCCAACGGCTCTCCGCCGGCTGTCGTAGCCGCGGCTCCCGCGACTCAACAGCCGGCACTCGAAGCGCCGCTTCGCGTGGGGCAGGAGCGGGTCGACGAGCTCTTTGGCATCGCCAACCGGCTGCTGATATTCGCGGCGCAGTCAGAGACGTATCCCGCCATCGTCGAGCAAATGGAGACCAGTGTGACGCGAGCCTCAGCCGCGTGGCGGCGGCTGCGCCGCGACAGCGGAACGGCGGCGGCTTCAAACGGATCTGGCTCGAAGCAATCCGCGCGCGATTTCGCCGCGCTCGATGACTCCACCGCCTTTCTGCGCCGCGAATCGGCTCGGTTGCTTGCCGAAATGACGAGGAACGGTCGCGACGCCCGGCGCATCGCCGAGGAGATGTCGCGCGGAGTGCGTGAGCTTCGCATGCGGCCTTTCGCCGACACGCTCGTCGATCTTCCGCGGCTCGCGCGCGACGTCGCGGTCGCCGCCGGTAAGCTCGTACGCGTCGAGACGTCCGGTGGGAGCTTGCAGGCCGATCGCGTCGTGCTCGCGCAGCTGCGCGAGGCGCTGATGCATCTCGTGCGCAACGCCGTGGACCACGGGCTCGAGCGGCCGGAGATCAGACGAGCAGCAGGGAAGCCGGAGGAAGGCACGGTTCTGATCGAGGCCAGGCTCGTTGGCGATCGCATTGTCGTCACTGTCGCGGACGATGGCGCCGGCGTCGACGTGGCCAAAGTGAGGCAGAAGCTGGCGGCGCGCCACGAGGACGTTCCGGACGACGACCGCGCGGTAGTCCGTCGCCTCTTCCTCGGCGGCATTTCGACGCGTACGGAAGCGACGAAGATCTCGGGGCGCGGTGTAGGGCTGGACGCCGTACGTGCCGCCGCCGACCGTGTGCGCGGGACCGTCGATGTGACATGGTCCCCAGGGCACGGCACGACTTTCACGATCGAAGCTCCGCTGACGCTCGCGACCGCGCGGGCCGTGCTCGCTCGTGTCGGGCAAGCCCACGTGGCAATCCCTGCTGCTTTCGTCGAGCGGCTGATGCGTGTCGCTCCCGAGGAGCTTGCGACGGTCGAAGGGCGTCAGACAATTCATACCGCCCATGAACCCGCAGTGATCGCGTCGCTGGCCGCGGTCCTGGGACCGCCACTGGTCGACCGGGCGCCCGATGGCCCCTTGTCCTTTGCGCTGGTGCGCGCCGGAGCGTCACGGGTCGCGTTCCGCGTCGACGCTTTGATCGAGGAGATAGAGGTAGTGGTGCGCCCGATTCGCGCGCATGGCCAGATGGCCGTTCCGCATATCAGTGGCGCGGCGATGCTCCCAAGCGGCACCATCGCGCTGGTGCTGAACGTGACTACCGCCGTTGCTGCGGCGCTCGGTCTGCCCGTTGGGACGAGCTACCTGCCGGTGCGCGACGCGACGCCAGCAGTGCGCCGGCGCATCCTCGTCGTCGACGACTCGATCACGACGCGTACCCTCGAGGCGAGTGTCGTCGAGGCGGCTGGTTACGATGTCATGACCGCGGTTGATGGTGCCGACGCGTTGCGCATTCTGCAGGAGCGGGGCGCGGATCTCGTCGTCTCCGATGTCGAGATGCCCCGCATGGACGGCATCCAGCTGTGTGAATCTATTCGCGCATTGTCACGCTTTCGCGAGCTTCCCGTGATTCTCGTGACCGCTCTCGAAACGGCTGGCCACCGCGCTCGCGGGTTGGAAGCGGGTGCCGACGCATATCTCGGCAAGTCGAGCTTCGATCAGGAAGCATTGCTGACGACCATTCGCGATCTCCTGAGTTGACGTCATGACGAGTGTGCCGGCGGCCCAAACGAAAGGAACGACGGCGATTCGCGTTCTCATAGCCGAGGACTCGCCCACATCGCGCGCGCTGCTGGTGGCTCTGTTTCGCGGGGCATCGGGGTTCGAGGTGATCGGTGAGGCACGCAACGGCGCCGAGGCGATCGAGAAGACCGCCCAGCTCGCGCCGGACCTCGTGATCATGGATGTCTACATGCCCGTCGTCGACGGCCTTGACGCAACGAAGGTCATCATGCGGGAAGCTCCAACGCCGATCGTCATGGTGTCCGCGTCTGCATCGGCCAGCGATGTGTCGATGGGGTTGAGCGCAACTCAAGCGGGCGCTCTGGTGCTTCTCGAGAAGCCGCACGATCCGCGATCGGCATCCTACGAAGGGGACTCGACGCGGCTGATTGCCATGGCGAGGGCGATGTCGAACGTAAAGGTCGTGCGGCGCTGGGGAACGGAGCGCGTGGCGCGTCCCCTCGACCGGGTAAAGACACCTACGCACTCCATGCGTGGAGAGGCGCGGCGCGCGCGGCTCATCGCAATCGCCACGTCTACCGGTGGCCCGGCGGCGCTTCACAGAATTCTCACCGACCTGCCGCGCGACCTAAAGGTTCCGATCGTGATCGTGCAGCACATGGCCCAGGGGTTCATCGACGGCCTCGCTAAATGGCTAGGTGGAAGTGTCGGCCTCAACGTCGTTGTTGCCGCCGAGGGCGAACAACTGATTCCGGGAACGGCGTATCTCGGAGCGCACGATCGCCATCTCGGCGTTAGTCCCGGGGGACGGGTTCTGTTTTCGGACAGCGTGCCACAGTCGGGGTTCCGGCCGTCGGGCGACTATCTGTTCGATTCCTGTGCGCGTTCTTACGGATCGGGCCTGATTGCCGCCGTTCTCACCGGTATGGGAAACGACGGCGTCGCGGGGCTTCAAACGGTTCGGGAGCGTGGCGGACGCGTAATCGCTCAGGATGAGCGTTCATCGGTGGTCTTCGGAATGGCGCAGCAGGCCATTCTTAGCGGCGTCGTCGACGAAGTCATACCGCTGTCCGCCATCGGTACGCGGCTCGCCGAGCTGGTGGAGTTCTCTCAGATATGACGAACCCAGGAGCGACGCCCCGTCCCATTCTCATCGTCGAGGACAGCCGAACGCAGGCAGAAGCGTTGCGCGCGTTTCTGGAGGCGTCCGGGTTCGCGCCGCGCGTCGCGTCCTCCGGCCTCGCTGCGCTCGCTGACTTACGGGCGCACCACGCGGATCTCGTCATCAGCGACATCATCATGCCCGGCATGAGTGGTCTCGAACTGTGTCAAGCCCTACGCGCCGATCTCGACCTTGGCGATATTCCGTTCATGTTGCTGACGAGCTTGATCGATCCGCTCGACGTGATCCGCGGACTCGAATGCGGCGCCGACAATTATGCGACGAAGCCGTACGACCCGGCGCAGCTGCTGCGCCGCATCGGTCGCACGTTCGACAGTCGGCCCACGCGCCGGTCCAACTCGACGACAGAACCGATAGAGGTCACCTTTCTCGGTCATCGCTTTTCGGTGGAGTCCGGGCGCGAGCAGATCCTCGACGTGCTGATCTCGAGCTTCGAGGACATCGCGCGCGCGAACGTCGCGCTGCGCTCGGCCGAAGACGAGCGAGAGCTGCTGTACGAGGGCGAGCGAGAGGCGCGCCGTGAGGCCGAGGAAGCGCGGCTGCGCGCCGAGGAGGCGAACCGCGCGAAATCGGAGTTCCTCGCGATGATGAGCCACGATCTACGCACGCCGCTCAATGCAATCGCCGGCTATTCGGAGCTTCTGGCCCTTGGCATCCGTGGCCCCGTCACGGCGCCCCAGAAATCAGATCTTGAGCGAATTCAGCGAAACCAGCGCCACCTGCTGAACCTCGTGAACGATATCCTGAGCTTCGCCAAGATCGAGACGGGCAAGATTCCGTTGGAGATGAAGTCGGTCAACCTCGAGAAGACGGTGCGTCCGCTTCGCGCAGTCATCGAGCCGCAGGCTGCCAAACGCGGAATTACCTACGAGTATCTCGGCGATGGTTGCGATGGGGTCGTCGTTGCCGACGTCGAGCGACTGGAGCAGGTCCTGATCAACCTCCTCGGCAATGCGGTAAAATTCACGCCGGACGGCGGTCGCGTCACCATGCGCTGTTTCACGCGCGATGGCATGGGCGTGATCGAAGTCACGGACAGCGGCATCGGCATTCCGGAGGATAAGATCAAGGTAATTTTCGATCCGTTCGTGCAGGTGGATGCGAATCGCGGCAAGCGAGATGGCGTTGGGCTCGGGCTGGCGATCAGCCGGAAGCTCGCGCAAGCCATGGGCGGCGAGATCGACGTTAGCAGCACGGTGGGCGTGGGGTCGACGTTCTCCGTATCCCTCAAGCTCGCGGAAGCTCCCCAGCTAGCCGAGATTCCCGCGTAGCGACGATCGATGTCCGCCAGATCAACATCAACTTTCCAGCGAGAGTGCAAGGCATGACCGACCGCATCGCGGTTGTGGGAGCGGGGCAGATGGGAAATGGGATCGCGCACGTCTTCGCGCAATCGGGATTCGAAGTCGTGATGATCGACGTGTCCCAGGAGGCGCTGGATCATGGGCGCGCGACGGTCGCCAGGAACATCGAGCGGCAGGTCAAGAAGGGTACGATCCCGGCCGAGGAGCAGGTGAAGATCCTTTCCCGGATCGACCTCAGCATGGACCTCGACGCGGCGAGCAAGGCGTCGCTCATCATCGAGGCGGCGAGCGAAGACAGCGGGCTCAAGTATCGCATCTTCAC
>JBDTND010000094.1:0-8107 GCA_039933915.1 Gemmatimonadales bacterium | reverse complement strand
GCGAGCCGCTCGGCGTGGCGCCGCGGCACCTCGCGGGGACGCATCGTCTCGTCGATGTTCGGAGGCCGCACTTCGTGCTCGATTCCGATCAGGTTGAGCAGATCCCTCCGCCGGGGCGAAGACGAGGCCAGAACGACGCGACAGACGCTCACCGCTCGAGCCAAAGAGTTACAGGACCGTCGTTCACGAGCTCGACATCCATCATCTCCCCGAACTCGCCGCTCTCGACTTTGAGGCTCCTGAGACGGAGTGCCTGCAGAAACCGCTCATAGAGGGGAATCGCCTCTTCCGGACGCGCGGCATCGATGAAGCTGGGGCGCTTTCCCTTCTCCGCATTCCCGTAAAGCGTGAACTGCGAGACGACCAGCACGGCGCCCCCGACTTCCGCGAGCCCGAGATTCATCTTCCCCTCGGCGTCGCTGAACAATCGAAGGCCGGACGCCTTCTCGGCCATCCAGTCGACTTTCTCGGGACTGTCGCCGTGCGTGAAGCCGACGAGAAGGAGAAATCCTTTCTCAATCTTCCCCGTGGTGCGCTCGCCGATGCGGACTTCCGCCCGCGATACCCGCTGAAGCAGAACTCTCAGTCCTACTCCACGGTCACGGACTTGGCGAGGTTCCGCGGCTGGTCGACGTTCGCGCCACGCTTGACGGCGATGTAGTACGCGAGGAGCTGCAACGGCACCGATGCGAGCACCGGCGTCAGCATGTCCTTCGTTTCGGGGATGCGGAACTCGTAGTCGAGCTTTCCTTCCAGCGCATCCTCGTCGCGCGTCGTGATCGCGATCACGCGGCCGCCGCGCGCTTTTACTTCCTGCACGTTGGACACGACCTTGTCGAACACCGAGTCGTGGGGCGTGACGAACACGACGGGCATCTTCTCGTCGATCAGCGCGATCGGCCCGTGCTTCATCTCCGCGGCCGGATACCCTTCAGCGTGGATGTAGCTGATCTCCTTCAGCTTGAGCGCGCCCTCGAGCGCGGTCGGGAAGCTGTAGCCGCGTCCGAGGTAGAGGAAGTTCTGCGCGTTCTTGAATTCCTCGGCGATCTTTTCGACTTCGGGCGCGCGATCCAGGATGCTCTGAATCTTTTCCGGCAGCTTCAGCATCTCCTCGATGATCTCCTTGCCGTCGACCATCGAGAGGTTGCGCAGGCGGGCAATCTTGAGGGTGAACAGCAGCAGCGCGATCACCTGGCTCGTGAACGCCTTCGTCGATGCGACTCCGATCTCCGGTCCGGCGTGGACGTAAATGCCGCCATCGCTCTCGCGGGCGATCGTCGATCCGACGACGTTCACGATTCCGTAGGTACGTGCGCCTCGCGACTTGGCTTCGCGCATGGCGGCAAGAGTGTCCGCGGTCTCGCCCGACTGTGAAATCACGATGCAAAGCGTCTTGTCGGTGACGACCGGGTTACGATACCGGAACTCGGACGCGTATTCGACCTCCACGGGAATGCGCGCAAGGCTCTCCAGCATGTGCTCGCCGATGAGAGCCGAATGCCAGCTGGTGCCGCAGGCGGTAATGAGGATGTTGTCGAACCTGAGAAGCTCCTCGTCGGTCATGTTGAGGCCGCCGAGCTTGGAGGTCCCTTGCTCGAGCAGGAGCCGGCCGCGCATGGCGTTCTCGACCGTGGCGGGCTGCTCGAAGATCTCCTTGAGCATGAAGTGGTCGAATCCGCCACGCTCGATCTGGTCCAGATCCCAATCGATCTTGCTGACGCCGCGCTCGAGCTGCTGCGCGCGTTGGTTGAGAATCGTATAGCCTTCACGCGTCAGCACTGCGACGTCGCCGTCGTCGAGATAAACGACCTCGCGCGTTTGCGCGAGAATCGCGGAGACATCGCTGGCGACGTAGTACTCGCCGTCGCCCAGTCCGATGAGCAGCGGGCTTCCCTTCCTCGCGGCTACGATCTTGTCCTTGTCGAGGCTCGAGACGACGGCGATTCCGTAAGTCCCTTCGATCTGCCAGAGCGCCTCGATCACCGCATCCTCGAGATTCCCGTCGAACGCTTCCTCGACGAGATGGGCGATCACCTCGGTGTCCGTGTCAGACGTGAATTTGTGGCCGCGCTCCTCCAGACCCTTCTTGAGGGTGCGGGAATTCTCGATAATTCCGTTGTGGACGACGGCGATGTTTCCCTTGCAGTCGATGTGCGGATGCGCGTTGCATTCGTTCGGAACACCGTGGGTCGCCCAACGGGTGTGGCCGATCCCTGTTTCTCCGTGGACTGGGCTCGTCGCGAGGGCGTTCTCGAGCTGCGAGATCTTGCCCGCGGCCTTGCGGGTCTCGACGCCGCTCCCGTTCATCACGGCAACGCCGGCTGAGTCGTAGCCGCGGTACTCCATCCGCTTGAGCCCCTCGATGAGAAGGGGAGTCGCGCCACGCGTGCCGATGTAGCCAATAATTCCACACATACAGATCTCGGGTTGACTGTTTCTCTAGGTGTCCAATGCTTCGACCGGTTTCCGGCAGTCGCGAACGAGCTTCTCGGCTTCTGCCGGGGTCGGAGCTTCCGCTATTACTCGCACGATTGGTTCCGTTCCGGAGGGCCTTACATGAACCCAGCGGTCGGGCCAGGTGAGTCTGAGCCCATCCTGCGTATCGGCCTCGGCGTCGGGGAAGGCGCGCCTGAGGGCGTCGTAGACCGTATCGAGAGGCGCGTTGGGGCGGGCGAGCTTGTCTTTAACGATAGCGTATCTGGGGTAGGCCGCGACGATCTTGGACAGCGGCTTACCCTCTTCCAGGAGGAGTTGTAGCATCAAGGCCGCACCTACCGGGGCATCTCTGCCCAGGTGAAGCTCGGACAGGATTACTCCGCCGTTGCCTTCGCCCCCGATCGGAGCCTTCTCCGCGCGCATCCTGGTCGCAACGTTTACCTCGCCGACCGGCGCCCTTATTACCCTGCTTCCCGCCTCCTTGGCGATGTCGTCGACGATCCGGCTGGTCGAGAGGTTGGTGACGACTACTCCCTTGCGGTGTCGCAGAACCACCTTGGCGGCCAGAGCTAGAGTGTAATCCTCACCAATGGCCAGGCCTTCCTCGGAGACGAGCGCCAGGCGATCGACATCGGGATCGACAGCCATTCCAATGTCACAGTGAGAATCCTGCACCAGCTTCTGGAGCTGGCCGAGATTTTCGGCAACAGGCTCGGGCGGCCGGGGGAAGCGTCCGTCGGGCTCCATGTTGATCGTCGCGAGTTTGCACCCGAGCAGCTCCAGGAGTACGGGCATGAATACTCCACCGGCGCCGCGGACGCAGTCGAGTCCGACCCTGAATCCCTTCTTTCTGATTCCCTCGACGTCGAGAAACGGGAGGGCGAGGATCTTCTCAATGTGCTCCCGGGCAGCGTCCTTGTCCTGCGTGATCGATCCAAGCCTGTCCCACGTCGCACGCGGGATGATTCCGTCGACTACCTGCCGCATCTCCGCGGCTTCGGCGCCATCGAGGAAGAGGCCTGAAGGGCCGATGAATTTGAGCGCGTTCCACTCGATCGGATTGTGACTGGCGGTGATGGCCAGGCCTCCCGCCGCCTGATGGTGCTCCACCGCGAGCTGCACCGTCGGAGTCGGAACCATTCCGATGTCGAGCACGTCGCAGCCGACAGACTGAAGCGCGGCGTGCACGGCAGATTGGAACATCGGGCCCGACACTCTGCTGTCCCGGCCAACGACGATGCGTGCTTTTCCGCCCGCGCGCGCGAGCGCCCATGCGCCAAAGCCGGCGGCGAACTTACCAATGATTTCCGGCGTCAATGCCTCTCCGACTTGGCCACGCACGCCGGAGACGCTGACCATCAGACCCTCATATGCCATTCTCGATCTTCCTCTTGTTTCCTATTGGGGCGCCATTGATACGGGTAATTTACTCAGCGCAGAGCGGGTCGGACGACGGAAAACGATCGGTCGATTGGTTAACTTCTCTGCACCAGCCCCCAACAATCCATTCCACCGTGAAAGGCGCATGACCCGCATCTTCGACGAAGACCTGAAATCCGAGTTTGGCACCCGAGCCATTCACGCGGGGCAACGGCCTGATCCGCTCTCCGGCGCGATCATGACGCCGATCTATACGACGTCGACGTACGTCCAGGAAGGACTCGGCAACAACAAGGGGTACGAGTACGCTCGCGGAAAGAATCCCACTCGCGAAGCCCTGGAGCGAAATGTCGCCGCGCTCGAGGGCGGTACGCACGGGTTCGCCTTCAGCAGCGGCATGGGAGCGACGGACTCGATCATGAAGCTGTTCAAGTCCGGCGACCACATCGTCGCCGGCGAGAGCAGCTACGGCGGGACGTTCAGGCTGTTCGACAAGATCCTCAGGAATTTTGGCTTGTGCTTCACCTACGTCGACAGCCGTGATCCGCAAAAGGTCGAGGACGCATGCAGTGAGCACACGGTTGCGATCATGATGGAGACGCCGACGAATCCGATGATGCGGATCACCGACCTGACCGCGGTCGGCCAGATAGCGAAGCAGAAGAAGGCGCTATTCATCGTCGACAACACGTTTGCGTCCCCCTACTTCCAGCGTCCCTTCGAGCACGGCGCCGACATCGTCTATCACTCCACGACGAAATACCTGAACGGGCACAGCGACATGATCGGCGGCATCGCGGTGGTGCGGGACGATTCGCTCGCCGAGCGGCTGCAGTTCATTCAGAACACGTCGGGAGCGGTTCCGGGGCCGTTCGATGCGTGGCTGGTGCTGCGCGGGACGAAGACGCTGCACCTGCGGATGCCGCGCCACGACGAGAACGGTCGCAAGATCGCGGCGTGGCTCGCGGAAAAGCTCGGGCACGAGAACGTGATTTATCCTGGCCTGACTTCGCACCCGCAACACGAGCTGGCCAAACGCCAGATGAAAGGCTTCGGCGGAATGATCTCGGTCCTCACCGGGAGCAAGGAGAAGGCAGCCAAGGTGCTCGGTAAAGTGCGCGTCTTCTCTCTCGCTGAATCGCTGGGCGGCGTCGAGAGTCTGATCAGCCATCCCGCCACCATGACGCACGCATCTGTGCCGCCGGAGCGTCGCGCCTCGCTCGGCTTGAGGGACGATCTGGTTCGCCTCTCGTGCGGAGTCGAAGATGTCGGGGACCTGATCGCGGATCTCGAGCAAGCGTTCGCATGAAGGCACTGATCGTCGGCGGCGGCGGGCGCGAGCATGCTCTCGCCTGGAAGCTGCGACGTGACGATCCGAATATCGAGCTGATCGCAGCACCCGGGAACCCGGGGATCGCTGCGCTGGCGCGCTGCGCTCCGATCTCAACCGACAAGATCAAGGATCTTGCCACCCTCGCGGAAGACGAGCTGGTCGATCTCACGATCGTGGGCCCCGAGACTCCGCTCGAGGCGGGCATCGTCAACCTGTTCCAAAGCAGAGGACTTCCGATCTTTGGGCCAACGCGCGAGGCGGCGCGCATCGAGACATCGAAGAGATTTGCGAAGGACCTGATGGTCCGCTCCGGGATCCCGACAGCGAGAGCGAGCCAGCACAGCGATGCGAAATCGGCGAAAGCGGCGCTCGCAGACTTCGGCTCGCCGGTCGTGATAAAGGCGTCGGGTCTCGCCGGCGGAAAAGGTGTGATCGTCGCGCAAAGCGCGGCGGAAGCGGAGCGCGCAATCGACGCCATGTTGAGCGACAGACTTCTTGGCGCCGCGGGACGCGACATCCTCATCGAGGAATTCATGGAGGGCGAAGAGCTTTCGCTTTTCGCCATCACCGACGGACAGCAGGCGTTGCCACTCCTGGCCGCGCAGGACCACAAGCGGCTGCTGGAGGGCGATTTCGGCCCGAACACGGGTGGGATGGGAGCCTACGCCCCAACGTCGCTGGCGACGCCGGAGCTTGTCGCGCGAGCGATGGGCGAGATCGTAAGACCCGCGATATCCGCGTTGCGAGACGCGGGGTCGCCGTTCAAGGGTCTCCTCTATGCCGGGCTCATGATCACCGATACCGGACCAAAAGTCGTAGAGTTCAATTGCCGGTTCGGGGATCCCGAGACACAGTCAATCATGCCGCTGATGAATTCGTCGCTGCTCGATCTGATCACGGTGATCGCCGAGGGGGGCTCGCTCAGTCGCGCGAAAAATCCTGATTGGAAGCCGCTTTGCGCAGTCACGACGGTGGTTGCCGCGTCAGGCTATCCCGACGCTGTCCGCAAGGGCGATGTGATACAACTGCCTCCGCCCGAAGAAGGCGTAGAGGTCTTTCAGGCCGGCACCGCGCTGGACCCCGTAACCAACGAGCTCGTGACGGCGGGTGGCCGCGTCCTGTCGGTGACGGCGGTCGCGGCGAATCTCTTCGACGCCGCCGAGACGTCGCGGTCGTACGCCGAGCAGGTGACGCTCAAGGGGAAGCAGCTGCGACGCGACATCGGTTGGCGGGAGCTGACGCGCGGTGCCCGAATTACCTGAGACCGAGACGATCGCGCGCGATCTGGACGGCGCGATCCGCGGTCGGAAAATAAAAAAGGTTTCCGTCCGCAAAGCCGACGTGCTGCGCGAAGTCAGCGCTCGCTCGCTCGGGAAGCGACTCCTCGACGCAACCATCGTTCGCAGCTGGCGCCGGGCAAAGCTGGTGGTGATCGATCTGGACACGGGTGACCGGCTCGTCGTACAACCGCGCTTTACGGGCGCGCTGCTGATCGACGATGGTAATTTTGCCGGTGCAGAGCTCGCATATTCGACGATGCGCTTCGATCTCGACGACGGTCGAGCTCTGCACTACGCGGACGTCAGGCGGCTCGGAACGGTTGCGCTGATGGATGCAAATCGTTTCGAAGTGTACTCTTCAAAGCTCGGCATCGAGCCACTTGACCGCGAGTTTACCGGGGCGCATCTATCGGCGGTTCTCGGGGCGACCAGTCAGCCCGTGAAGAAAGTCTTAATGGAGCAGAGAAAAATCGCAGGCATCGGCAACATCTACGCGAACGAGTCACTGTGGCGCGCCGGGATCGATCCATCGCGCTCCGCCGCGTCGGTTACTCTCGAGGAAGCAGAGCTGCTTCGTGATTCGATCGTCGCCGTTCTGGGCGAAGCGATCGAGGCGCGCGGCACCAGCTTTCGCGACTACCGGGATGCTCGCGGACAGCGGGGCTCATTCGTGGAAAAGCTCCAGGCGTACGGGCGAGGGGGACTTCCCTGCCAGCGATGCGGTTCGAAGCTGGTCATGACGCACGCCATCGACGGTCGCGCGACGACAATGTGCGTAAGGTGCCAGCAATAGCATGACTCGCCTCGCGGCACGGCTCGAGAGGAAAGAAACCAGCGACGCACAGCTCGCGGTCATGAAGTTGAACGTGCGCGAAAGCGCTGCGGACAGGCCGGGCGTCTACCGCATGCTCTCGGGCGACGGCGAGATCCTGTACGTGGGCAAATCGAAACGCGTCCGCTCCCGCCTGCTCAGCTATTTCCGGTGCGCATATCCCGAGGAGAAGGGCGCGCGCATTCTTCGCTCCGCTGAATCGATCGAATGGGATTACACGCCGAGCGAGTTCGCCGCGCTCTTGCAGGAGCTGAGGCTGATCAAGCGATTCCGCCCGCGCTACAACGTGGCGATGATGCGCGATGCGAGACACTACTCATTCATAAAGCTGACGAAGGGAACGGCTCCCAAGCTGCTGGTTGTACGCGGCGCGAGCGGCGAGGATGCGGACGTCTATTACGGACCATTCGTTGGCGCGATGCGGGTTGGGGAAGCGGTGAGAGAGCTCAACGACGTGCTGATGCTCCGCGACTGCCGCACCGATCTCAAGATGTTCTACAGCGATCAGACCGAGCTCTTTCAGCTGGCGCGGACGCCGGGGTGCATCCGCCACGAAATCGCCAAATGCCTGGGCCCGTGCGTGGGGGGATGTTCCGCATCTCAGTATGAAGACCGAGTGAAGCTCGCGCGCGCATTTCTGGATGGCTGGGACGATGGGCCCCTCGAGGTGCTTCGCGCTGAGATGACCCGCTTGAGCGAGGCACTGGAATTCGAGAGGGCGGGAGTCTACCGCGACAAGCTGGAGCGCCTGGAAGCGTTGCGCGCCCAGTTCGGGCGCCTCCGCTTTGCTGTCGAGAATCTCTCGTTCGTGTACACCGTTCCGGGACACGAAGGCGAAGACAAGGT
>JBDTND010000093.1:0-8601 GCA_039933915.1 Gemmatimonadales bacterium | reverse complement strand
CTCCCCCCACCACAGCCTCTGATTCTGAGGCTTGGCTATCCAGTGCCCCTCGTCCGGAAAATCGATGAGCCGGCTGGGAACGCCCTGCCGCTGCAGCGCGGTAAACAGCGAGAGTCCCTCGGTGTACGGCACCCGATAGTCGAGCTCGCCCACCACTACCAGCTGCGGAGTGCGGAAATTCCCCGCGAAGAGGTGCGGCGACCAGCGCCGATATACGGCGTCCATCGCGGTCTTGTCCCAGTACGGGCCGCCGAATTCCCAGTCGCCGAACCAGATCTCCTCGGTGGCGCCGTACATGTTCTCGAGATTGAATACGCCCGCATGCGTGAACAACGCCTTGAAGCGGTTCGAGTGGCCGGCGATCCAGTTCGTCATGTAGCCACCGTATGAGCCACCGGCGGCGCCCATCCGCGTCGAATCGAGCCAGCTGAACCGAGCCAGCGACGCGTCGAGACCGTTCATGAGGTCGGTGTACACCTTGCCGCCCCAATCCTTCGAGATCTGATCGGTGAACTTCTGGCCGTAACCGAACGAGCCGCGCGGATTGATCGCGACGATTCCGAATCCCGGCGAGGCGAACAGCTCAAAATTCCAGCGCCCGTGCCACTGGTCGAGCCACTCTCCCTGCGGGCCGCCGTGGATGAGAAACAACACCGGGTACTTCTTGCCCGCCTGATACTGCGGCGGCCTGATGACGAATCCCTGCACACTGTCGCCGTCGGCGCCCTTGAACCAGAAGTCCTCCGCCGGATTCAGCTTGAGCTGCGCGATCAGTGGATCGTTCTCGTGCGTGAGGCGCCGCACATTGGCGAGACCCGTCGCTCCGACGTTCGCGACATAGACTTCCGCCGGTCGCTCCGTCGCATCCTGAAGCCAGGCGATCGTCCTGCCGCCGCCTGAGACGGACGCCGAGAAATTGTTGCCGCCAGAAGTGAGGAGTTGTGGCGTGGTGGTCCAGCCGGAAGCAGTCCGTGAGATGCGATAGAGCTTGTTGCGGCTCGCATCGACGGCCGTCACATAAATCGCGTCGCCACTCGGCGAGAACGCGTAGGCATCGGCGTTTCTGTCCCACGTCGGCAGGAGCTCGCGCGAAGTCTTTCCCGCGCGGTCGTACGCCATGAGCCGCTGGCGATCGGATTCAAATCCGGCGCGCGCCTGCGAAGCGTATAAAATGGTGCGTCCGTCGGGAGAGTAGACCGGATTCTGATCGGCGCCGTGATTTGCAGCAGTGATCACCGCGGGCGCGCCGCCAGCCACCGGCACGACGTAGACGTTGAGGTCGGTCGACCACGCGTCCTCGCGACCCTGATCCTTCGCGGTGTAAGCGATCTCCCTGCCGTCGGGAGAGAAAGTGTAGGCCTCGCTGCCGCCGAATGGGCCGGGTGGAACGTCGTACTTCACACCGGCTGTCACGTCACGGAGTCCCGTTCCGTCCGTCGACACGATGAACAGATGCGATCTGGTCGCCGGCGTCCACTCGGTCCAGTGGCGGTACAGCAAATTGTCCGCGATGTGCGCCTTGACCTTGCTCGTATCGGCGGCCTTGGCGCGCTCGATGTTGCACGCATCGCTGTCGCAGTCGGGGTAGACACCGGTTACGAAGGCGATCCGGTCTCCCGTCGGCGCCCAGACAGGGCCGCTCGCTCCGCCGCTCACGTTCGAGAGCTGGCGTGCGTTTCCGCCGCTCACATCAGCGATCCAGAGCTGCCCATTCGCTATGTAGGCGATCCGCTTTCCGTCAGGAGACCAGCGAGCTTCGCTGGCGCGGGTGTTCGCGTCCGGAAACGGTCTGTCGGCTTCAGCCGCGGTTCCACTCTGGCGGCCGTTCGATTCTCCACGCGCGACGGCGGAAGCGAGCTTGGTAATAGTTCTGCGTGAGTTGGCGGCGACATCCGTCGATCGCAGCGAGTACAAGACCCAGCGTCCGTCGGGTGAGATTTGCGGGTCGCCGACATTCTTGACAGCGGCAAAATCCTCGAATGTCATGGGACGCTGTATGCGTCCCTGCGCGGAGAGGTCGACGGCAAAGAATCCCACCGCCGCCAGCAGTAGTCCGGTTCTCATTTTTGGTCGCTTGATTGAGTTGTTTCTCAGGCTGCTCCACGGCCGCCACAGAGAAGTCGAGCTCTGACGGGCGTTGCTGCGTTCGATTCGGGTGCTCATCATCGGACTTTATTGCCTGGGAATTGGAATGTTCGTCCAGGTTGCCTGATCAAAAGTGCCCGGCGGGAAAGTCTCGTTGATACGCACGTCCGCGTACTGTTCTCTCCAGAATGGCCGGCCGTTTCGAATCACCAGGAACTCGGTAGGAACGTCGAACCCCTGAATCGTCTTGTAGTTCTGGATACGATTGTCGCTGACGATAGTGCGCTCGCCCCTTTTTTCGCGTTGAATGAACCGCACCAGACGCAAGCGGTCCCGGTCGACCCACATCTGGGTCGAAGTGGAGTCGTCGGCTCTTGCGCCAATCACGTATACGGGCTGGCCCTCCCACACATCGGTCCGGAACAGATTGGTATCGACGTGCAGCGAATCCAGGGCGCGCTGAATGTTCGCGAGTGGAGACACGTACACATCCGCGGTTAGCAGCAACAGTGGATTCACCGAGGGACGGAAATCGACTCGAATGCCGTTGTCGAACGACGCGACCTTGTCGTCTATCTGAACGAGGCCGCTTTTCTGGGCGGCTGGAAGAAACGCAATCCGGAGCTTTCCGGGAATCTCGATATGCTCGTACCACTGCGACTTCTGCTCCTCGCCGGTGGTGGAATAGCGCGTGTTGTTTTGAAGAAAACTCAGCGTCTTGAGATACTTGCCGTCGTAGCGATCGTGCATCGCCTTGAGGAGGCCGGGGCTGCTCGTTGCGCGGACTGATGACACAGGAGAGCTCGTCGATGAAGACGGCCTGGTCTCCGGAGCTGGAGCAGTCTCGGTCGTAGCAGACGACTGGAAATAGGAGCAGCCGGAAGCGGCCAGGGCGGCGAGCAAAATACGTGAGCGCATTATTCAGTCCCCAAGTGCGGTGCGATAAAGCAGGCCGTTGAACAGAAGCTTGAATGTGCCGTGTGGTTGCGAGCGGAAGTAAGGATCTGGTCCATACAATACGAGCATTCCCTTCCCAACCGGAGCCTGCAGAACCTCTGTTACACCGCTCAGGTATCTTTGGCCCCAAGCCCAGCCGCTGCGCAGCGGCGTCGGTCCATCGATCCAGACAACCCGCCTGATCCCACGCGCCTCGGCCGCCGGCAGCAGACGAAACGCGGGAGCGTTGTCGTAGTAGAAATCGGTCACCGGCCGCAGTCCCTGCGCCAGCGCAGCGGTGGTATCCACTCTCATGGAGAGAATCGAGCCCGGCACATAGAATCGATTTCTGGGCAGAGCACGGCCCGCGCTGTCGAGCAGCGCGTTCGCGATCGGCAACTGTAGCTGGATACCGATGTCGGTAGCCGATCCAATCGCGAGAATCGTCCCACCGGCATTGAGGAACTCCTGGAGCTCCGGGATCGTCTTGGCGGCGGTCAGGTTGCCTACACGATCGCGGTACTCCGGCGGTACGTCTTCAGGGTTGACGCGCGCGCCCGCGCGCGCATTGGGGCGGCCAAACGAGACTCCGTCCGGGAGAATCAGGACATCGTACTTCCTGATCAAGTCGCCCGCATCGATCGCGGGCGGATACACAATCTCATAGGGGAACTCGAACTGCTCGAGCACGAACCGCCCCCAACCCGACGTGATAGCGCCGCCATACTGATCCCACAGTGCAATGCGCGGAGCGCGCAGTCGACTCAGCGACGACTGGGATAATTCAGTATCGATCGGATCGAAGTCGAGCCCCTTCTCCTCCGCCAGCTGCGTGAGAATTGGAACCGTGGTCGGTTTCGCATTGATGTAGAACGTTCCGGCATCGTAGGTCTTGCCGTTGATGCTGAGCGGCGTGCGGAGGGTAAAGACGTCCTCCCCGCGGGCAAGCAGGCGATTCACCGCGGCGAACGCATCGTTGACCGAGTGACTCAGCACATAACCGGCGACGCCCGACGCGACATGCTGCGCCGGTGGCTTGGCAAAACCGATGACAGTCGTGAACGGACCACCGAAGGCGTCTAGAACGCGGTCGAACTGGACTCCCATCTGGTAGGCCAGCGTCCAGCCCGCATTGTCGTAGGGCGGAGTCGGAGGACCACCGGGGTACGGAATGTCGTTCGGATGATCCTGCGGCTCGAACATGTCGAGTATGTGCGGACGGAATGCCTGTGCCGTCCTGACCACATACGAGCCGGCGGGATAGTTCTTTCCATTGACCGTGAACGGCACCGTCGACCGCTGGACAACAATGCCTGTCTTGATCAATGCATTGACGAACTTTGTTGCCGTAAGGAAATCCGGCTGATCGGCGGGGATTATGTAGCCGCGCGGATCTCTGTCAGCGGGATTGCGCATGATGCTCGCGTAAGTCGCGAGGTCCGCGGCACTCGTGGTCTGAGGGCGGTTTCCGCCACCGCCTGCGTCAGCGCCTTGCAGCCTCACGCTGTCCTGCGGGATCGCCGCCTGGAGCGCCGCCACCTTCTTCGGCGTGACCGTCCATGAGTCGGCGCTACCACGTTGAATGGAATTCCGGCCCATCTGGTAGATGTTGTACAGGAACGTCTCGCGGTAACGCGAAGCAACATCGAGCACCGCCCGGTTCGCCGTCAGCTCGTAGGCGATCGATTGCGCAAAGTGCCACTTCTGCGGTTGAATGGGCATCGGGAGGTCGCCCTTGGGCAGCAGCTTCTCCGTCACCAAAGGAATTTCCATCGGTGTCGGATTGCCGATCGCCTCGGTCAGCAGGCCAATCATGTTGTGGAAGTAGACGGTCGTCCTGAGACCCCCGTTCCACCACGTCGAATATCCCGATCCGCTTCGCATTGTGGCACCCGCCTTTCCCTCGGCGACGAACCGCGAATGCATTGCCGCTCCGACCAGGTCGAGCTCCATCGGCACGAGCGGGTCGTAGTTGTAGTTGAACGGATCGCGGAACGGCGGCGCGAAGATCACGGTTCCGATCGGCCCCGTTTGATGGTGGTTGTACATGATCTGCGGATACCAGGCCCGGTAGAGGATGCTGTCCATCGCCTGGGTCTCGGGCTGCGACGCCATATAAGAGTCGCGATTGTTGTCGTGGCCGGCGTATTTCTGGTAGAGCCGGGGTAGTCTCGAGGTCGACCGCTTGAGAGTGTCCGGTTCGCGCATGTACCAGTTGGACACGAGATCCAGTCCATCCGGATTCGCGGGAACCAGAAGAATGATGTCGTCACGCAGTAACCGAAGCGTCTCGGGGTCGCTGCGGCTCACGAGATCGTAAGCCGTAAGAATCAGCTGCTGCGCGCCCAGTACCTCGCTTGCGTGGAGTCCGCCGTCGATCCAGACCACCGCCTTCCCCTCCGCCGCCAGCGTCCGAGCTTGCGCGTCGGTGAGATTTTCCGCGAGCGCCAGGCGACGCGAGATTTCCTGGTAGCGCGTGAGCCTCCTCTGGTTCTCGCTCGAGGTGATGATAGCCATCCACATGGGACGTCCTTCGGCTGTCGTCCCGATGCGGACCATCCTCATGCGATCCGACTCCCGGTCGAGCTTGCGCCAGTAGTCGATCATCTGGGTGTAATTGGCGAGGAAATAATCGTCGCCGAGATTGTGGCCAAACTGCGCGCGCGGGGATGTGATCACCGGCGCCGCGGGTTTGGCAATTCTCACTTGCGCCCCACTCGCGGCAGGGATGGCGAGAAGGCCGAACAGGACCGCAGGGAGTTTCGAGCTTCGCATCGATTGACGGGTGAGCGGATTGATCATCGCGAGTCCCGCTCGCGGTAAGCGTACTCGCGCTAAAACTTAATTGTCAGGCGTCGCGGGTGCGCGACGACCCGGGCGGTCCGCCGCGACAATCACTCCCGTCAGGACTATCGCGCCGCCGACGAGCGTCGAGATGGTGGGAATCTGTCGAATCGATGGTATGAGCGCGCCAAGCAGCGTCGCTCCGACTGGCTCGCCCAGCACCGTCAGGTTTACCACATAGGCTGGAAGAAACTTGAGAGCCCAGTTCATCCCGGTGTGGCCCAGCAGCATTGGTCCCAAAGCGAGACCGGCGAAAATCGCGACCTCTCGGGGCGGCTGTGGCGCGAGCGCGACTCCGCGCAACTCGGCGATTACCCACAGGGTGAGGAACGCCGCCGCGTACACGATTCCCACGTACGCCCAAATGCCGAGCGTCCGGCGCAGGTGCCGGCCGATCGTGTAGTAGATGGCAGCAGTTACCGCCGCGGACACCGCCAGCAGGTTGCCCAACAGAGGCGCGTTCCCGCTGGGCGAAAGACCGCCTTTGAGGTCGGGGACCGCGATGATCACTGCACCCAGAATTCCGATCGCAATCCCCGTTATCTGCCTGTTCGTCGGCACTTCCCTGAGCACGATGGCGGAAATCACCGCGACCACTGCGGGCTGAAGATTCACGAGCGTGACGGATGCGGCGATCGTCGTGAGGTGAATCGACGCATTCCACGCCCAGAAGTGGAGCGCGAGAGCCACACCCGCCGCTCCGCCAAGGGCGAGGTCTCCGCGTGAGATGCTCTTCCATTCCCGCCACTCCCGGGTGGCCACGAGGAACCCGGCCACGATGACGAGCGAGAACCCGAGACGCCAAACGGCAATCGCCACGGGGTCCGCGGTCGAGAGGCGGACCAGGGGGCCCGCGAATGAGATTCCGAGGAGAGCGAGCGCGAGGATCGCGTAAGGTTTCTTCGACATCTGTGAGCTATCGCGCAGTATTCCCTCTGGAGTCGGGCGACCACAAAAGAACGGGCGGGAGGCGTCAGAAGGGTAGATGCCAGAGTATTAGTTCACAACTCACCGACTTCACTCATGGGGTGAGGGGAAAAGCGCTGCTTGTGCTCTCCTCCGCCAAGAGCGTCCCGGCGTAGTCAACTAACAACTGGCATCTACGCCACTGACGCCTCCCGCCCGTTCCGTTGCGTTTCCCTCCTCAACGGTTCGGACAAAAAAAGAGCCGGCGCTCTCGCGCCGGCTCTTTTTACCAATCGGGACTACTCGCTCTTCTGGGTCTTGACCAGTCGCATCTCAGCGGCGGCACGGCCGGCATGCTTAAGAACCTTGTCGTCGTAAAGATGACAGTTCGGAGTGTTGCGACCACGGACACAGCCGTTGTAGCGAAGCAGCGCGAGACGGGTATTGGGCGCGTCCTGCATCGCCTGCTTCAGAATCTGCACGCCGTGACAGATGTTGCTCTCGATGTCGAACAGGTCGGACGAGCCGCATCCCCACTTTCCACCGTGGAGCGGCATCACCTGCATCAGGCCGCGCGCGCCGACTGAGCTGCGGGCACGCGGGTCGAGGGTCGCGTCTTCCGTCAGAAGAACGCCGACCAGCAGAGCGGGATCGATGTTCTTCTTGGCCGCCTGATCGACGATCGCGTCGGCAATACGGAACGCCAGCGCGCGGTCGTGCGTGTACTGAGTCAGGACCTCACCGATGCGAAACGCCTGCTCGGTCGGCTGTGAAGCGTCAACGACGGCCGCGGGCAGTCTCAGCAGCTTCCCCGGGTTCGCATAAAGGGGATGCTGCTGCGATATCGTCCACACAGCTCCACCAACGAGCAGCCCGCCCAATGCAACAGCATGGGAAGCAGCGCGAATAGCGGCCTTCAGTGGCGAAGACTGCTTCGGAGGAGGTGCGTTCAACGGCTTAAGTGACTTCTTCACAGGTTCTCCTGGAATTAGTACAGCCCGCGCTCGCCTAAATGAGAGGGACAAGAACCCTTCCCTTTTCATCCCGGTAAGCACGGCCCAACCGATCCGCAAAACCGTGCAACACTTCTATATCCCGCTCACGAACGCGGTACTGCGCTGCGGTCGTCGGGAGCCTGTATGTGGCAATGCTCTCGTTGGCCGGCAGCTTCTTCACCTGCATTCTGCCCTTCACCAGCTCCGCTCCCCTGGGCTTGGCGAAGTCCCACATCCTTCGGCCGATCTGCGAGTTTGTCAGCGGACATTCCGGATAACGCGCCCGGATGTACCGGATGAAATACTCGTTGTCGATCAGCCTCTCCTGGCCTTCCGTCTCGTGTCCCGCTACCGGTCCGTCAGCCAGGTTTATCGCTGGCCTCTGTCCCGGTGGCGTATGCCAGCGCTTTAGATCATCCGCCTCTAAAGAGACCACAATCTTGGCGCCGAGCACTGACGCTATCTGTCGCAAAAGATCGAGCGAGACATTGTAGTCCTCGTCATGCTCGATATTGCGTATGGTCGACGCCGACACCGGTCTAGCGAGCCTGGCTGCAACGTCTTCACGACGGAGACCCCTGAGCTTTCTGATGCGCTCAAGTTCCCGCCCAATCCATTCAGGCATCTTCGGTTCTATTGTGGTAGTGCCACTGCTGAGATACGTATAACGGTACCTGTATTGACGAATGCCGTCAAGAAATAGTTATGTCTGAGGTTGTAGCGGATGAGGTCAGAAATGTCATATCTGTGACCTCCACAACGCAACCCTATATGTCTCAAGGTGTTGCGCGCGATTTTATCGGATTTTCGAGGTGGTCAGATGTTTACAACTGAC
>JBDTND010000092.1:0-8603 GCA_039933915.1 Gemmatimonadales bacterium | reverse complement strand
TAGCTCCAGCGAATCCACGGCGAATAAGGGGAAATGGGTAGCCACGAGCTTATGACCCGAACGATGATCGCGGCCTTGAGAATCCCGAATGTCCAGCCGACGAGCAGGTGAAAGACTCCGGCCGCGCCCTCAGACGACGCAATGATGGATTTGACGACCTCGAGCCGAACGATGTCCAGCAGGGTGAGCAGAAGGATTCCGCCGACTACTACCGCCGCGAGCGCCCATAGCGGAGCGGCGGCAGGCGTCCCGCCGGCGCGCACGACTTTTCGCTCGATCGGAGCAATGAATGGGTCAACCGTCGAGCGGCAGAAGCGGGCGATCGCGTTGAATGGGCTGATCTTTCTGGTGCGAACCGCCCAATCGAGGACGCAGATCGCGCCGAATACGACTGCAATCGACAGCAGCACGGTACGCAGTACCTGATTGACTGCGTCCGCGCCTGCAAGAAAAGTTTCCATCTACTGCAGCGCGGGTTTCATTTGCAGCTCCTTCACGAGGAAGGCAAATCTATCTGCTGCCTCGTCGATCAGCTTCGTCGTCGGCCTTCCGGCGCCGTGCCCCGACTTCGTCTCGATCCTGACCAGGGTCGGATTGGGGCAGGCCTGAGCCGCCTGGAGCGTCGCGATGAATTTGAACGTGTGTCCTGGAACTACGCGATCATCGTGATCCGCGGTGAATGCGAGAGTGGGCGGATAGCACGTCCCAGGCTTGATGTTCTGCAGCGGAGAATAGGCGCGGAGATACGCGAACTGGTCGGGATCGTCGGACGATCCGTAGTCCGACGTCCACGCCCACCCGATGGTGAACTTCTGAAAGCGAAGCATGTCCATCACCCCGACTTCTGGAAGCGCCGCTCCAAACAGCTCGGGCCGCTGCGTCATCACAGCTCCGACAAGGAGTCCACCATTCGAACCGCCGCGAATCGCGAGCTTCGGAGTCGATGTGTACTTCTCCTTGATCAGATACTCCGCCGCGGCGATGAAATCGTCGAAGACATTCTGTTTTTTCGCGAGCATCCCGCCTTCGTGCCAGTCTTTCCCGTACTCTCCGCCACCCCGAAGGTTGGCGAGGGCGTAGATGCCGCCCATCTCCATCCACGCGATATTCGCCGCCGAAAAAGCCGGCGTGATCGAGATGTTGAACCCGCCGTATGCGTAAAGGAGCGTTGGGTTGTTTCCGTTCAGCTGGATGCCTTTCTTCGCGGTGATGAACATCGGCACCCGCGTCCCGTCCTTGCTCGTGTAGAAGACCTGCCGAGTCTCGTACAGGGAGGGATCGAACGCGACTTTCGGGGTGCGGAACACCTCGTTGCGCCGTGACTTCAGATCGAAGCGGTAGATGGTCGTAGGATTCAGGAATGATGTGAAGCTGTAGAACATCTCGTCGTCGCCCTGACGCCCGTGGATGTCATCGACGGTGCCGATGCCCGGAAGGGGCAGCTCGCCGCGCAGCGTGAATCCCCCGCCCAGCATCTGGCCTCGTTCCCGCAGCACCAGTGGAGCGGTGCTGGTGTCGTCGTAAATGCTGCTCGGAGTGCGCTGCGGCGGCTGCTGCGATCTCTGTCTCTGGTTCCGCCGGTCGTCGCGGCCGGCGCTGAAGAAGCGCACGCTCGAGTGAGCGTCCTGCAGATAGTTCGCGACGATGTCGTCGCCCGCAATCGTGGCGCTGACAAGAGCGTCCTTGCTCTCCGGGATGATCGTGTTCCAGCGCTCTTCTCTCGGGTTGTCGATGCTGACAGCGACGATGCGTCCCTTCGGCGCATTCCTGTCGGTGCGCACGTAGAAATTCGTTCCGCGATTGCCGACGAAGGTGTAGTCGGCATCGAGCTTGTCGATGAGCCGGACGACGGGGTTGTCGAGCTCCGGCTTGCCGGGGTTGTCGAGATCGATGAAGTACAGCCGCGTGCGGACGTCGGTGCCCTGGGCGACCGAGATGATGAGGTACTGCCCGTCATCGGTGACGCTGGCGAAGAAGAGCCAGTCGGGTTGATCCGGGCGGTCGTAGATCAACTGGTCGCGCGATTGAGCCTGTCCCACGCGATGGTAATACAGCTTATGGTTGCGATTGGCGTTGGTCATCTTGTTGCCCGACGTCGGCTCGTCGTAGCGCGAGTAAAAGAAGCCCTTGTTGTCGTGCGTCCACGAGATCCCTGAGAACTTCACCCACTTTACGACATCGCTCAGATCGCGTGCGTTGTTGACGTCCCGGACGTGGATCTCCTGCCAGTCGGAGCCGCTCGTCGAGAGGCTGTACGCGAGGTAGCGTCCGTCGTCCGAAGCTGTCGCATCCGAAAGCGCGATCGTGCCGTCGGTCGAGAGCACGTTCGGATCGAGGAGGACCCGAGGCGGGGCGTCCCTCCCGTCCTGCACGTACAGCACGTTCTGATTCTGGAGTCCCGTGTTCTGAAAATAGAAGTAGCGCCCGTTTTGCTTGAATGGCGCGGAAAACCGCTGATAATTCCACAGCTGAGTCAGCCTGTTCTTGATCGCTCGACGCTCCGGAATCGCCGCCAGGAACGAATCAGTCAGCCTGTTTTCCGCCGCGACCCACGCCGTCGTCGCCGGCGCGTCGACATCCTCGAGCCAGCGATATGGATCGGCGACGCTCGTGCCGTGGTAGACATCCACCTGCGTCCCGCGCGGGGCGGCCGGATAGGTGAGCGGGGTGCCGGTTGTGGTCTGTGCGCTCATAGCACCCGCGGAAAGGGCGAGCAGCGAGACTGTCGCAAGAGCGGATATTTGAAGGGGGTGGTGGTGCATGGTGACTGGCCTGGTGGGGTAATTGTTATTATGTCCTTCAATCTACGGCGCTTCGTGGCATAGGTTCCACTGGTTAGTCACTCGCACATGGCGGTGTACGGAATGGCGAAGGTTACCCGACCCACTCAAACGGACCGGCAGTACTGGCTTCTCAAGTCTGATCCGGAGTCCTTTGGCTTCGACGACTTGTGGAATTCGCCGAGCCGGACGACCCATTGGGACGGCGTGCGGAATTTTCAGGCGAGGAACTACATGCGCGACGAGATGAAGAAGGGCGACCTTGCTTTCTTCTACCATTCCGGAGGGGACGATCCGGCAATCCATGGGATCGTCGAGATCGTGCGCGAGGGATACCCGGATCATACCGCGGTGGATCCCAAGGATCCGCACTACGATCCAAGGAGCAAGGGGGGAGAGTCGCCCTGGTCCATGGTGGACATCCGCGCCATCGAACGCCTCCCCCGACCGGTGACGCTCAGTGAGATGCGGACGAAACACGAGCTGGAAGGAATGCCGCTTCTCCAGAAGGGAAACCGCCTGTCCGTTCAAAAGGTGGGAGCCGCGGAGTGGAACGCAGTTCTCGCTCTCGCGAAGCAGACAGAGGGCTAAGTAGGGCCGAGAGCGTCCCGAGCCGGCGAAGCGTTACCTGTGGAATCTGTATATTCTCTGCATGACCCCCGGACGCTTTCGCGCCATCGCGCCCAGTATCGGAACATCGCTCGTTCTGCGGAGTGGTTTGTTCCCTAGCAGATGACCGGGCCTGTCAAAGTCCTGGTGGCGGGGATACCCGCGGAAATGGTCCGCGAGATCGGACTCAGGCTCCGCGACGTCGTTATCACCGAGTTTGACAACGCTCAGCAGATGGGCCGGGCCGCTGCCCGTGAAGAAGCCCGCCTCGTCATCCTCAGCGACTCGCTCCCCATAGAAGACTCCATTTACATAGCCCGCCGCGCCAACGACGCGAGCGAAGAAATGCGGGTAGCCTTCTGCATCTCAATGCTGCAGGCGGAGAATGCCCTGATGGCACTGAAAACAGTCCGCGTCGATCGGTTTTTTCTGGTACCTGTCGATATGGAAGAGATGTTGCGTGAGCTTGGGAAGATGTGCGGTGTCGAGGTGTTCCCTCCGCAGGCCTCGCATGGCGAACACATCGCGGCGGCCGTCTTCGCAGCGTGGGATCGTGCCCGCGCGGCGACCTTTCAGAAGATCGACAAGCTCGATGACGCCGCGATTGCGCTCCTGGAGAATACTCTCTCCCTCGAACTGAAGGGAGCCGCCGAACGGGATGCCCAGAGCATTGCCGAGGTCGCCACCAGATTCGGATTCGAGAACGGGTCGCGCGTGGCCAGGGAAGTCGCCGACCGATTTGGTAATCAGTCCCTCACGCCGGTCGACGGGGTCTCTATCTCTGAGCAGCTTCTGGCGCTCCGACAAAATCTGGTTGGCGCGCCGTCGCCTCCTCCCGCTCCCCAACCGGACAATGCCGGCGGTGGCCTTACGCCGACAAGTGCCGCCGCCGCGTTCCAGGATTCCCAGCTTGCAGGTCGACGCGTTCTCGTCGTGGATGACGAGCCGATGATTTCCAGAGGGCTGGCTTCTCTTCTCGCGCGGCGGGGGTTGGAAGTGACGGCACTCAACGATCCGCTTCGGTTCTGGAGCGTACTCGACGAAGCGAAGCCGAATCTCATTCTGCTCGATCTCGAGATGCCAAAGATCAGCGGGACCGAGCTGTGTCGCGTGGTGAGAAGTGATCGGCGCTGGAGCGAGCTGCCGGTGATCTTCCTGTCGGGCCACACCGATCAGGCGAGCGTGCAGCGGATGTTTGCGGCGGGCGCCGACGATTACGTCGGCAAACCGTTCGTGCCGGCCGAGCTGATGATGCGCATCGAGAGCAGGCTTACAGGAGTCAAGGCGCGCAAAGCACCGGTAGAAACTGATCCACTGACGGGGCTGGCGACCGCTGCAAAGGCGACGGAGCATATCGAGCGCTTTCTGAGATTGGCACGGAGAAAATCCGATCCGTACTCGATCGCAGTCCTTCAGGTGGATTCGTTCGCGAGCCTCGCGACGAACTACGGCCGCGCAATCGGCGATACCGTGTTGCGGGCAATTGGCGGACTGATCCCCAAATTGTTTCGCGCGGAGGATGTCCCGGGCTGGTGGGGAGGCCCGGACTTCACCATCGGCATGTACGGCGCCACCAAAGAGCACGCTGCCATCAAGCTGACCCAGGTCTGCGCCAAAATAGCGGAGCTGAATTTCCTGGCGGAGGATGGTCGCCGCGTCCGCGTCGCCTGCAGTGGCGGAGTCGCTCAGTACCAGACAGATGGTGATACGATCCCGGCATTGCGGGAAGAAGCGCTAAAAGCTCTCCAGCTGGTTAGAGAGACAGGTGGGACAATCCGGGTTGGAATCTCGGGGGTGAAGGAGGCCGGACCGATGACACGGCGCGTGGACGTCGCCATCGTACTGGACGACGCACCGCTCGTCTCCTTGTTGCAACACGCGATGGAGAGTCGCAGCCTTCGGGTCGCCACATTCGCGGACGGCGAGACCGCGGCAGCTGCACTCACCGGCCGCACACCCGAAGTCCAGGCATCGCTGATTCTGCTCGGTGTCGATCTGCCCTCATTGAATGGGCTCGATGTGCTGCGTCGCCTCAAGGCGGGCGATGTGACGAGATTGACCAGCGTCGTAATGCTGACTGCGCGCACGGGAGAGCGCGATGTCCTGACTGCGCTCGAGCTCGGCGCGATTGACCACATCGCCACGCCATTCAGCGTTCCAGTTCTGATGCACAAAGTCCGGACCCTGCTCAAGCAGGGCCAGGCATGGTAAGTCAGCATCTTCTCAACATCGTGATGCTGATCGAGATCGGCCTCCTGGCGGTCGCGGTCACTCTTTTCTTCGCGCACGGAGTTTGGCGATTCTTCAGGGAGAGACGCTTTGACAGACTGACGAAGGCGGCTCGCGAGTCTGTAGCGCGTGTCGTCACGAGCAGCACGGTCAACGTCGAGGAGATCGAGGCTCTTCGGCGACTTCCCAATGACGTTCAGGTGATCGCGTTTCTCGAGACCTCGCGCAATCTGACCGGGGCCGGGAAGGAGAGGCTGCGCTTCATCGCGGACCAGGTAGGCGTGGTGGCTCGTGCCCGCAAACTGTGCGAGAGCCGGCGATGGAGCCGCCGTCTTCGCGGCACTCGCATCCTGTCACGACTGGATGTCCCGGACCCGCTCGTCCAAAAGCTGCTGGCGGACCCACATCCCGCGGTTCGCGCACAGGCGGCGGAATGGGCGGCCGCGCAGCCGTCGGTCCCAGTTGTCTCGGCGATGTTGACGCTGCTCGCGGATCCCGCGACGCAAGCGCGTTTTGCCGTTCAGAACGCGCTCCTTCGCATGGGCGGTGTCGTCGCGGGACCGCTTGCCGCGTTTCTGGAGACACACTCGGGACCGTCGGCTGAAGCAGGTCTCCGCGTCGCCGAGTCGCTGGCCGAGCCGAGCTTTGGTCCGGTCGCACTACGACATTCCCGCACTGGCGACGTCGGCGTTCGGTTCGCCGCGGCTAACCTGCTGGGCGCTGTTGCTGATGCTCCCGCCGCTAAGCGACTGATCGAGCTCCTGCACGACGACGATCCGCTGGTACGAGGCGCCGCGGCGCACGGATTAGGACGCATGCAGCACTGGCAGGCGGCGTCGTCGCTGGCGGAATGTCTTCGCGACTCCGCCTGGCGAGTGCGGCGCGAGGCAGGTCTCGCGCTGAGGGCAATTGGCGCTCCAGGGACGCTGTTTCTCCGGCGCGCGCTCAAGGGGAACGATGGATTCGCATCCGACATGGCGCAGCAGGTGCTCGATCTTCCCACGGCCGCGAGCGGATGAACCCCACGCTGACGGCGGCGGTCAGTCAGGTTCTCATCAAGGGCCAGTATGCGGTGCTCTTGTATTTCCTCGCCGTCAATGGTTGGTACCTGGTGCTGCTGGTAAGCTCGCTGCTCGAATTACGGCGCCACATGCTGCTGATCGCGGATGAGAGCCGCCACCTTCTGTTGAGCTCCACTCTTTCGCCCACGATCTCCATTCTTGCGCCCGCGTTCAACGAGGAAGCGACGATCGATACGAGCCTGCGAGCTCTGCTCGCGCTCCACTACCCGAATCTCGAGGTGATCGTCATCAGCGACGGCTCGAAGGACCGAACGGTTCAGGTTCTGGTCGAGCGGTTCGATCTTGTACCCGTGAAGACGGTCTACCAGCAGCGCATCAAGACGAAGCCCGTGCGCTCACTCTACCGCTCATCTACTTACCCAGCGCTCGTCGTTGTCGACAAGGAGAACGGCGGAAAAGCCGATGCGCTCAACGTGGGACTCAGCTTCGCGCGTGGCGAGCTCGTCTGCGCGATGGATGCCGACACTTTGATCGAAGCTGACGGCCTGCAACGAATGGTTCGTCCGTTTCTTTACGCGACCGACGTTGTCGCGACTGGCGGAACGATTCGGGTGGTCAACGGATCGGAGGTAAAATTCGGGCGGGTCGTGAAAGCCACCGTTCCGACTCACATGCTCGCGGGAGTTCAGGTGGTCGAATACCTCCGCGCCTTTCTCTTTGGAAGGCTCGGCTGGAATCGACTCGGCGGCAACATCATCATCTCCGGAGCGTTCGGACTATTTCAGCGCGAGGCCGTGCTGACAGCGGGCGGCTATCTGCACGATACCGTTGGGGAAGACATGGAGCTGGTGGTAAGGCTCAAGCGGCTGTCGTACGAGCGCGGGGGTCCCGGAAAGATCGCCTTCGTCCCGGATCCGGTGGCGTGGACCGAAGTGCCCGAATCGGCAAAGGTTCTCGGCAATCAGCGGGATCGATGGCATCGCGGACTGGCGGACGTATTGTGGCGGCACCGACGGATGCTGTTCAACCCGCGATACGGTGTGACAGGGCTCTTTGTCTTTCCTTACTATGCGTTCGTCGAGCTGCTGGCGCCGGTAATCGAGGCAGCAGGGATCATAAGTCTCGCCGTGGGTCTCATGTTTGGTGTCGTCGACTGGTATTTCGCAGGCCTTTTCTATCTCACCGCCTACGGACTTGGAACTGCCCTTACGGCGTTCACATTGATTCTCGAGGACGTCAGCTTTCACCGCTACGAAACCTTTCGCGATCGCGCCCTGCTTTTCTGGTGGGCGCTTATCGAGAATGTCGGGTACAGGCAGCTGACCGTTTACTGGCGGCTGCGTGGTCTCTGGAAATTTCTGCGCGGCAGAAAGGACTGGGGCTCAATGGAGCGAAAGGGATTCAGGCCGGCTCCTGCCTCGTAGTCGTGATTCTTGTAACTGGCAGCTTGATCGGAGAGGGAATTGCTGCCAATCTGTGGTGAAGAGTAGATCGCTCAACCGGAGGTAGTGATGCATCGAGCTTCTTTAATCCTTGCGGCAGCTCTCGCGGCTTCGACCATCGCGTGCGGCCGGCGAACGCCTGGAATCGACGTGAGCTCCAGCGACTTCGATGTCAATCCTCTGGTCGGCGAATGGCGCGGAACCTCCCACAATCCGGAAACCGGCAGAAGCGGAACAATCGCGTTCACTCTGCTGGCGGGTGAATCGTCAGCTTCGGGTAACATCGTGATCATTCCGCGCCCCGATTCCCTCCTGACCCCCGAGGAGCGCGAGCTCCTGAGCGATGTGTCGGCGCCCAAGCGTCAGGTTCTCCGGATTGATTTCGTCAGGAAGGAGGGTGGAAAGCTGAACGGGACTCTCGATCCCTATGTCGATCCTGAATGCAACTGCCGGGTGACGACGACGTTTCAGGGCACGTTCCGGGACGCCCGGACGATCGAGGGGACCTTCACCATTGTTCC
>JBDTND010000091.1:0-8632 GCA_039933915.1 Gemmatimonadales bacterium | reverse complement strand
CAAAGCCGTGCCAGGTGACCCAGTCGCGCGCGTGAACGCCGATCGAGGCGATCTTTTTGCCGCGCGTCCACACTCCCGTAAACGCGGTATTGCGCTCGCCAGGAATACCGTAGTCCGCGAGAGTGTTGATCAGCGCCTCCTCGATCTTCCGGAGGTACCAGTGCAGATCCTGGCGGTGTCGCTTGAGATCGATGATCGGATACCCGACCAGCTGTCCTGGGCCGTGGAAGGTGACATCGCCACCGCGCTCGACCTCGAATAGCTCCACCCCCTTCGTCCGCAGAAATTCCGGCGACGCGACGAGATTCTTCTCCTTCGTCGAGCGCCCGAGCGTGACTACGGGGGGGTGTTCGACGAGAAGGAGGACGTCCTGTGGTATCGCGCCCGAGATTCTGTCGCGGGCGATGCTACGCTGCAGCTCGAGCGCTTCCCCGTAACCCAACCGCCCCAGGGATACCGCCCATAACTCCCGCTCAGCCACAGCGCATCACCAGAATCACGCGTGCAGCATCTTGCCGAGTGAGTCGAGAGCGGCCTCGGCGACAGCTTCGGAGAGGGTGGGGTGGGCGTGAATTGCCAGATCGACCTCTTCGACCGTGAACTCGTTCTCGCGCGCGACAGCAAGCTCGTGGATCAGCTCGGTGGCGTGCGCGCCGATGATGTGCGCGCCAAGGATCTCGCCGTATTTCGCATCGCGGATGATCTTGACGAACCCTTCGGTCTCGCCTGAGGTGCGGGCTCTGCCATTCGCGGAGAAGGGGAATTTCCCGACCTTATAGTCGATCTTCTTCTCCTTCACCTGTGCTTCGGTCATGCCGATCGACGCGACCTCGGGGTGGCAGTAGGTGGCATTGGGGATGTTGCCGTAGTTGACCGGGTGCACGTGTTTCCCGCCGGCGAGGAATTCGGCGAACACGACGCCTTCGCGCTGGCCCTTGTGCGCGAGCATCGGCGGGCCGGCGACGTCGCCGATCGCGTAGATTCCTTTCGCTGAAGTCTCCATCCGCTCGTTGATCTTGATGAAGCCGCGATCGGTGAGCTGGACGCCCATTTCCTTGAGTCCCACATCGTCGATGTTCGGCGCGCGTCCCGCGGCCACGAGAACCTTCTCGACCTCGAGATTCTGCTTTTTGCCGCCGATCTCGATGCTCATCGTCACCGAGGTCTTGCCGACCTTGACGTCGCTGATCCTGGCAGCAGGAATGACGTCGATTTTTCTCTTCTTGAAACTTCGCGTGAGCTCGGCGCCCACGTCGCCGTCCTCGAGGGGAAGGATTCCGGGGAGCGCCTCGATAAGCGTGACCTGGGTACCAAACGCAGTGAAGACGTCGGCGAATTCGCAGCCGACGGCGCCGGCTCCGATGATCGCCATCGTTTTGGGAGCTTGCTCCAGAATGAGAGCTTCGTCGGAGGAGATGACAGTAGTTTTGTTGAGCTCGAGCCCGATTTGTGGAAGGCCTTTGACGCGCGAGCCCGTGCAGATCACGATTGCCTTTTTCGCTTCGTGCTTCTCGTCTTTGCCGTCGATCTTCACGGTAACGGTGTTCTTACCAGTGATTTTGCCCGTTCCCTTGATCCACGTGATCTTGTTTTTCTTGAACAGGAACTCGACGCCCTTGGAGTTCTGGTTGCTGACGGCGCGCGAGCGCTTCATCGCCACGCCGTAGTCGAGCTTCACGTCGCCGACGGTGATGCCGAAGTCGGCAGCTTTGGCGACTTTGGTGGCGAGGGATGCGGATTCGAGGAGCGCTTTGGCGGGGATGCAGCCCCAGAGGACGCAGGTTCCGCCAAGGCCCTCGCGCTCGACTACGGCAACCGACATTCCGAGCTGAGCGGCACGGATGGCGCCTACGTATCCGGCTGGGCCACCGCCTATGAAGATCACATCGTAAGAAGCCATTCTCGTTTGTTGGGTGGGGGGTCGTTGCTGGGATAAATCTAGTGAATGGGAGAGAACGGGAACGGAAGACTACACGCTTCCAGCTGATCGCTTCCTGCGGCCGGCTACCGGCAAAGATCCGGAACTCTCAATTGCCGGGGGAAAGAAGCTCTACCAGGTTCGACCTCAGTTTATTGGACGTACTGAAGCGGGCTGCGGGGAGCCGGTCGCGATCAGCCGGCAGCGTGTAGTCTTCGGTTGTCGTTTCTCAGCTTCAGTGTCGCTAGAGCCGGTTTAGATAATCAGGCTCAACGGATTCTCGATGTACCGTCTGACAGTTTGCAGGAACCTGGCTCCGGTGGCTCCGTCGACCGCGCGGTGATCGCAGCTCATCGTCACGCGCATTCTCTGGCGGACCTCGAGTTGCCCGTCGATCACGACCGGCTTATCCTCGACGCCGCCGATGGCGACGATTCCCACCTCCGGCGGGTTGATGATCGCCGTGAACTGGTCGATGCCGAACATGCCGAGGTTCGACACGGTGAAGGTGGCGCCGGTGTACTCCTCGGGCATGAGCTTGCGATCGCGAGCACGCTTGGCGAGATCGCGAGCCTTCTCGGATATCTCCCACAGCGTCAGGCGGTCGGCGTCGAAAAGAACCGGCGTGATCAAGCCGTCTTCGACCGCGACCGCCATTGCGACATGGATCCGGTTGAATGTCCTGATCTTGTCGTTCAGCCAGTGTGCATTGACTTCCGGGTGCTCTGCCAGCGCGAGCGCCACCGCCTTGATGACGATGTCGTTGAACGACGCCTTGTACTGGTCTCCCATCTCGGCCAGCTGCGTCCGCATTTCCGCAGCACGGGTCGCATCGAATTCGGCTGTGAGGAAGAACGTCGGCACCGGTCCGTTGGACTCGGACAGCCGTCGCGCGATGGTCTTTCTGATCTGCGTGAGCGGGATGTCCTTGAAGTCTCCTTCAGACGCGAGCCTCTCAGCGGCCGCAGAACGTCCGGCGCCGCCGGTCGCCTTCGCATTCTCGATGTCGCGCTTGACGATGCGCCCGCCGGGCCCGGTGCCACGAATCGCGCCGAGCTGAATGCCCTTCTCGCTCGCGAGTCTGCGAGCCAGCGGAGAAGTCCGCTGACGTCCGCCTGCCGCGGGCGCGCCGGGGTGCGAGGCTCCGTTCCCTCGCGGTGCAGCGGGCTGACCTGGGGGGCGAGGCAGGGCTGGTCGTGCGGGTGCGGCAGGCGGCGCAGCGGCCTGAGCTCCGGCCTTTTGCTGTACGGGCGTCGACGATTCTCCCTGCGACTCTGCAGCGGCCTGAGGAATGGAACTGCCACCACCGCTTTCTTTCTTGTCGGCGGGAGGCTGGGTCACGCTTGCGCCCTGAGAAGCTTGAGCTGCCGGCGCGGGCTGTGCCGCCGGCGCTGATGCAGCGCCACCCGCAGCACCAATGATCGCGTCGATGTTCTCGTCCGGATTTGCAATGACGGCGAGCAGAGTGCCGACCGGAGACGAATCGCCTTCATTCGCCAGCCGCTTGCGCAGCACGCCGTCGCCCCGCGCGACCAGCTCCATCACTGCCTTATCGGTTTCTACCTCGGCCAGCACATCTCCGGCGGCGACCTGATCGCCCTCGTTCTTGTTCCATTTGACGAGGCGGCCTTCCTCCATCGTCGGCGAGAGCGCCTCCATCGTGACTTTGGTTGCCATAGTCGCTCAGTCCAGGTACATGACTTTCTTGACCGCCGCGATCGTCTTGCCGGCGTCGGGCTTCGCGGCCCTCTCCAGATTCTTTGCATACGGCATCGGCACGTCTTCCTGGTGCACTCTCAGCACCGGCGCGTCGAGATCGTCGAAGCATTCACGCTGAATGAAATCGACGACCTGTGAGCCCATGCCGCAGATCTCCCATCCCTCTTCGAGCACGACGGCGCGATTTGTCTTCTGGACAGATTTGGAAATCGCCTCGACGTCGATCGGCCTCACAGTCCGAAGGTCGACGACGTCGATATTGATTCCTTCCTTGGCCAGCTCGTCGGCAACCTTCATCGCCACGAGCACCATCTTGCCGTGCGTAATGATGGAACAGTGATCGCCTTCGCGCTTCAACTCGGCCACGCCGATCGGAACGATATGCTCTCCATCGGGGACTTCGCCCTTGGTATTGTAGAGCATCTCGCCTTCGAGAAACACCACCGGGTTGTCGTCGCGGATGGCGGACTTGAGGAGTCCCTTGGCATCGGCGGGTGTGCCCGGAGTGCAAACTTTGAGACCGGGGATGTGTGCCAGCCAGCTCTCCCATGCCTGCGAGTGCTGGGCGCCGAGCTGCAGGGCGGCACCGTTGGGGCCGCGGAAAACCATCGGCATCTTGAACTGGCCGCCGGACATGTAGAGCATCTTTGCCGCGGCGTTCACGACTTCGTCGATTGCGAGCAGAGCAAAGTTCCACGTCATGAATTCGACGATCGGACGAAGGCCGACCATCGCGGCGCCGACACCGACGCCGGCGAAGCCGAGCTCGGTAATTGGCGTATCGACGATTCGCATGGGGCCGAACTCGTCGAGCAGTCCCTTCGAGACCTTGTACGCGCCGTTGTACTGCGCGACTTCTTCGCCCATCAGGAAAACACGGTCGTCGCGCTGCAGCTCCTCGCGGAGCCCCTGAGTCAGAGCGTCACGATATGTGAGGACGGCCATCAGGAGCTCGTGTCCGCGTAGACGTCGGTGTAGAGCTTCTCGAGCGGCGGCTCGGGGCTCGCATCGGCGAAATCCCAGGCGTCCTGCGCGATCGCCTTGGCCTGATCGTCGATCTTGTGCATGTCGCCTTTGGTCAGCTCGCCCGCCTCGTAGATCCTGTTGTGCAGGAGGAGAATCGGATCGCGCTTCATGTTCTCCTCGAGCTCGTCTTTTGTGCGATAGGTACCGCTCACGGCGTCGGACATCGAGTGACCCATGAAACGATAGGTTCTCATCTCGATGAGCGTCGGGCGCTTTTCCTTGCGCGCCCGCTCGACGGCCCGCGCCATGCTTTCGCGCACCGCGAACACATCCTGTCCGTCCACCGATTCGCCTTCCATGCGATAACCCTTCGATCGGACGATCACGTCTTCGTTCGCGGTCGAGCGGGAGATCGCGGTGCCCATGCCGTAGCGGTTGTTCTCGATGATGAAGATGACCGGCAGATCCCACAGAGAAGCAATGTTCAGCGCCTCGTGAAACGCGCCGATGTTCACCGCGGCCTCTCCGAAGAAGCAGACGCACACCTGGTTGCCGCGACGATACTTGATCGCGAATCCAACGCCTGCCGCGATTGGAATGTGGCTGCCGACGATTCCGTGTCCGCCGAGGAAGTTGGTCTCCGAATCGAAAAGGTGCATGGATCCGCCTTTGCCGCCGGAGCACCCGGTTTCGCGTCCGAACAGCTCCGCCATGATTGCTCGCGGGCTGATTCCGCGCGCCAGCGCCTGGCCGTGATCGCGGTAAGCGGTGATGACATAGTCATCGGGCCGGATCATGGACATGACGCCGGCCGAGATCGCTTCCTGGCCGATGTACAGGTGACAGAACCCGCCAATTTTTCCCAGCGCGTATGCTTCCGCGCACCGCTCTTCGAAGCGGCGCTGGAGCATCATCGAAGTCAGCAGCTCACGGCGCAGCTCCGGGGTCGTGCCGGCGATTTCGCTCGCCGGCGAGCTTTCAGAGCCGTTGTTTCCAGGCTCGCCTTTTTCGCTTTCTTTTTCGTTTCGCTTCTGCGCGGGCGCGCGCTTCGCTTCAGTGCTCATACGCCTGCCGCCTGTACCTGCTCCCACGCATGGTAGCTGGAGCGAACGAGTGGACCTGATTCGACGTGGCGGAATCCCATCTCCATTCCAATCTCGTACAACCGTCTGAATTCCTGAGGATTGTAGTAGCGGTCGAGCCTGATATGCGCTTCGGAGGGGCGGAGATACTGGCCGAGGGTGAGGATGTCGACATCTACTTCCCGGAGATCGCGCATCACGGCGACGACTTCTTCGATGGTCTCGCCCATGCCGAGAATCATTCCGGTCTTGGTCGGGATGTCGGGCGCGATTTGCTTGGCGTAGCGGAAGATCTCCATCACCCTCGGATAGCGGCCGCCCGGCCGCGCTTTCTTGTATAGTCGGGGCACTGTCTCGGTGTTGTGATTATAGATCTCGGGACCGGCCTCGAGAACGGCGCGAATGCTGTCTTCATTACCCTGGAAATCGGGGACGAGAACCTCCACCGAGCATCCAGGAATCCGCTCGTGAATCTGTCGGATCGTCTCGGCGAATACCCAGGCGCCGAAGTCCGGTAGATCATCGCGGTCGACCGATGTAATCACCGCGTGCTGGAGGCGCATCTGGGCGATCGCCTGTGCGACGCGATGCGGCTCGGATATGTCGTACTTGGGGGGACGGCCGTGGGCGACGGCGCAGTATGCGCAGTTTCTGGTGCAGACGTCGCCCAGAATCATGAAGGTCGCGGTGCCGTGCTCCCAACACTCGCCGACATTCGGGCAGTGAGCTTCCTCGCACACCGAATGCAGGTCGAGCTCGCGCATCAAGTGCTTGAGCCGCATGTAGTTGGGGCCGCCCGGCGCTTTCACCTTGAGCCAGGACGGCTTGCGCTCCGGCAGAGGCTCCGACCGGTGGCGACCCATGATTTGGTAGAGTGGCTCAGGCATTTATGAGGGCACTGGTTACTTGGTGGCTGAGAGGGGATCCAAGTTTTGAGTGGTCAGTCTTAAGTGATCAGTGCGTCAGTGGTTTTCAGTTCGCTTAACGTGACACTGCCAACCACCGTCAACTGGCCGACTAACAACTGACAACTCACGACTTGGATCCGCTGTGCCCGATCCAGTAGCCAGTTACCAGCGTCGAGCAACCTCAATCTACATTAAAACCGGTCGGGGCGAAATTGCGCCAGGTCGTGGCTAAGTGGTTTCTCTGTCACGAGATCGGCGATTAAATCCCCCGTAAGGGGGGCCATGAGGACACCGTTGCGTGAATGGCCGCAAGCATAGACCAGAGTTCGGAACTCCGGATCGACTCCGAGTATGGGTAGCATGTCGGGAGTGACGGGGCGGAGGCCGGCCCAGTGCGTTAATCGTTCCGCCGAAGCGAGACTCGGGCAGATCTCTTCCGATGCCCCACGAACTCTCTTGAGGCCGATCGCGGTCGTGCTCGAATCGAAGCCGACATTTTCCATTGTGCTGCCGCCGATCGTCGCATCTCCGCGAGGAACGACGTAGCCGCGCGGGCCGTACGCAACGTGTCGAAGCGGCGAAGCCGAGTATGACACGAGTTGTCCGCGCGCCGGTTCCACTGCTCCCGCAAACCGCACTCCGGAGATCTTCCCGGCCCATGCGCCCGCGGCGATGACGACGCGCTGAGACGTGTGCCGCGTACCAGATTCAGTCGATACGGTGCAAGAGTCACTCGCAGGATAAATCGACGTGACGGCGTCCGTCACTCTCGTGATTCGTTTGCCGGCGCCGCACAGCTTCTCGAGCGCTGCGATGAGAACCACGTTGTCCACTGCGCCATCGTTGGGGCTGAACATCGCGCCGAGCGCGTGGGTAAGGGCGGGCTCAAGGTCGTGCAAATGTTTCGCGTCGAGCCACTGACTCGTGGAAAGGGCCGTCTTTTTGAGTCCCTTGACGCCTTTTTCACTAACAGCGACCTGAAGGATGCCGAGTCGGTTGAGAGGCACCTTTATCCCGGTCCGGTCCGCCAGATAGTCGATGTAGGACGGATACCGGTCCCGCGCAGCGACCGCAAAATCATGGGCCGATCCCGTGGCACGCTCAACAGACGGAGCAAGCATCCCGGCAGCGGCGGGGGATGCCTCCCCCAGGCGTCTTTGGGCAATCAAACGGACGGAGACTCCGCGCTCGGCCAGCGCCACGGCTATCGCCAGCCCAATCAGCCCGCCACCGACGACGATAATCTCGTCGCTCAGCTTGGCGGCTCCTCGAGTTTCATCTCGTGAAACAACCCGGGGCGCGTTATCGTAGTGATTCCAGACACTGTACTGGAGAACATCATGTTACGCGCCATCTTTATGATCGGCCTATTCGCCATGCTGGGCCTCTTTGCCGTGGGCATGGTGTTCAAGCTTTTCGGCGGCATCGTTGGGCTCACTTTCTTCATCGTCGGGCTCACGCTCAAGGTACTCATCGTGGGCGGGCTGCTCTACTTCGGAATCCGGGTGCTTGCACCTGGCACCGCCGCGAGGCTGAGGGAGAGGTTCTCCGGGACCAGGCTCACTCGCTATTAGTTGAACGCAGACGCTGGCCTTCTCACGCGTTGGCTGGCAGGCACAAAACTAAAGTTGAGTGCTCTAAGCTTGGTCAGCGCGGAGCCGGGAGCCTTGCCGAAACGGCTGATGTCCGTCGGCAAGGCTCCTTTCGTTTCGTAGGCGCATCTCCGCCGTCCGACCCGGGATTCTCGCGCGAATCGAGCGGCAGTAGGAGAGCAGCACAGCTCCCAGCCGTCAACGCTTAGAGCTCCCAACTTTTGTATTGTGGGTGCGAGTCGTCGAGCCTGGATCCCTACGCTGAATCGAGAGCGGAGATAACGCCCCACGTAAGCAGCGGGACCATGATCTCGTGGTGCCCCGTGATCTCGTAGCCCTTGCCGCTTCCCTGTGTCGGGCGCTGCACAACATTCACGCGCGGCCGATAGTGTCGCTGCATGTCGAGATCGCAGGTGGTGAAGCCGGTCGGCTTTCCGGCGTTGAGAT
>JBDTND010000090.1:0-8766 GCA_039933915.1 Gemmatimonadales bacterium | reverse complement strand
GCGTTTCCCCACCAATCGGGCAGACGCGCCGCGATCTCACCGGGAAAGAGCCCGCTGAAGAGGGAGTTGCGCGAGTACGGAGTCGCCGTCGGCAGCACCGCAAAGTAGTGCGTGGTTTCGACGTCGAAGAATGGCGCCAGTAACGGCTCCAGAACGCGCCACTGGTCGAGTCTCAGACAATCCACGACGATGAACACCGCCGCCTTGTCGCGCTCGAGGATCGGCAGCACGAACTCGGAGACGATGTCGATCGAGAGCGGAGGCCTGTTGCCCTCGAGATTCTTGAGCCACTCCGGATAATTCTCCTTCATGTACGCCGCGAACTCGCGGTGCATGTCGGGATAGAGACCCTGGAGCGACTCGTAGAGTCCCATCTCTCCTGCCGCGGCCAGATCCACATCCCAGCGCATCAGCTCGTCGTAGCGGTCGATCCATCCGCGCCAATCGAGATTGCGGTCGCGCTCCAGCTCGATCGCTCGGAATCTCTCGACGAAGCTGCGCGCGATCGCCTGCTGGCGGATGCGCGGACCCTCGAGGATGCGAGTGACAACCGTCAACACCTGCCGCGGATTGATCGGCTTGACGAGGTAGTCGCGGATATTGGCACCGATCGCTTCCTTGAGCGTCGAGTCTTCCTCGCTCTTCGTCACCATCACGACGGGCAGGCTCGGCGCGATCTCGCGGAGGTCGCGATATACCTCGAGGCCGCGCTTGCCCGGCATCTGCTCGTCGAGCAGCAGGATGTCGAACGGACGCCGTCTGAGCATCTCTATCGCATCGTCGGCGTTGGACGCCCACTCTACGGTATAGCCCTTCGAGCGGAGGAAGATGCGGTGAGCCTCAAGGAGCTCACCCTCGTCATCCACCCACAGTATCGTTTTTGGGGGGTTCAGGACCGGAACGGCCATAAGTCTCAATGTAGCCGCGGGTTGAGTCCGTGCCTAGATTCGGAGTGTGCTCGGCCAGCCACCCCGCTTCGCTCTCGCTACCCCGGTTTTTCGATTCCGCTCCCTTACGGCGGCCTCGGGGCGCGCGGCACTGGGCGGAGACCGGGAAACTCTTCTGGCGTGTCTTCAATTGGCTCGCCTTTGCGTCGGGATTCTCCCGCCAAATCCGCTCTCGCGGGACATCACCACGGAGCGGACCGAGAACACGAAGCAGTGGCTGTCGGGCCTGGCCGTTCCAACAGGAATCAGGTCGGTTGGATTCGGAATTTTCGGAGCCCTGAACGGGCTCGATCGGGCGCGGTGCGCGATCGCATTTGCGGACCTTGTGAAAGCCGCTTCCGCGCAGTTAGATGAGGCATCGAAGCTGGAGCTCAACGACCTGATGCACGAGCTCTCCGCGTCGTCTGCCGCGGGGCACGAGCGACACACTGTGCAACAATTTCACACGAGCTGAGAATGGCAGGCCATAGCAAGTGGAAACAGATCAAGCACTACAAGGCTGCCACCGACGCAAAGCGCGGCGCGCAGTTCACGAAGCTCATTCGTGAGATCACCATGGCGGCCAAGCTCTCCGGCGGAGATCCAGCGGGCAATCCCCGTTTGCGAACGGCGATCGACGCGGCAAAAGCCAACTCGATGCCCAAGGACAACATCGAGCGCGCGATCAAGAAAGGAACGGGCGAGCTCGAGGGAATTCACTACGAGGAAGTGACGTACGAGGGTTATGGCCCCGGCGGCGTCGCGATTCTGATTTCCGCGCTCAGCGACAACCCCACCCGCACCGTCGCCGAGATCCGGCACAAGCTTACGAGGCTCGGCGGCAATCTCGGTCCGCCGCACTCTGTGTCGTACCTCTTCGACCGGAAAGGCCAGATCTATATCGACGCCACCAAATACGTCGATGAAGACAACGTGCTCGAGGTCGCGCTCGACGGCGGCGCGGAAGATTTCAGGGCGGAAGGCGAGCAGTACATCGTCACGACAGATCCTCACGGAATGCACCTGGTCGAGGATGCGATCAAGAAAGGTGGAATCGAGATCGTGGAATCCGAGGTCGCGTTCATCCCCAAGTCCACGGTTCACATCGAGGGGAAGAACGCGCAATCGCTCGTGAAGCTCCTCGAGGAGCTCGAGGACCTGGACGATGTGCAGAAGGTCTCCGCGAATTTCGACATGGACGTCGAGCAAATGTCCGGTGCGTGATGCCGCCCCGGTCGTGGTGCTTGGCATCGATCCCGGCACCGCGGTCACCGGCTACGGCGTAGTTCGAAAGGAAGGCCGGAATCCGCTTACTCTAGTCGAGTGCGGCGTGATTCGAACCAAGCCGCGCGACGCACTTCCTCAGCGGCTCGCCGAGATCCACGACGGAGTGATCGACCTGATTCGCCGCCACCAGCCGACAGTCCTGGCCATCGAGGACATCTTCTACGCCCGCAACGTGCGCACGACCGTCGTCCTCGGCCACGCACGCGGCGTGATCCTTCTCGCCGGCGCGCACGCGGGGATCGAGATCCACGAATATCCGCCGGCCGAGATCAAGAAGGCGGTGGCAGGGACCGGCGCGGCAACAAAAGTCCAGATCCAGTTTATGGTCATGCGTCTGCTGCGATTGAAAACGGCGCCACAGCCGAACGACGCAGCGGACGGAGTAGCGGCGGCGCTCTGCTATGCGCTGATGCCCAACCTGCCCAGGATCGAGACGATACCCCTGAGGATGCGCGGTTGATCGGGCGCATCGAAGGAAAGCTCATGGCGAAGGATCTCGATACGCTGGAGGTGATGACGAGCGGAGGCGTCGGGTACGAGCTGACGATTCCATTGAGCGTGTACGAGACCCTTCCCCGCGTCGGCGACGACGTGACCCTGCACACGTCGCTCGTGGTGAAGGAAGATTCGTGGCAGCTGTTCGGGTTCGTGAGCATGTTCGAGAAGAGATTGTTCGAGAAGCTGCTCACCGCGAACGGCGTCGGCCCCTCGCTCGCGGTCGGAATGCTCTCGGCACTCTCGGCCACGCGCCTCATTCGCGCGATTCGGGAAAAGGACATCCCGACACTGCAGAGTGTGCCGAGAGTCGGCAGGAAGAAAGCGGAGCGCCTGATACTCGATCTCGGCGACAAGCTCGATGGACTGGGCGAGTCTACCGGAACCAGCGCCGCGCCCGCGAGCGCGGCGGCCGACGACGCCATGAGGGCCCTGGTCTCGCTTGGCTTTTCGAGCGCGGACGCCGAGCGGGGGGTTAGGGCGGCACTCGATGCTGGCGGCGGAGGAAAACCGGCGGCAGAATTGATCAGAACAGCTCTGGCAAAACTGGGAGGCAGGTAATCAATGTTGATCAAGCCCTTCTACGTCATGGTGGTCGCGGCACTGCTTGCGTGCGCGGGCTCGAGCCCGAGAGCTGGCCCCCATCACGATTTCAATTTGATCACAGAGGCCGAGCTGGCTGAGACGCCGGGAACGACAAGCGCGTACGAAGTGGTCGGCAAGCTGCGCCCGAACTTCTTCAAGTCCCGCGGCCGCAGCTCGATAAACAATCAGGGGAGCGAGACCGCGGCTGTGTTCGTGGACGGGCAGTTCTACGGGAATATCAACTCCCTGCAAAACCTGACGACGACGCACATTCACGAGATCCGGTTCCTCAGCATCGGCGACGCGGTGACGCGCTACGGCATGCAATACGGCAACGGCGTCATCGACGTCAGAATGAAGTAAGCGCGACTTCTCACAATGGCCTCGCCGCTGCGGCTGCTTCTGCTCGTTCTGGTGTGCGCCTGCGCGCGCCCGACCAGCCGCGCGGTTGCCCGTGTGACGGCAGAGAGCGAGGTTCGGCTGGCCCAGCGTCAGCGGTTCGAGGCGATGATCAATCAGGATGCTTTCGCGCTCGATACTCTGCTGGACGATGATTTGAGCTACGTGCATATCGGAAAGAGCCGGCAGTCGAGGAAGCAGTTCATTTCGACGATCGGGAAGGGGTCGGTGGTTTATGAGTCCATAACGCCCAGTCGGGTCCGGGTCCGGGTGTATGACGGTCTGGCGCTGGCGATGGGGCGGTCGGACATACGGACGCGAAGCGCTACCGGCGCGGTTGCCAGTTTTGGCGTTCGGTTTACTGAAGTTTATGTCCGCCGTGAAGGACGTTGGGTTCTTGCTGCCTGGGAGGCTCGTCGGCTCCCCTCCTGACGGGTAATGCTTTGCATTGGAGCTAGTTAGCTACGAGCGAAGGTCAACGGATGACTACCCGCTGCCCGCTGATTGCTTGTCGCGTCCCGCGACCGGCGAGGGCGCAATCTCTCAAAGGTGAATGGCTATTCACTCGTAGGTGAACTATGATTCACCTATGAGTGCTGGCGGCATTACTTTAGCGATAGCTTGGTGAGCGCGTATCTCGCATTGCCTGTTTCCCAAGGGCGGGGGCGGGAGACTGTGGAACGGCTTATTGCAGCCGCAGAGAAAGTGCTCGAGAGGGACGGGCTCGAGGGGGCGACCGTGCCGGCGATTGCGGCTGAGGCGCGGGTGTCGGTGGGGAATGTCTACAAGAGATTTCCGGACAAGGACGCTCTGCTTCGGGTCGTCTACGAGCGGTTCTTTACCGAGGCTCTCGCCGCCAACCAGTTCGCGCTCGATCCGGCCAAGTGGGAGGGTGTCCCGACATCCGAGGTCCTCGTGACGCTCGTGGCGGGGATGCTCGAAGGGTACAGGGGTCGGCGATCTCTAATTCGCGCGCTTCTACTTTATTCACAGACCCACGCAGATCCGGAGTTCAGGGCGACGGCCGCGGGGCTAAGGCTCGGGATGCTGGAGCTGTTCGAGAGTTTGCTGAGACATCGCCGCCAGGACATCGGGCATCCTCATCCGGAGCGGGCGATTCGATTCGTCGTACAGCTAATCGGCAATGCTTTCGAGAATGCAGTCGTATCCGAAGGGAGCGCGGGACGGGCAGGTGGAGGCCTTCTCTCGCCCAGCCCGGAAACGGCGTCCGAGCTGGCGAGGATTCTCATCGGCTATCTTCGCGTGCGCGGCACCGAGCGTCCCCGCTCGCTCAGCCAGTCTCGGCGGTGATGGGGCTGATCATGGGACGGGCGGCTTGCCCCGGTTCCAGAGGATGACCGCGAGGATGATCGCCAGCACGATTCCGAAGATGACTCCGATCCTCATTTGTCGCCCTTGGGTGGCTTTGCCTTCCTGTACTTCATCTCCTGCATGTAGATCATCTGCACGTAATCGGGCTGTGGCCAGTTCCCCTTGGCATCGGGGTTCCGCCTTGTCCACCACGACGCCCCCGTCGTATCGGGAACGACGATGTAGGGAGATGGCGACGAGAAGGTAGTGTAACCTTCGAGGCGCTTCAGCGAATAGCTGGGATTTGGCTTCACGACACGAAAATCCACGCGCTTAAGTATGCTGGTGGCCGAGTCGATGAACGCGTCGCCGGCCCAATCGGGGCCGGTGACATCGGGGCTGGGTGAGAATTCGAGGCGCACGACTCGCGCGTCCTGAAGCGATTCTACGCTGCGGACTATGAAGCAGTGGTGGTCCCAGAACACCGAGTCGCCCAGCGTCGAGAGAAAGAGAATCGGCACACTGAAGCTGCCGTTCAGGTATCGAACGATGTCGCCGGGTCGATATTCTCTCGGAGGAATCTCGGATTTGTAGGTTTCAATATTGCTCGAGATGCGGCTGATCTTGCCGTTCTCGGGCACATACGCAGAGCGCCGCTCGAAGGTCATCTCGAACGGATAGAGCCGGCGGAACTCGTCGTACTTCTGCGCTCCCTGCCTCAGCTGCTCGAGGACCGCGACGGAGAGCGCGAGCGAAGCCGAGTCGTCGGTCGTCACGCAGTGGCTTGTCTTCTCTACTGACGATATGACGTAGGCGACTTTGCTCAGCGCGAACGTCGCTGCTTCTTCGGAAGCGGCGTTTTGCGAGAGCGTGCGCTGGAGCGGCTGGTATCCAACTTCCCGCACCCGCAGGCGGAGCTGTCCATCGCTCGGCCATGGCAGTCGCGCCTGTCCGTGGTCATCGGTGAAGCGGTGCTGCTGGGTCGCGAGGTCGATTACGTCGGCGTTGGCGAGGGGATAGCGGGCCGCGGCGTCGATGACTGTGACGACGACCGTCGACGGCTGGCGGCGCCCGAAGTGAAGGAGATCCCCCGAAGGCAGCTCAACGATAGAAATCGCAAAGACGCCTGCGAGCGCTTCGAGGGTGAAAAGCGGAATCGACAAAACGAGGCGAGATGTCGGTTTCATATCACCGTACTGTCAATTCCATATCACCATTTCCTGAGGCTGCTGCCGGGTGTCTCGCGGATCATTGTTAAAGTGGTATGATTTGTCAATTCACTTTCCTGCCGAAACCGGGGGATGTCCGCTTTGGTCAAACATCTTTATCTCGCGGCACTTGCGACGGTCATCGGCTGTGCTGCTGCCGGCGGTGCGCCCGGAGAAGCTACCCCGGTACGCAGGGGTGCCATCCTCACTGCCGATGAGATCGCTGCCGCGCATGCGGATGTCACCACTGCGTACGACGCGGTGGTACGACTGCGTCCCAACTGGTTGGCAGCGCGGGGGCCTGGGGAGTACGCGAAAGTGTTCCTCGACGGGAACAAATACGGCGAGCTCGATGCACTTCGAAATATTCCAGGCTATCAGATAGCCAGTGCGCATTACTACGACGCGACCCAGTCCTCTGCCAGATTCGGATTGCAGGGCGGGAGTGCTGGAGCGATCGACGTCACAACCAAAACCCGATGACAAGCTCCCAGAAGGTTTCAGCGCGCGCGGACACGGCAAAGCGCGCCAGCACGTTCACCGAATCGGTGATCCGCGAGATGACTCGCGTGGCGAACGAGTACGGCGCGATCAATCTCGCGCAGGGGTTCCCCGATTTTCCGATGCCGGCGCCGATGAAGGATGCGGCGTGCGCGGCGATACACGGAGACATCAACCAGTACGCGATCACGTGGGGAAGTCCCGCGCTGCGGCTGGCGATCGCCGAGAAGTATCGAAGCTGGTACGGGATGACGTTGGATCCGGATCGGGAGATCACGGTGTGCTGCGGCGCGACGGAGGCGATGGCCGCGACGTTCCTGGCGCTGATCGATCCCGGCGATGAAGTGATCGTCTTCGAGCCGTACTACGAGAACTACGGGCCGGACGCGATTCTCGCGGGGGCGAAGCCCGTGTTCGTGCCGTTGGAGGCGCCGGATTGGCGATTGGATCCCGATAAACTGCGGGCCGCGTTCAATAACAACACCCGTGCGATCGTCGTGAATACTCCGCACAACCCGACGGGCCGAGTTTTTACGCGCGAGGAAATCTCGTTGATCGCCGAGCTGTGTCAGAAGTACGACGTGATCGCGATCACGGACGAGATCTACGAGCACATCCGGTATGCGGGCGGCCACCACGTGCTGGCGACCTGGCCTGGGATGCGGGAGCGAACGGTCACGATCTCCGGGTTGTCGAAGACGTTCTCGTGCACGGGGTGGCGGCTCGGCTACGCGATCGCGCCGTTCAAGTTCACGTCACCGATTCGGAAAGTGCACGACTTCCTGACGGTGGGTGCGCCGGCGCCTTTGCAGGCCGCGGGTGCGGTGGGGATGGCGTTCGACGCGGACTATTACAACCATCTCGCGCTGGAGTATCGCGCGCGGCGGGACATCATGTGCTCTGCTCTCGACGAAGCCGGGTTCAAGTACGCGGCTCCTGAAGGCGCCTACTATATACTAGCCGACTTCTCGGAGATCTCGGATCTCGAGTCGCGGGAGTTTGCTATTTGGTTGGCGAAGGAGGTTGGAGTCGCGACGGTGCCGGGGATGAGTTTTTACTCGCGTCCGGAGCTCGGGCGGTCTGTTACGAGATTCGCGTTCTGCAAAAAGACGGAGACGCTCGAGAAGGCAGCAGAGCGGCTCGTCAATTTGCAGGCAAGAGTGTGAAGCTAGCGCCTTACTCCTGGTCGAATCAATCAAACTATATTCGGCCTGCCCAATTCCCGTCCTTGCAGCCCAGGTCCGAATCAATTGAGGTGAATCCATGCGCTTGAAATCCGCTCTTATCCTCGCCGCCTCCCTGCTCGCCGCGTGCTCGACTTCCAAACCCGATAACGCGAAACCGGACAGCCTCGTCGCCGCGCAATCCGATTCGGTGCGCCTGATAGTGTCGTCCAGCGGATTCGTCCAGCCGGAGGCCGTCCGCTACGATCCCGATCAGGACGTCTACTTCGTCGGCAACTGGGGGCCGGGTGACTACGGCGCGAAGGACAACAACGGATACATCTCGCGGGTGAATCCGGAGGGGATCGTCGAGAAGCCGCGATTCATCGCCGGCGGTACAGGCGGAGTAACGCTGCATTCGCCACGCGGGATGTACATCGTCGGCGATACGCTGTGGGTGGTGGACACGGACGGCGTGCGCGGATTCAATCGCCGCACAGGCGCACCCCTGGCGACTGTCGATTTCTCCACCTACAAGCTCGGCTTCCTCAACGACATCGCTGCGGGTCCCGATGCTCTTTACCTGACGGATACCGGGACCAACACGATCTATCGGATCGCCGGCGGAAAGATCACCGTCGCGCTCCAGGACAAAGCCCTCGGCGGTCCCAACGGGATTACCTGGGACGCCGCGGGACGACGCTTCATAGTCGTGCCGTACGGTGGTGACTCGGTGATCTTTGCGTGGACCGCGGGGAGCAAAACGCTCATCGTCGTCGGCAAGAGCACGAGCAACAAGTTCGACGGTGTCGAGGTTCTGTCCGGAGACCGGATTCTTGTGTCGAGTCAGGGAGATTCCAGCCTGCATGTCTTCACCGGAGGCACAGGCCG
>JBDTND010000089.1:0-8770 GCA_039933915.1 Gemmatimonadales bacterium | reverse complement strand
CCGGACAAAATCATCCGGGTATCCGCGAGAGCGAGGCCAGCAACGATCGGCTCTCCAAGTCCTCCAGCTCCGATGAACGCCGCAAGTGTAGCGGCTCCGACCGTGATCACAGCGGCGGTGCGGATTCCAGCCATTATGACGGGAGCCGCGAGCGGGAGTCGAACCCATAGCAGTCTTTGTGTAGGTGTGGTTCCCAGCGCTTCGGCCGCTGCTACCGCTTCCGGATCGGCGTCGCGGACACCCGTGTAGGTCCCGCGCGCAATTGGATAGAGCGCGTAGAGCCACAACGCGAGCAGTGCTGGTGCAATACCGACGCCCAGCAGCGGGATCATGAACGCGAGCAGAGCGATGCTTGGAATTGTTTGCAGTACGCCCAGCGCACCGATCGTCGGCTCGGCCACACGACGCGCCCTCTCGAGCGAAACCCCAAGGGGGACGGCAACGAGCACCGCTGCAAATAGCGCGATTGCGACAAGCAGAAGGTGTCGCAGCGCGAGAGATCCTACCGTCGCCCGGCGATTCCACAGGTACGTCCAGAATCCCGACCGTTGTCCGGACGATGCACTCTGCACTTGATGCTGTCCGCCGACGAGGCCGAGTGCCGCCAGCTCGTACCTCGCTACGACTGCCATGTCCTCCCCATCAACCTCTACTCGGCGATTCAGCTGCCGCATCGTCTTTTCGTCGAGACGCCCGCTCAAGAGCGTCAGCGCCGCGATCGCCGCGGGTTCCTGGCTGTCGAGACGCGCTGATACCATTGCGGCAGCTTCGTACGGCGGAAAAAAAAGCTTGTCATCGATGAGAGTGACGAGATCGTAGCGCGCCAGAAGTCCGTCAGTCGAATAGCCATCGATCACATCGACTGCGCCTGACGCAAGCGCCTGGTATTTCACGGCGGGCGCGAGCGGCCTGACTTCGCGAGGACGCAGTCCGTACACGCGTGACAGGCCGGCAAGCCCGTCGCTTCGCCCAATAAAGTCGGCGGTAAATCCGGCCCTGAGGTGAGAGCTCTCGCGGGCGAGATCGCTCAGCGTCCGCAGATGGTAGCGGCTCGCCGTAGCCTTGGTCACGGCGATCGCATATGTGTTCTGAAAGCCGAGCGGAGGGAGCCAGCGCACGTGGTAGAGGTCGGAGAAGCGGTGAGCGACGTGTGCAAAAACGGCCCGAGGATCCGCCACGACTGAGTCCGGGAGTGTATCGTGCAGGATCGCTATCAACCCGGTGCCTGTATACTCGGGATAGACGTCGATTGCGTCCGTTCGGAGAGCACCGAATGCAATCTCGGTTGCGCCGAGTCCGGGCCGTCTATCCACCGAGAATCCGCGCGATTCCAGCAGCTGTGAGAACATCTCGGACAGCAGGTATGATTCTCCGAACGGCTTCGATGCGACAACGATCGAGCGCCGGTCCACCTTTTCACCGACGGACGCAGGCGCAGAGGATTGCGCGGCGGCCACTCCTCGGATTCCTGGAGCGGTGAGCACAATCACGACGAACACGAGCACCACGCGCACCTGATGTGTCACGACTGAAGCGCCTCGAGTCCCGCTCTCGCGCGTTCTATCAGTCTCGCGACGTATTCCGTCGCCGGCGCGTGAATCAGATCGCGCATGCTGCCGTGCTGCTCGATTTTCCCCTTCCTCATTACCACCACTGTGTCGGCCAGCCGCCCCGCTTCGGCGAGGTCATGAGTCACGAGCAGCGTCGTAACCGTGAGGTCGCGGCGCAGTTTGTCGAAGGTTTCCTGGAGTTCGGCCCGCGAGATTGCATCCAGAGCCCCGAACGGCTCGTCGAGCAGGATTACTTCTGGCCGAGCGGCGATGCTGCGAGCGAGAGCGACACGCTGGCGTTGACCGCCTGAGAGCTCGTGGGGGAAACGACCACCGAACTCCGCGGCTGGAAGACCAACCAGCTCCAGGGCGGTGCGCGCGGCTTGTTCCGCATCGGGCATCTGCCTAAGCGTCGGCACCAACGCGACGTTGCGCAGCACTCTCCAGTGTGGAAGAAGGCCGCCGTGCTGCTGCACATATCCGATGCCGCGGCGCAGCAATACCGGAGATTCGTTACGGACATTTCTGTCGCCAACGAGTATTTCACCACGCTCAGGCTCGATCAGCCTGTTGAAGCAGCGAAGAAGCGTCGTTTTGCCCGAGCCGCTCTCACCGACGAGCGCAATAGCTCCTCCCGCCGCAACGTCGACGCTCACATCTTCGAGTGCGACGACGTTGCCGAAACGATGCGATACGTTTCGAGCGGAAAGAGGAATAGGCATCGACTTAAGAGTGATAGCGGCGAGACGGAATCGCTATGACTCCCGGCCCGGCGCTTCTCGCTCAATCGAATCGGTTTGGCGGATTTGCGGCCACCGGCGCACCCCTCAGCGGCCGAGCGCCATGAGCTAGCTCCGACAGGATCGATATGAGCTTGCGCCCGGCACATTTCGGCGTATTTGTTCGAGGACTCCAGAAACAAATTCATCCCATGCTTCAGGAATTCAAATGAGTCCTGCCAGCACCAAGCTCCGCCGCCTCGGTTCTCAAGGCCTCGAGACATTCGCCATCGGTCTCGGCTGCATGGGAATGTCGGAGTTCTACGGCCCGAGCAACGAAAAAGAATCCATTGCGACCATCCACCGCGCGCTCGAGCTGGGCGTCACCATGCTCGACACCGCCGACATGTATGGCCCGTTCAAGAATGAGGAGCTGGTCGGCAAGGCAATCAAGGGAAAGCGTGATCGTGTTGTCATTGCGACCAAGTTCGGGAACGTGCGCGATGCAAAGGATCCGACGAAGCGCAGCATAAATGGCCGGCCCGAATATGTCCGCCAGGCATGCGAAGGATCACTGAAGCGACTGGGTGTCGACACCATCGACCTCTATTATCAGCATCGCGTCGACAAGAACACGCCGATCGAGGAGACCGTCGGCGCGATGGCGGAGCTCGTGCGCGAAGGCAAGGTGCGCTACATCGGATTGTCCGAGGCATCCATCGCCACGATTCGGCGCGCTCACAAAGTCCATCCGATCAGCGCGGTGCAGACCGAATACTCGCTCTGGACGCGCGATCCCGAGGAGGGTCTGCTCGACGCGCTTCGCATGTTGGGGATCGGATTTGTCGCATACAGCCCGCTCGGACGCGGATTTCTCACTGGCCAGATAAAGCGCGTCGAAGATCTGGCGGAGGATGACTTCCGGCGGCAGAACCCGAGGTTTCAGGGAGACAATCTCAAGAAGAACCTCGAGCTGGTCGCGAAGGTGGAGGAGATCGCGGAGGAGCACAAATGCACCTCTGCGCAGCTCGCGCTGGCGTGGGTGCTCGCTCAGGGAGACGACATCGTCCCAATCCCCGGAACGAGACGCCCCGAACGTGTGGAGGAAAACGTCAAGGCGCTGGACATCGTGCTGTCCGAAAACGATCTGCGCAGAATCGATCTCGCAGCCCCAAAAGGAGCCGCCGCCGGCGACCGTTACGCCGAAGGCGGGATGAAAGCAGTCAACCTCTGAACCGCATTAAGCCGGTAGCGCGACGCCGGCAGCGATCAGCGGGAAGCGTGTAGTCTTCCGTGTCGTTTTTCCTCTAGCGTCCGCGATGACGTCTGCGCGACGTCCCGTTCCCCGACCCGTTGGAAGAATGCCGTGATCCGCCCTGCGTTGACCCACCACCCCGGTGACCGCCAGAATGCGCCGGCGCGCCCCGTCGATCAGCCTTCGCTTTCGCCCTCGCTCGCTCGTCTGCCTTCCGGCTGCGAATAGCTGCTATCCGCTCACCGATCGGAACCTCGAATCGTCCTTCCGCCCGCGCATCGTAATCGAAGTCCGGAACGGTGATCCGCGGCAGGCGCTTCCCGATCGCCTTCTCGATCGCGCGAAGATCGTTCTCTTCATCCGGCGCGACGAAAGTAAAGGCGTCGCCGACTTCTCCAGCGCGTGCCGTGCGGCCGACGCGATGGATATAGTCGTCCGGTGCTTCCGGCACATCGAAGTTCACGACATGTCCGAGAGCTTCGATGTCTATTCCGCGAGCAGCGATATCGGTCGCGACGAGCACGCGATAGTGCCCGGTCTTGAAGCCGGCGAGCGCCGCGGTCCGCTGCGGCTGAGACCGGTTCCCATGAATCCTCTCTGCCTTCACTCCTCGCTTCACCAACTGCTCGGCCAGGCGGTTGGCGCGATGCTTCGTGCGCGTGAACACCAGCGCCTGGGTCATCTCGTTGCGGTTTAGCAGTGACAAAAGGAGTCCCGGCTTGAGGTCCTGCCTCACCGGATAAACCGCCTGAGTGATTCCGACCGCCGGCGTGGAGCGCCGGCCTTGATCGATCATCACAGGCTTGTTGAGCAACTCGCGGGTAAGCGCAGCGATCGGCGGCGGCATCGTCGCGCTGAATAGGAGCGTCTGCCGTTTCGCGGGAACCAGCTTGAGGATGCGCTTGATATCGGGAAGAAATCCCATGTCCAGCATGCGGTCGGCTTCGTCGAGCACCAGGAATTCGATGTTCTTTAGACTCGCGTACGGGGCGCTTAGGTGGTCCAGCAAACGACCCGGAGTCGCGATCAGAACGTCGACTCCCGCGCGCATCGCATGCTCCTGCTGCGCCATGCCGACACCGCCATAGATCGCCGCGGCCGTAATCGGCGTATGAACCGCCATTGAATCGAGCGCCGAGAGAATCTGCGCGGCGAGCTCGCGCGTAGGCGTTACGACCAGGGCGCGTGTCTTGCCGCGTGGCTTGTCGATGAGATGGTGAAGTATTGGAAGAACGAAAGCAGCGGTCTTCCCGCTTCCCGTCATTGCGCACGCAAGAACGTCGCGCCCTTCGAGCGCGACGGGAATTGCTTCAGCCTGAATTGGAGTAGGTCGCGCGAAGCCCAGCTCTTTGAGGCCTTTGTGGAGACTGGGGTGAAGCTTTAATGAAGAAAACGGCAGAATGACGCCCGGAGATAATGAGTGTGTGTGACTGTGTCTCGAAAGGTAAACCATCCACAGGCCATGGCGCTTGCTTTCGTCCTCAAAGCAACCATCTCTGGCGCACGGCTACTAACCAAGCATGAATACAATGCATCGCGGTCTCATGAGCGCGTCGCTGTTTGTTTGCGGGGTTGCCTCCGCACAGCAGCCCCCCGCGCCGAAAGCAGGCCTGCCAAAAGCCGTCCCGATTTCGGAGAAAGATCTGGTGCGCCGACTGTCGCACTCACTCGATAGTCTCAGTCGATCGGGAGAGTTTTCCGGCGTCGCAGTGCTCGCGAAAAACAATCAACCCGTTTTTCAGCAGGCTTACGGAATGGCCGATCGAGATGCGCGGCGCCCCAACAATCCACAGACTGCGTTCAACCTTGGATCCATAAACAAGATCTTTACCCAGATCGCGATCATGCAGCTCGCGGCCGCCGGACGTCTCGATCCCGATTCAACCCTCGGAAAGTACTGGCCCAACTATCCAAATCAGGAAGTCGCTCGCAAGGTGACGGTACGTCAGCTGCTCAGACATTCGTCCGGAATCGGCGGCAACATCTTCGGCGCGCCGGCGAGTGGAAAACGAAAGGACATTAGAAGTTTGCAGGATTATCTCCCGCTATTCGTCAACGCCCCGATGCAATTCGAGCCGGGAGCACGAAACGCATACTCGAATGCTGGATACGTTGTGCTCGGGCTGCTGATCGAGCGATTGTCGGGCCAGGATTACTACACGTATGTGCGACAACACATCTTCGAGCCGGCGGGGATGACACGCACCGGATCGTTCGCGGTTGATTCGCTCCCATCAAACACCGCGATCGGTTACACGCGTGGTGATGAGGACGCGCCCGTCAGCGCGCCCCAGAAGCCGAACATGAATGACCTTCCCGGACGCGGGAGCTCCGCTGGCGGCGGCTATTCAACGGCCCAGGACCTGATGAAATTCCTGAAAGCACTGCGTGAGCATCGCATCGCCAACGGGCCACCGAGCGGCGTTGGGATCGCGGGTGGCTCGGGCGGCATCAATGCGGTCGTCGAAGGAGATCTTCCCGGCGGCTACGATCTGATCGTGCTTACGAATCTGGATCCGCCGGCCGCCGAACGCGTGTCTCGAATAGTCCGAGGCTGGCTCGGCGCCAACGATGAGGATGGGCCCGGTCCGCGAATTATTCGTACTCCGCCACCGCCAAGGAATTGACCATCAGCTCACGGGCCAGAGGTGGAGATGACGAGAAGCCACATCAGCCATCCTCCCTTAAAAAGGACTATAGTCTGAACAGGTAGCTGATCTTTCCGAAGAATCCGTCCCGTGTCCGCCGCAGATCCTGGAATCTGAATTCCCGCGGCTCCTGAAGAGTGGATCCGTAGCCGAGGTAGACGAGCGTCCCTGGGACGGGGCGGTAGCTGAAAAGCCAGTCGGTGGAGAATTCGTTCGTCGTGTCTCCCGCGTCGAGAACACCGTTCACGAGAATTGGATTTCCGTTCCGGTCCCGCAGCGGCGACCGCGATCGTGCCGCGTACTGTCCCACCAGTCGCACGAAAATCGGCGGGCTCACCTGGTATTCGACCTTGATTCGCGGAATGGTCTCCGAGGAAAACCTGGATCCATTGGTTCTTCTGTCGATCGTGAGCCGCGAGAACTGCAATGAGCTTCGGATGGCGGTGGTCGGGCGTACATCGAGAATCGCATCGATTCGCGAGCTACTTCCCGGTGCGGCTTCCCGAAAAATCGGTACCTGGGCCTGAGTGATGCTCGCGATCCCGCTGAAGTACCGGTACGTGGGCGTGGTGACGCTGAACGATCCTCCCCACTGGTTCTTCTCGGGACCCGGGACGACGAACACGGAGGTGTCGACGACCACGCCAATCGATCGCTCGACCGTCAGCCCGGCATAGAGCGACGGATTGAAGGCGAAATAATTATGAGTGAGCGCGCCACTCAGCGCCCATCCACCCCGGAGCTTCGCACTCGGCAGAATCGATTCGCCTCCTTCGGCGAGTCCGTGCCCGGATCCGGCGTTGTTCCAGATTCGATTCAATGCGAAGAACGATCCGAATGTCTGAACCAGTGCGCCTTGGGCTCCATAGAAGCTTGCTCTGTTAATGGCTCTCGCTTCGAGAATGCCGGTTCGGTTCACGAACCCTGCGTCGGCATTGAATCCAGGATCCAGAGCTCTGGCGGTGTAGTGAAACCCCCAGGCTCGCCCGGTGCGGTCCCAGTCGGCTTGAACGAGCGATCCATTCCGGCGATTGCTCGCACTGTCTTTCCACGATTGAGCGGCCTGGAACTGCGCCCAATAGAGTTTCGAATGGTAGAAACGATAGTCCGCGCCGGTAACGCGAGAAAAGTTCCTACCATCCTCGCGCGCGGTGACAACGGCGCCCAGCGTGTTGTTGGATCCGAAGTCGTAGCGAAGCCGCGACACACCAAAGAGCGGTGAATGAGCACCATCCCACGAATTGAGACGGTCATCGCTGGCAACAATCGACGCGATGTTCAGTCCGGCGAGTTTCCCCGTGAGCTTTACGCCGCCCTTGGGTGCGACGATGCGTCTCGTATAAATGAGCTGGTTCGGAGTGTCGAAGAGCTCGAGTCCGTCGAGAAAGAACGGCCGCTTTTCGGGATAGAACAGCGCGAACCGCTCGTTGAGCAAAACCTGCCCGACGTCGGCTTCAACCTGTGAGAAGTCCGGGTTGATCGTTCCATTGAGCGTGAGATTCTGCCGGATCCCCCAGCGGATGTCGCCGCCGAGCTCACCTTTCCGTTGGTAGTCGCCGTTGCCGACAGCCGGTGATCTGTCCGCGCGGCCTGTCAGAGTTGGAGTCACCTCCAGCACGAGGCCGCGTTTTAGATCGTGCAGTCCGTCGAGCGAGCCCGATTGCGCCAGGAAGTTTGCGTTGGCGCGCACCGCCGGAGCCCAGGTGTCCTGAAAGCCCGTGTGTTGTATGCGCCTGAGAATGTGCAGACCCCAGCTCTGCGTTCTGGCGTCCTGATACCGAAGGCTCTTGAACGGAATTCGTACTTCGACTTCGTAGCCGCCTTCGACGAGACGTCCTTTTGATTCGAATAAATAATCGGGATTGAGATCGACGCTCCCCTCGAGCGGATTGACGTTGCGGAATCCGCCGCCAGAAGCCGACGGTCCGCCCGCGCCCCCGGCAAACTGCGCGCTCCTCGTTCCATCCTGTTGAACGCCGTATGGATTCACGCCGAACAGAAACGCGATCTGTCGGGAGTTGTCCGTGTCGATCAGGATCTGGATCTGATCTTCGCTGTCGATGTTGTCGCGGTTGGCGTGCGTGGCGCGCACGACGTTGCCGTGTATCTCACGCGCGCGAATTCCGAAGTTTATCGCGTCCGGCGAGTACCAGACGAGTACTTCGGTGGGCTCATCGGCGGCACGTCCGTCGACCGGCTGGTACTGGGAGAAACCGGTGAGCCGGGCGGCTTGGCGCCAGACCGGCTCGTCGAGGTTGCCGTCTACTGTGACAGAGGCATCCATACGCGGCACAGCTACATGGATGCGATTCGCCCGCCCGTCATAGGTGGCAGTCGAGTCCTGCATGGCGATCAAGAGCAGTGCGTGAAGCAACATGGGACTCGAATTTACTTCAGATGCTATCCCCGAACGAGTTTTCTGTAGGCAATTCGATGCGGCCTATCCGCATCAGCTCCCTTTCGCTTCTTGAAGTCCTCGGCATAGTCACGGTAAGACCCTTCGAACCAAACCGTCTCCGAGTTCCCCTCGAACGCCAGGATGTGCGTCGCGATACGGTCCAGAAACCACCGGTCGTGGGAGATGACAACAGCGCAGCC
>JBDTND010000088.1:0-8789 GCA_039933915.1 Gemmatimonadales bacterium | reverse complement strand
GATGAACACGAGATAGAGAAGCCAGAGCGGCCACGTGTAGCCATCGGGCGGAGGGGGCGCCATCATCGGGTGATTCGCGAAGAGCCACGGATTGATCTTTCCCTCCCGCGCGAGCGCGATGAACACCGCCGCGATGTGGATCGTCGGAATGTGCATCAGGTAATAGAACATCGGCACTCGGCCGAAGGTCGCGACGATCTCGCCGATCTTCCCGCGAGCGCGCTCCGCAAGCGGCAGAAGCAGGATCGTCGGACCGAGCGTCATCAGCAGAAAATCGAGCGACGCAGGATACTTGGTCGTGTTGATGAACCGGAACAGCGTCGGGATCCCGGGTGGCCCTTCTCTCCAATGCCGGGGATCGCCGTACGCGTCGATCGTGCGGAGCAGAAGAAAGAGGACGATCGCTGACGCACCGATCGTGATGCAGATCCTGTCGCGACGTTTGGGCTCGAGCGTGATCACCGCGCCAAAAGCGTAGCCCGCGGCCATCACGCCGACCCACGGGAAAATCGAATAGAGAACCGCGAGCGTCGGCCCTTTCTCTCCGAGTACGAGCGGGCCGCCGAAGTAGAGAATCTGCCAGAGCCATGCGAAGGAGCTTCGCGCGAACGCCTCGGTCGCCGCCGGTGACAGAAAATCCATCAGGTTGTGGAGGAAGATCACTCCGACTCCAAAGGCGGCAACGCCCATCACGGGCAACCAGACTAGTGCGGCGAGCAGCACCATGCACCAGCCGAGCATCCAGATGACTCCGGCGAGAAGGTAGTGGCCGAAGTCGAGGTTGAACGTCCAGGCGACGCGAATGACCGTGAGCTCGAGCACGACGAGTATCAGCCCGCGAGTGACGAGGTATTTCGACAGCGCGCGGCGGTCGCCGAGTTTCTGGCCGAGGAGATACGCTGAGGTGCCGGACAGAAAGGCGAATGCCGGCGCCACGAAGTTCGTGATCCAGCGAGTGAAAAACACTCCGGGCCTCGGCCCGCCCGGCGGGACGCCGGCGAAGACGCGCACGTGATCGATGGCCATCAGGATCATCGCGGCGCCGCGCGCTACGTCGATCGAGGGGATGCGCTGGCGTAGGGGCATTCTGATCGTCTCCGGTTTTGAGGGAGAGTTCCGGAGAAAAACTACAACTTACGACTACCGGCTGGGGGCTTTGGGCGGAGCGGCCGGCGGCTTCGGGCAGAAGACCCCGCGCCACGAAACACAGAGGCTTGCGTGGCCGGGGTCGGGTTTTTTGTGCACTATGAGAACCATGGCGCCAGAGACTCTGCATGTCCGTATCCGTAAAGTCGTATCACGGATTCCGCGCGGCCGGGTGGCTACCTATGGACAGGTGGCACGGATTGCCGGCTTGCCTGGGCAGGCGCGGCTCGTCGGTTACGCCCTCCACGCGTTGCCCGCGGGTTCATCGGTTCCGTGGCAACGAGTCGTAAATGCCAAGGGGGCAATCAGCACTCCGGGCGATCGGCAAAGGCGGCTGATCGAGGCCGAAGGAGTCCGTTTCGACGATCGCAACCGAATACCTCTCGCTTCGTTCCAATGGAAGCCACGGCCCCGGCGCGCCCCACCAAGAGGATGAGGGCTCCCATTCACTGGGCGGACCTAAGGCCGATTGCCGGATACAGGTAGGCGCGACAGAAGGACTGACAAATACTGAGGTCCGGCATTGACGGGCGTTCGACAAGTCAGCATCGTGTACCCCCGCCTACTATCTATCAGGAGACAACGTGCACTTTCGCCCGCCCAACAGGTGCTATCTGGCCTGCATGCTACTCGCTCTGACAACTTCGCTTGTGCTGACGCCGGGTACATCCCAAAGCCAGGAGAAATCAGCGGTTTCGCCCGCCGGGATGTCTCCGGATCTCGAGATAGCGCGAACGGCGCTCGCCAAATACAGCGACCCATTTGCCGCAATCAAGGATGGATACTTCTCGACGCTCGGCTGCATTGATTTCCCGACCGGGGCCACGGACGGACCCGTCACATATCCGCCCGGTGCAATGGGTATTCACTTTCTGAACCCGGCGAACATCGGGCCGAAGCTCGATCCGACCAAGCCGCAGGTGCTCATTTATGAGCCGGTCGGCAACAAGCTCGTTCTCGCCGGCGCGGAGTGGTTCGTCCCCGTGGCCGCAGCTGGGGGCGTTGTGCCGGCGATCTTCGGTCAGACGCTTGCCGGCCCCATGGATGGACATGAGCCGATCATGCCGGCGACCCTTCGCCACTACGACCTGCACGTGTGGCTTTGGAAGAACAATCCGCGGGGGATGTTCACATCCACAAATGCGGCGCTGAAATGCACTCCGGGGTCGCCTTACACGATAGCGATGGGAGCGAAGCACAACCACTAGCTCGATTGTGACAACGATGTAACCACGACGCGCCTGCCCGATCAGATCGTGCAGGCGCGTTGGCGTTGTGGCCTCGTATGGAACTCAGTAACGAAACCGGAAGAGCTGGTACTCAGAGAGGATAAGCGGCCCCAATTACTCACGAGCATAACGGTCATTTCCCGGACACGCGTCGCAGGAACCCTGAATCCCGGTCTGCTTAATGCGTTAGATAGGCCGAACAAGTTCGCGCGGGAAGTACCCACCAGCCCGCGTATAGCTGTCGTAACTCTTTAGGACAGCATTGGCGCTTCTGGCGACGCCCGGTCTACACCGAGGGTCGTATGGACGCAGCCCACTTCCGGCGAATCAGTAGCCGAGATCGCCCACACGCAGACTTTGGCTGCGTACTCCAAAACAGCGCCACTTCGGCAGCGCTGAACTCATCTGGACACCCTGAGAAGGACACTCAATGAAGATCCCATCTCCATACCCTACGGTGACGAAAATTCTCACCGGCATTCAGGGATTCGATGAAATCACCGACGGTGGTTTGCCGAACGCCAGAACGACTCTCGTCATGGGCGGCCCGGGCAGTGGAAAAACCGTGTTCGCGCTTCAGACGCTCGTCAACGGAACGCGTCAGAAGAAGGAGGCTGGAATTTTTGTGGCATTCGAGGAGAGTACGAAGCAGATCATCGCAAACGCGGCCACCTTCGGATGGGATCTGCCGGCTCTCGAAAGAAGAAAACTCTTTTTTCTTGATGCCCGGCTCGATCCGGAAGTCGTCAAAGCCGGCGAATTCGATCTGATCGGGATGCTCAATCTCCTCGAGGCCAAGGCGAAAGAGATCAACGCCACCCGTATTGTGTTCGACGGCATCGACGTGCTGCTCGGCCTCCTCGACGACGACGTTGCCGAGCGCCGGGAAGTTTATCGCATCCGCGACTGGCTTTCGCGAACGGGACTGACCGGCATCATCACGCAGAAGGTCAGCGGAAATGACTCGGACCATCGCTACAATTTCCTGCAGTTCATGGTCGATTGCGTGGTCGTGCTCCGCCAATTCGTGGTGGACGGATCGTCATACCGGACTCTTCGCGTCATGAAATACCGCGGCTCGGGCTTCGCGGGCGACGAGTTCCCCATCACGCTGACGACAGCTGGGATGGAGCTGACCAATCGTGGTCCAACTGAGCTCAATTACAAAGTCACCGATGAACGGATCTCGTCGGGATTGCCCCGGCTCGACCACATGTTGCGCGGAGGATATCACCAGGGGAGCAACGTGCTTATCTCCGGCGCGCCGGGCACTGCCAAGTCGACGCTGGCAGGACTCTTCGCCGCCGCCGCGTGCGAGCGCGGCGAGCGCGTCCTGTACGTGAGCTTCGATGAAGGAGCGAATCAGATCGTTCGCAATCTCAAATCGGTGAACATCAAACTCGCTCCTCATCTGAAGACCGGCCTGCTGAAGATGTACTCCACACGCACGCGCGGACCCAACGTGGAAGATCAATTCGGCGCTCTGCGCATGAAGATTCGCGAGCACAATCCGACTTCTCTGGTGATCGATCCGCTCTCGGCGCTCTCGACGAAGCTCACTCACCTCGCGTCAGCCGATGCGGCTCAGCAATTCCTCGACTTTCTCAAAGGCGAGGGGATCACCGTCGTGAATACCTCGTTGATGGATGGTCTCAGCACCGATGAGGCGACAGCCACCGGCATCTCGACTATCGCGGATACGTGGATCCACGTCTCATACGTCGTGCAGGATGGCGAGCGTAATCGGGCGCTGACGATCGTGAAATCGCGCGGCACGGGACACTCGAATCAGGTGCGGGAGCTTACACTCTCAAACGACGGCGTATCACTCACGGATGTCTTCGTCGCCCAGGGGAAAGTGCTCATGGGCGTCGCGCGCTGGGAGTGGGAGCAGGAACAGCAGGCGGGGAGCAAGCGTACCAAGGTTGCTGCGGTTCTCAAGCGGTTGCAGCTCGAGCTGTCGCAGGCGGAGGCTGCCGCGCGACTCCAGGTGGTCAAGACCGAGATGGAGGCACGCAGCGCAGAGATCGCAGTGTTGGCTGACGCAACGGGATCAGCCTCGGCGCTTGTGAAAACCGACAGGGCGACAATGCGCAAATTGCGGCACGCAGACGAAGAAATCGGCGTGGTCGCCAAACGGAAAAACGGGAAGAGTAACGGCGCCAAAGAAAACGGGGGTGGCGCAAAACCCAATGGCAACGGCGCCACGGCCAACGGCGCAAGGGTCAACGGCGGGATCGTTTAGGGTGGCCAAGGCCCGTCGGGAAAAAGCGGAACTGAGGCTACGGCTCTATATAGCGGGGCAAGCTCCGAACTCGCTTCGCGCCATTGCCAACGCAAAGGCGGTCTGCAACGAACACTTCCCCGCCGACTATGTGCTTGAAATCGTGGATCTGATGGAGGAGCCGCTGCGAGCTCTGGCTGACGCGATCATCGTGACGCCGACTCTAATCAGGCTGTCGCCGTTGCCGGCGCGAAGGGTCATTGGAAGCCTGAACGATGCGGATCAGCTGTTGCTCGCATTGAGTAGCAAGTGACGCCAGGAAAAGCGGCACGCAACGGAAACGTCGCTCAGCGATTGGCGGAGGCGGAGGCCATCATCGAGGCTCTGTTGTCGGGGCAGATCGATGCCGTGGTGGACTCGAAAAGCAACACTCCTGTATTGCTCTCGAAGGCCCAGGATGCGCTGCGCACGAGTGAGGAGCGTTACCGGCGCATTGTCGAGACTGCGAATGAAGGAATCTGGACCATCGACGAGAACTCCTGCACCACGTTCGTGAATGGGCAAATGGCTCGCATGCTCGGATACACCGTACAGGAGCTGATCGGCATGCCGCTCGCGGCTTTGGTCGGAGACAAGGCGAAAACAGCGAGGTCAATCGAGAAAAATCGCCAAGGTCTGTCGCAGCGCGTTCGCTCCATTCTGTTGAGGAAGGATGGCTCTACGTTATCTGTCCGGGTTTCGTCTGCTCCAAAATTCGACTCCGGCGGGAAATTTCTCGGCACGCTCGCGATGATCACCGATCGCACCGAGCAGGAGGCGTCTGAAGAAGCGCTTTTCAGAAGCGAAGCGCAGTACCGTCAGATAGTCGAGACCACGACCGATGGAATCATCACGGTCGATCCTGATGGCTTGATCCTGTTCGTGAACGGACGGCTTGCCGAAATGCTAGGGTACAAGGCGAGCGAGATGATCGGGAAAAGCTGGCTTACCTTTATGACGGCCGCTGCACAGGGGATGGGCATCGAGATGTTGAAGCAACGCGCGGACGGGTTGCGGGATGCCAGCGATAGCACGCTTCGCCACCAGGACGGAAGCGAGATAATGGTTCACATCGCCGGCACTCCGATTGTCGACGTGAATGGGCGGCACACGGGCAGCATGGGCGTGGTGCGCGATGTGACTGAGCGAAGAAAGCTGCAATCCCAGCTGATGGTCAGCGACAGAATGGCTTCGGTTGGTACTCTGGCAGCGGGCGTAGCGCACGAGATCAACAACCCACTGGCGGCGCTCATGGCGAATCTCGACTACATCGCGGAGAGCCTCGCGCAGCTAACCGGCGAACGGGTATCGATGGACCGCGTGAGCCGCGATGCGTGGATTCGGGACGAGATCAAGCCGCCGCTCGACGATGCCCGGGAAGCGGCTGACCGCGTGCGATTCATCGTGCGCGATCTCAAAATGTTCTCTCGATCCCCGAGTGAAGAAGCGGGGGGCCCTGTGAACGTAAGGGCGATCATGGAGTCGTCGCTCCGGATGGCGTGGAACGAGATTCGGCATCGCGCGCGTCTCGTCAAGAATTACGGCCGCATCCCGGATGTAGAGGCGAACGAGGCGCGGCTGGGACAGGTTTTTCTCAATCTGATCGTCAATGCCGCCCAGGCGATGCCTGAAGGGGCAGCGGAAACCAACGAGATACGCGTTACCACGAGAGTTCAGGACGAGCGCGTCCTGATCGAGGTGAGTGATACCGGTCCTGGAATCCCGCCCGAAATCGGCAATCGTGTCTTCGATGCGTTCTTCACGACGAAGGCGATAGGAGAGGGCACCGGTCTTGGTCTAGCTATCTGCCACCGAATCGTAACAGACCTCGGCGGCCAGCTGACGCTCGACAGCAAAATGGGAGTGGGAACTACTTTTTGCGTATCGCTCCCGCCGGCCCGCAAGGAAGCAGTGGAGGTTGTTACCGCAACCCCCAAGCCCCTGGTGGCTGGCCGTCGCGGACGAATCCTCCTGGTGGATGACGAGGTGATGGTGATCCGCATCCTCACCCGCATCCTGGCGACGGACAACGAAGTCGTCGCAACGGTTGACGCCGGGGAGGCTCTTGCGCGATGTGTGTCGGGCGAGAAGTTCGATCTGATCCTGTGCGACCTCATGATGCCGGTCATGACGGGGATGGATCTCTACCGCGAACTTTCACGCGTCGCTCCGGAGTATGCCAAGAAGATGATCTTCGTGACGGGTGGGGCGTTCACCGAGAAAGCGCGGATGTTTCTCTCGGAGACGCCGAGGGAGCACATCGAGAAGCCGTTTCACTCGGCGAATCTTCGGGCGATCGTCCAGAGGTACGTGAGGGCCGAGGACTAAGACTCCTCGTTCGGGCGCCTTGGCTTGGATCCGCTCAGCCCAATCCAGTACCTTGGGCCTCCGAATAGAATTCAGGCATGAAGCTCGAAGAGCTGGTTCAAACTTCAGCGGCTGTCGCGGCAACCTCCGGTCGATTGGAAAAGATTTCCAAGCTCGCGGGCCTGCTGTCGCGAGTCCCGCCGGATGATGTCCCGGTCGCAATCGGATTTCTGACAGGCTGGCCGCGTCAGGGCAAACTCGGCGTCGGCTGGGCGACCGTCTCCACCGCGCGCGAGCGCGAGCCGGCGGATACGGCCACGCTCGAGCTCGGCGACGTCGACGCTGTTTTCGATCGATTGATGTCGGTCCGAGGCAAGAATTCAGCAAGCGAACGCGCGCGCGTTCTCGGCGACCTGTTCTCGCGCGCGACGGATGCCGAGCAGCAATTCCTGGCGGGCCTCATCGTCGGCGAAGTGCGCCAGGGTGCGCTCGAAGGCGTGCTGCTCGAGGCAGTCGCCAAAGCCGCCGGCCTCCCGGCGGATAAAGTGCGACGAGCGGCAATGATGGCCGGAGATCTCGGAGGCGTCGCCCGCGCCGTACTCGGCGGCGATCGCGCGACGGCGCTCTCACAATATCAGCTCGAGCTGTTCCGTCCCGTGCAGCCGATGCTCGCCGATTCCGCACCGACGGTCGTGGACGCCCTGACCGAAGGCGTTCCGGTTGTCATGGAATGGAAGCTCGACGGAGCGCGCATTCAGGTGCACCGCGAGGGGGATCGAGTCGCTGTGTATACTCGCAATCTCAACGATGTCACAGCGGCCGTGCCCGAAGTCGTCGACGCGGTGAGGGCGTTGCCCGCGCGCGAGCTGATCCTCGATGGCGAGGTCATCGCGCTTGCTCCCGATGGCAGGCCGCGCTCTTTTCAGCTCACGATGCGCCGGTTCGGACGCCGTCTCGACGTCGCACAGCTGCGCGAAGAGCTGCCGCTCTCGGCGTTCTTTTTCGATGTGCTGTTGCACGACGGCGAGACCATCATGGACGAGCCTCTTTCCACGCGACTGGCGCGGCTCGATACGATTGCCCCGGCCGCGCTGCGAGTGCCGCGGACGGTCACGGCGAATCTCGAAGAGGCGCAGCGTTTCCAGGCGGAAGCATTGGCGCGCGGACATGAGGGCGTCATGGTGAAGACGCTCTCCGCGCCTTACGCCGCGGGCAGGCGCGGCTCTGCCTGGCTCAAGGTGAAGGAGGCGCGCACGCTGGACCTCGTCGTGCTCGCCGTCGAGTGGGGCTCGGGCAGACGCAAAGGTTGGCTGAGCAATATTCACATGGGCGCGCGCGATCCGGCGACTGGCGGCTTCGTCATGCTGGGCAAGACGTTCAAGGGAATGACCGACGAGATGCTCGAGTGGCAGACGAAGGAGTTTCTCGCGCGCGAAGTGCGCCGAGAGGGTCATGTCGTCTACGTGCGGCCGGAGCTCGTAGTCGAGGTCGCCTTCAACGAAGTCCAGACCAGCTCACAGTATCCCGGCGGAGTGGCGCTGAGGTTCGCACGCGTGAAGGGGTACCGCCCTGACAAGACGGCTGGGGCAGCGGATACGATTGATACAGTGCGTGAATTCCTGCCCAAATGAGGGTGGGCGGCATCCACAATACCGAAGCAGGGAGCTCTAGGCTTTACAGCTTCTAAGCTGGGAGCTCTTCTAATGGCGCTCGAAAGCGACGCGATGCACGCATTGTCGCTTTCTTCACGCCAATATGAAGGCTCCAAGCTAGATAGCTGCCAAGCATGGAGCTCCCTGCTTCAGTATTGTGGATGTCGTTGCGCCCCGAAAACTTTCCTACAC
>JBDTND010000087.1:0-8870 GCA_039933915.1 Gemmatimonadales bacterium | reverse complement strand
GGCGCGCCGGGACGGATTGGTCGGCGGCGTGAGGCCGTGCAATGCGCGCCACCTGTGCGCGTCTCCCGGCGAGCAGTCGTCGGCCGTGCGCGAGACCAGTAACGTTACGCGCGCCGCGCGTCAGTGCCGAGGAAATGCCGAGGAAATGCCGAGGAAATGCCGCCAGGCGGACGCGAATCGAGGGCTACGCCGGGCGCTCCGCTTCGTCCCATGCGCTACGTCCCCCACCTTACGACGCGGTCGGCGGCGGATCCCACCAGCGCGACAGGTTGCTCGCCGACGCGCGCGCACGGTCGGCATAGTGTGAGACGTCGTTGAAGAGCATCAGCCGTACCCGCACCGGATCCTTGAAGTCGAGGACGTTGAGGCAAGCGGGGGCCTGATCGAGCCGATCGCGGTAGCCGCGCACATCAAAGCCGAGCAGCGAGCTGAGGATGATGCGAATGGTGGCCTTGTGCGAGACGACGAGGACGCGCTCATCCTCGTGCTTCTTCACGATGGTCCGGATCACCGGAAGGGCGCGCGCCAGCACGCTGACTCCCGACTCGCCCCCCTCGGGGGCGAAGGTGAATGGATCCTCCTCCCACGACGCGTATTCGTCCGGGAAGCGCGTCTCGACGTCACGCCGCGCCATTCCCTCCCAATGTCCGTGGGAGATCTCGCGCAGCCCCTCGTCGATCGCCGGCACCGACCCTAACGACTTGCAGATAATGCGCGCTGACTCGATCGCCCGCGAGTAATTCGACGCGTAGACCGCGGTGATCCCGTCACCGGCGAGTCGAGTGCCGAGCTGAGCGCACTGGAAGCGCCCCGCCTCGGAGAGATCGACGCCATCGGCGCCCGAGAAGCGGTCCTCGGTGGAGAGCGGGGTGGCGCCGTGGCGGACGAGATAGAGACGGGTCATGGTTTTGGCAGTGAGAGCGACATGCTCGACGGAAAGATGACGGATCCCGCGGGTTTTTCCCCAGCTGGCCAGGCCTCGCCGCGCATGCGGGCTCGGATGCCGTAGCGCCCGGACGGTAGCGAATCTCCGAGAATGACACGGCCGGGATACGTCACCGACGAGAGCGTCGCCGAGTCGTGGAGCGGAATCCACGCGACGATGGCGCTGGCCGTGCACACATCTTCCATCACCAGTCCTTCGACGCGCGGCAGCGGCGGCCGACGCGCCACCGCTGCCGCTCGAAGCACGTCGCGCCACGCGCCTGAGTCCCCTTGGCGACTCCCCTGCGTGACGCGGACGATCACGTTCGCCCCGGCCGAAGCGCAGCCGCCCCCGATGGTGAAGTAGCGACGTTCGTCAGAAGAATTGGTCGCCAGGATGCGGACGACAAGCGAGTCGTTCGCCGGCCCCGTCAGCCGCGCCTCGGCGTGGATCTTCACGCCGTCGAGCGCGTGCGAGCGTTCGTGGCGAGCGCGATAGCTCTTGCCATGGAGACACGCGACGGGCGAGAGAAGCAGCACGCAGAGTACGGCGAAGCGCCGCGCGCGCGAGTGCAGTCGGCGCTGCGCCCGGGACCCCGAGCTCAACCGTGAGCGATTCTCGAATCCGCCGCCCATCGTCACCTGTCGCAAGAGTGCCGTGCCGCACCTCTGCGAGCACGCTACACTCGGCGATCGGGTGCAGACAAGTCGTGACGCCCCGTGCGGAGCGGGCTCGCCGCTCGCGTCGGTCCACTCCCACGTCGCTCGCGTTGTGCTACGACGCGCCGTGCCTCTCTATTGTCGATCCCACCTGCTGGCGCTATTGAACACGTACTGTCGGACCGTGAAGCGATGATGCGCGGCCGCCTTCGCGATATCGAGCGTACTCACCGTGCCGACCAGCGCCCCGTTCTCGGTCACCAGAATGCGGTGGATCTCCCGCGCTTCCATGAGCGCGGCCGCCGACTCTGCGCTGTCGTCCGGCCCAAGTGTGCAGAGCGGTGATCGAGTCATCGCTTCGCTCACGGCGTGCTCCTCGAGCACGTTCCACTCCGGAGAAGCGCGTTGCGCCATGCGTTCGGTGACTTCCGCCCCGGCATCATCCCACATCTCCGACAAAAAGTCGCTCCCCATCTCGGCGACCTGGCCGGACTCATCGTCCACCGGCGCTTCGTCCTCGTCGTCAAGATGATCCCGCGTATCGCGCTCCGTCGGAACGCCCGGGAGCGACGCCGCAAAAGCCATCAAGTCCGTGCTCGTGACCACGCCCACGAGGGTGCTCCCAGTCACCACCGGGGCGCCGCTGATGTGCCGGTGGGCGAAGAGCTCCATCGCCTCGCGAATGGTTGTCTCGGGTCCGACCGAGACGATGTCGGTGCTCATGATCTCGCGTAGTCGTAGCATGTCGCGCCTCGCAGTGGTAGATCGTGCCACCGCCGGTCCGTGATGGATTGCGCTCGGTGACTGTTGCACGCGGAGCGAAGCCGCTCACGCGAGCGCTCCGACCGCATCTTGATGTTGTGGGGAGTACCGGCGTGCGGCCGTCGGTGAATTTCCGCATCCTTTCGGGGAATCCCCCTGTAGACGACCGGCTTCTCCGGACAGCGGTGCCGTTGACGCGCGGCGAGCGTTGAAGGTGACGAAGCTCCCCCCCGCATGGCACCGCCTTCGCACGTGGGGAAGACGATGATGTTGCGACCCTATATTGCCTTCGCATGTACGTGCATCGCGTCGCACCGACGAGCACCGGTCCTCCTCGACATGATCCACACAGCGCCGTGGGCGCGCTGACGGCGACTTCGCACATGCCCACTTCCGTCCGGCGCGACGGCGCATTGGTAGCGCGAGCACTGCGATGGAGACATGCCAACCGCTGGATCGTGGACGGGATCGACCTGATCGTACGGCCTGGGGAGATCGTCGGTCTGCTCGGCCCAAACGGCGCGGGCAAGACCGTCACACTCTCGATGATGGTCGGCATGCTTCGGCCGACGAGCGGCCACGTCTTCATCGACGGAGTGGAGATTACGCATCTGCCGCTCCACAAACGCGCGCGGCTTGGCCTCGCCTACCTCCCGCAGAATCGTTCCGTCTTCACGAAGTTAAGTGCGGAGGACAACATCGCGGCAATTCTCGAGGCGCGTGGAATGCCGAAACGGGAAATGCGAGCTCGTACCGTCAGCCTGCTCGAGTCGTTCGGACTTTCGCACGTCGCGAAAACCAAGGCGGCGCGACTCTCCGGGGGGGAACAGCGTCGGCTCGAAGTCGCCCGGAGCCTCGCCATCGAGCCGCACTTCCTCCTCTTCGACGAGCCTTTCGCCGGCATCGATCCGCTCACGATCGAATCGCTGCGCTCGATTCTGCTCCGGCTCCGCGCTACCGGCGCCGGCATCCTGATCACCGATCACAACGTGCGCGCAACCTTGACGCTCTGCGACCGGGCCGTCGTCCTGTTCAACGGCCGTGTCCTCGCCGAGGGGACGCCCGCGGAGCTGGTTGCCAACGACGCCGTGCGACGGCACTTCCTGGGCGATGTACTCGCGGTGGAGGACGTTGGCGGAGAGTCGACGTAAGAGTCGCTCGTTGCGATGGCTCTTACTCGACGGTCACTGCGAAAGGTGCCTCCGCATCTGCTGGTCGAGGCATCTCGGTCAGGTCCGACGGTGCTACAGTGTTGACGTTTGACGTGGTGCCGATTGTCGATACGGCCTAACGACGCTGATGTCACGTCCGCGGCCGTTGCCGTCTCGATGTGGAGCACCCCTGTCCCGATTCGCCGGCGTCCCGCGCTGGGGAAGTCGGGGCGGTGGTGATCCGGCGGTAATAGACGCCGAACCGTTTGGCCGGCTCGGCGACGAAGCCCGCGTGTCGACTCCACGACACCGTTCAGAAACCCAGGACCACATCATGCGGCCACGTGTACGCGACGCCGGGCGATGATGCTCTGCACGCTCGGGAAGGCTGCGCGTGCGTCAGCCGGCACGTGTCGCCAGTCCGCTGTGCCAGCAGCGCCTACCCAGTAGTCGAACGGTTCGGCGCCCGGTCCGAGCGCTTTGCCTACGACGATCCGACCCACCATTCCCGCAGCTTCGTGTGGCGCGCAGCAATAGTCGTAGACCCCGGCGACCGTGAGAGTGACCTCGAACACGCTGCCGGGATTCACCAGAACGCCGGAGTCCCACGGCACCGCGGTCGTGGGGATGCGAAGCGGTCGATGATCGTTGCGCGGATGGTACGCGGTGGTCGTGTGCACGTTTTCGCGCACCGTCCATCGGATCGTCGTCCCGGCTTTTACGAAGAGTCCGATCGGATCGAACCAGACGCGCGAGCCGAGGGCGTCGCTGCGCATCTGGATGATCTCGATCGCGCCCGTCAGGCGCTCCACTCCCTCGGAGAGCGAGGAGGCGAGCGCCTGACGAGTGGGTGCGAATCCAACGCCGGTGAGCAGCAGCCCGCCAGCTCTCATGAAATCGCGACGCGACGACCCCATCACTTGCTCAGCAGCGCCGCGCGGGCCGGCGAGACGTACCAGACGATCATGTGGTAGTGCGGCTCCGCAACGCCGGGGTGGCCCGCGTTGTAGACAATGTCGACGTGATCGACGTTCGCATGCGCCGCCTTCAGGCCCGTGAAGGCTTTCTTGGCATTCATGTCCTTGAGCGGGATCATGTAGATCGAGCTCACGAGGGCGCCCGCATGATCGTACGCGAGGAATGGCCCGGCGGGCAGCGTTGAGGGATCGACGTACAGGGTGCCGAGTCCCGGGAGGTAGTCTGGAAGCGCGACCAACGCGCTCACCTTCTGGTACGCGCCGCCCGGTGGGGCGGTGTTCTGCGCGGAGGCGCAGTCCGAAGCTGCGAACATCAATACGGCACCGAGTACCGCAGACAGTGCGAGGCGTTTCATGATCAGAATCTCCTTGAGACCGTCATCTGGTCGTGCGCGGAATGCTGCACAAGCATGGATATGCGCGCGCCAGCGAGGCTGACAATGAAGCTTCTGTACCTGGTATCACAACGCGCGTACCGGCGACGCGATGGCGCGCTACCGATAGACTACCAAACGTGAGCGAACAGGCGGCCGCGCAGTGTCCGGGGGCAATCGTCCCAGCGATCGCGTCCCGGCGATCGCGTGCCGCGATGGACGTGCAAGGTTTCACGAACGCTGTGGCGTGATCCGAAGCGCCCTGGATCGCCGTGGTGTCAGGGCAGCAGTCGGGCAAGCGGTGGTCAGAAACGGATGCCGCGATCAACGGCTCGGACGCCGCACGCGGCGATCAATCCGACCAAACGACGGTACACACCCGAACGAGGTAGGCGACGATGAGCGATGATCGTGCACCACGCGATGGTCCCGACCTTGCGCAAGGCGTGCCGGTCGACTCACTGTCCGATGGTGCCATGCTGGCCGGGCACGTGGGCGCAGACGCGGTTCTGTTGGTGCACAGTGGCGACGAGTATTTCGCCACGGGTGCAGCGTGCACGCATTACGGTGCGCCGCTCAGCAAAGGAATCATCGTCGGCGACACGGTGCGATGCCCGTGGCACCACGCCTGTTTCAGTCTTCGCACCGGCGAAGCGCTCCGCGCGCCGGCGCTGAGCCCTATTGCGCACTGGGAAGCGGAGCGGCGCGACGGAATGGTTTACGTCACCCGCAAGCACGACGTGCCGGATGGGGCGACGCCGCACCCGGGGCATGTGGCTGCCGGCAAGCCGCCTGCCTCCATCGTCATCGTCGGGGCTGGCGCGGCCGGCAACTCGGCAGCCGAGATGCTGCGCCGCTCCGGCTACAACGGACCTCTCACCATGATTGGCGCGGAGCCGGACGTACCGTACGATCGTCCCAACCTCTCGAAGGACTATCTGGCTGGTGCCGCGCAGGAGGAGTGGATTCCGCTCCGCCCACGGGCGTTCTACCGCGAGCACGAGATCACACTTCTCTCGGGTGTGCGGGTTGCTGCGATCGATACCGCAACCCGACGCGTCGCTCTCGATCACGGGCCCGCACAGGACTTCGACCGCCTCCTCATTGCGACGGGGGCAGATCCCGTGCAGCTCGACGTGCCGGGCGCGGAGCGCGCGCACGTGTACTATCTCCGCTCATTGGCGGACTCTCGCGCGATCATCGCGGCGACGAAACACGCGAACCACGCCGTCGTGATAGGCGCGAGCTTCATCGGGCTCGAGGTGGCGGCGTCTCTGCGCCAGCGCGGGTTGGACGTACATGTCGTCGGTCGCGACGCCCGCCCGCTCGCGCGAGTACTCGGTCCCGAGCTCGGAGACCTGATTCGGGGGCTGCACGAGTCACACGGTGTGGTATTCCATCTGGGTGAGACCGCAACAGCGATCGGCGAGGGCACGGTCACACTCGGGAGCGGAGCGGTACTCCCGGCGGATCTCGTCGTCATCGGCATCGGTGTTCGGCCAAACATCGCAATCGCAGAACGCGCGGGGTTAAGCATCGACCGAGGCGTGGCCGTGAACGAATACCTCGAGACGAGCGCGTCGGGGATCTTCGCGGCAGGCGATATCGCCCGGTGGCCGGATCCGCACACCGGAGAGCGCATCCGCGTCGAGCATTGGGTCGTCGCGCAACGACAGGGCCAGGTCGCCGCGCACAACATGCTGGCAGGGCCGGAGGAGTCGCTTCGGCAGCGTTTCGACACGGTGCCGTTCTTCTGGAGCGCTCACTACGACATGACAGTCCGCTACGTGGGGCATGCCGAGCGATGGGACGAGATCGCGATCGCTGGAGATCTCGCCGCGCACGATGCGACCGTGACCTTCCTCGCCGCCGGTAAAACAGTTGCGGTCGCGACCGTCGGTCGGGATCGCGCAAGCCTGTGCGCGGAGGTCGCGATCGAAGGCGGCCGAGCCGTTGGGTCACGGGCACGGTGACGAAAGCGATGATTCAGGCCTTGATGCCGTTGGACAAAGTCGCGCAGCAGCAGCAAGTCCGCGCGCTTGCGACGGGGGTCGCGTGCACGTCAGAGGTAGTCGATGTCACGCGCGTGGTTTCGCCAGATCGCAGGAGGGACGAGTAGAACTGGCGTCGACAAACGGCGCGTCACGGCGGCGGAGACTGAACCCCAAATCGTTTCGCCGTGCTCGCGGGATGCCCGCGTCCCGAGGATCACCAGCTCGGCGTGCGAATCGACTGCGTTTTGTGAAATTGCCGTGACCGGGTCTGGATTCGTAACGGTGAGTCCCTCCACTGTGACGCCGGCCCAGCCAGCGGCATTGCGCTGGAGAACGTCGACATCGTGGTCAACTGATCGCCGCAAACGTGCCGAACCGCTAGCGGGATCGGCGCCAGTGTCGATGTGGAGGGCAGTCAGGGCGGCACCGGCGCCTGTCGCAGGCCGCTTTCGAAGTGCGGAAGCCCATGAGAGCGCCACGAGCAACGAGCCTCGTGCTGCCTCCGACTTGTCGATAGCAACGAGCGCCTTCTGCATCGGTATTGAAAGCGGCCGAGTGACGACCAGGACAGGAACGAGGGTGTGTGTGATGAATGCGTAGGCCGTGCTGCCGACCGGGCGGTCCGAAGCCGACCCCCGCTCTCCGCCGCGCCGCCCGAGCACGACAACATCTGCCTTCAGCTGGTCGGCGAGCAATGAAATGGCGCGATGTCGATCTCCGGAAATGAGGTGGGTCTTCGGTTGCGTCGTGACGCCCGCGCGCTCGAGCGTTTTTTTGATCTCCTGTTCGTATTCGGCCCGATGGCCGTCGTCCGTGATCGGCTCATCCTTGGCTGACGCGACATGGGCGACGTGCAGCCTCGCTCCGGCCGCATCGGCCAGCCGCATGGCTGTTTCGACCGCCGCATCCGATGTCTCCGTGAGATCGGTAGCGACGAGAATGGTTTCAAGTTTCAGCAGGCGCATGGCGTATTCTCGATGCTATAAGCATACCATTGGTCGTGAAGTCGTCCCACGCGCGTGCGGCGCGACAATGACGCTCCTGTACCATCGTCTGCGACGACCGTACCAGAGACAAACAGTAGTCCGATTGGTAGACTCCTCAACGTGGCAAGGAACGCCACCCACAAGTACGAGGAGTTACGATGACGGAAGCGATTGCGCGGGAACGAGGAACGCAGAAGACAGGCCGACAGGCGGAGAAGCCGATGCGCGGCCTTCTGCGGTTGGGCCAGAGCGTGTGGCTGGACTACCTGCGTCGCGGGATGACCCGCTCCGGCGAGCTCGCGGGGATGGTCGCCGACGGCCTGCGCGGCATGACCTCCAATCAGACCATCTTCGAGCAAGCGATAGTTGGAAGCGCCGATTACGACAATGCGCTCCTCGAGCTTTCGGCCTCGTCCGCGACGGACAGGGAGATGTTCGAGTCACTGGCCATCCGGGACGTGCAGGAAGCGGCGGACGTCTTCCGAGACGTGTATGACGAGACAGACGGCGCCGATGGCTTCGTCTCGATCGAAGTCTCGCCCGAATTGGCGCGGGACACGGAGGGCTCGATCGCCGAGGCGCGACGGCTGTGGCAGTCGGTGGATCGTCCGAACGTGATGATCAAGATTCCGGGTACTCGCGAGGGGTGGCCCGCGATCGAACGGTGCCTGCGGGAGGGGATCAACATCAACGTCACGCTCCTCTTTTCGCTGGAGCACTATAATGCCGTCGCCGACGCATATCTGCGCGCGCTCGAGGCGCGCGTGGCGGCGGGACAACCCATCGAACGCATCGCGTCGGCCGCATCGCTTTTCGTGAGCCGCGTCGATACCGAGGTGGACAAACGCATCACGGCGAAAGGAGGCGCGCTGACAGCCCTTCGCGGGCGTGTCGCGATCGCGAATGCCCGACTTGTTTACGCTTCCTTCGTGGATATCACTCACGGCGCGCGCTGGAACTCGCTCGAGGCGCGGGGCGCGAAGGTCCAGCGTCCGCTATGGGCGAGCACGGGAACGAAGAACGCCGCCTACTCCGACGTGCT
>JBDTND010000086.1:0-8875 GCA_039933915.1 Gemmatimonadales bacterium | reverse complement strand
GATCCCCTGTCTCCTTGCGCGCCCATTTCCGGCGCGAGCTCCGCACGACTCCGCTCGCGTACAGGCGAGCTTTTCGCCTCAACGGCCTGGTCGCAGAAGCGAACGTCTGACGCTTGACGGATGAGTTCGTCTCGCGCACGGAACTTGATTCATGGGGTCGACACCCAACCACAAGTCCATCCATGACTACTTCGACATCTCCAGAACGTCCGCTGCTCCCGCGCGACAATTTCAGAAGCACGATCGCCGCCCTGATCGCAGCGCTCACGATCTACGGCTGGATCGATGCGCTCGGGCGCACGCCGATGCGGGAAGCGCTTCGCGCTCAGACCCGGTTGTGGTGGATCGAGCAGATCGTGGGGTTCGCGCTCGCGATCGTCTGCATCGCCATTATCCTGCGCAAGCGGCCGTTTCTCGAGGCAGCCTTCTGGCTGACGATCTATTCGATCGTGTTCGATGTGATGCGGTGGATATTCGAGTTCATCGACGGTGAGATCAGAATCCCCATCGCGCTCGTTCTCTATCTGCTTTTCCTGTGGCGGCTTTGGATGACCAGACAGCAGGTCGCAGCAGGGGGCTAGCCGGGATTAGCCCAGTGGCGGCTTCAGGGTCCCGGCTGTAAGTATTTACTGTGGGCCACAGAATGGGGTCGTATGTCATGCCACGCATCTTCTGACCACAGCTCGCATCTGAGCGCCGAGCGACGTCCAGCCGTTTCTCCGTGCCTGGCGCTCGCGATGGCAATTCTTGGATCGGCGCTTTGGGCGCCGCCGGCTCTCGCACAAGTACGACTCGTGCAGGCATCAGCGGAAGACACGCAGCTTCTGACCGATTCGGCTGAGATCACCAAGCACGCTCACGACCTTCAGGCGACTTTCGAGCGACGCCGGCGGCGCATGTTGCCGAGGTTTTACGTCGGCGCCGCGGACCATTGCCTGATCGTCGGCCGGTTCTGCGAGTGGCATCCCAGACTTGCGGATTACGTAGTTCCGAATGAGGGGAAGAACATCGTTCGCGCGCGTTCGGCGCTCCTGCGCGACCTCGAGAAGGCGTCTGCCGCGCTTCCGGGCGACGACTGGATCATCGGCCAGCGCATCCGGTATCTGGTCGAAGGTCGTGACACATCAGCAGCGAGTGTGGCGCGCTCATGCCGGGCGAGCATATGGTGGTGTGACGCGCTCCTCGGGTTCGCGCTTCACGTCGGCGGCGATTTCGCGGCGGCCGATAGTGCCTTTTCAGCAGCACTCGAACGAATGCCGACGCCATTGCATTGCCACTGGATAAATCTCGCTCCGCTCCTGGACGACGACATCCGGGGAACTTACCGGAAGCTGCCATGCTCCGAGCGCGAGACGGTCAACGCGCGCATCTGGTGGGTGGCGGATCCATTGTTCATGACGCCGGGAAACGAGAGGCGCACTGAGCATTTCTCGCGCGTCCTCCACACCATGCTCCAGCAGAATGCGGTAAACACCTACGGCTCGAGCTGGGGCGGTGACCTTGCCGAGCTGATTTTGCGCTTTGGCTGGGCGGAGAGGTGGACCCAGGAGCCGTCACCGAGCATGTATCCGGGAGTTGAGCCGTCTATAACAGGTCACGAGCGCGAGCCTGGGTATCATTTCTTCCTGACGCAGAGGCCGCCCGACAGCCTCGGCCTGATCGTCGATTCCGTATTCGACATCTACCAGTTTCCGCCTCGGGAGCAATACGCGCCGGTGTACACGCGTGCATTCGTACGCCTTGACGCGCAGGTAGCGCGCTTTCGGCGCGGAGACTCGACGCGCGTAGTCGCGGCGTACGACGTGACGGGGGATACGATCTTCGCTGGACGGAGGTTCGCCGCCGCGCTGGTCGCGATGGGAGACCAATCGACGCCCCCGTCGAAGACCGAAGTAGATGAATCGCCGGCGATCAACGTGCTGACGGTCTCGACGCCTTGGAAGGAGCAGCTGATTGGTGTCGAGCTATTGGCAAAGGACAGCGCTGGTGCGGCGAGATGGCGATCCGGTCTGTCGGAGATACCGCTCGACTCCGCCAGAATCAGCCTGTCCGATCTTCTGTTCGTCGATGGCGGTCCGTCACTGCCGGCCGACCTCACCGAAGCGATTCCACGTGCGCACGGGGGGACGAAATTCCGCCGCGACCAGAAAGTGGGATTGTTCTGGGAGATCTACGGAAAGGCTCCAGTGGATAGCGCGCTTCCCATTTCGCTGACGATAACGCCGATGGAGGAAGGATTCTTCAGGCGCGCGTTCCGCGCTCTGCGCATTGCGCCGAAGGTGTCGCCGCTCAACATCCGCTGGCAGGAAAACGGATCTTCCGGTGTTCTGTCGGCGAGATCTGTTCTGCTCGATCTGTCGCTCGTGCCCGACGGGAAATACGCGGTGAAGCTCGAAGTGGGTAGCTCCCCCATCGCGGCCACAACGCGAATTATCGAGGTGAAGTAGACCGCAGCTCGTCGAGCCGTCGCGTGAGAAAGCGCCGCTCCGGCTCCTGTGTGGCTAGCTCGAGCGCTCTGTCGTAGCTCCGGATCGCCTCCTCGATGCGCCCGAGCCTCCGGCAAAGGTCTCCACGCGCGGCGTGCGCGAGGTGGTAGTCCGTGAGGTCTCCGCGCACCAGAATCGCGTCGATGAGCGCGAGGCCGGCTTCGGGACCGTCGCTCATTGCGACCGCAGCAGCCCGATTGAGCTCGATGACCGGAGACGGGTCCGTCCTCAGCAGCACATCGTACAACCCTACGATCTGGCGCCAATCTGTGGATCCTGCATCCCGCGCCTCGGCGTGAACAGCGGCGATCGCGGCCTGGAGCGTGTATGGACCGAACCGGCGAGAGGCGAGGGCACGTTCGACCAGAGCCACTCCGTCATCTATCTGCGCTCTGTTCCACACCGAGCGATCCTGATCTTCCAGCAGGATCATCTCTCCTGACGATGTCGCGCGCGCCGCGCGGCGCGCCTCGTGGAGCAGCATCAGCGCAAGAAGTCCGATCGCTTCGGGTTCGGGCAGAAGCTCGACGAGCAGTTTGCCCAGCCTGATCGCTTCTCCGGACAGATCTGCTCGGGTCAGCGACTCGCCACTGGATGCGAGATATCCTTCGTTGAAGACGAGATACACGACGTGGAGCACGCTGTCGAGGCGCTCGGGCAGATCAGTCCGCGACGGAATCTCGTAGGGGATTCGCGCGTCTCTGATCTTCGATTTGGCGCGGACGATTCTTTGTGCCAGGGTCGCCGCCGGCGTTATAAAGGCGTGGGCGACTTCTTCGGTGGTAAGCCCACACACCTCGCGCAGCGTGAGCGCTATCTGTGCATCCGGGCTCAGCGCCGGGTGGCAGCATGTGAAAATCAGACGGAGGCGGTCGTCTTCGACGTCGTCCTCGGAAGGCTCGGGCGGTGGCGTCGCTTCGACTCTATCGATCACTGAGGTGTCCGTATTTTCGAAGCGAGCGCTTCGTCTCAGCCGGTCGATCGCCTTGAACCGGCCAGTCGAGATCAGCCACGACCGTGGATTGCCCGGAACTCCATCCTCGGTCCACTGCTCTACCGCGGTCGCGAACGCATCGTGCATCGCCTCCTCGGCGAGATCGAAATCGCCGAGAAGGCGGATGAGGGTCGCGAGCACACGGCGCGATTCGGAGCGATAGATCGCGTCCACCCGGTCGCGCGCGTGCGCCGCAACATCGTCATTCACGCGGTTTTGCGTCCCTGCGACTGTTCCGCCTGGGCATGCTCTACGACCGGCCGCACCTCGATCGATCCCGACCTGGCTGATGGAATCCGCGACGCCACCTGAATGGCATCGTTCAGGTCCTTCGCCTCGATGAGGTAGTAGCCGCCGAGCTGTTCCTTGGTTTCGGCGTATGGCCCGTCGGTCGTCGAGATCTTGCCGTTGCGCGAGCGCACGATCGTGGCGGTGTGCGTGGGCTGGAGCTGGTTGGCTCCCACGAACTGACCGCTCTTCTTGATGCTGTCGCCGAAAGCCGTGTACTCACTCATGTACTTGTCCTGCACTTCTTTCGGAAATTTCTGCCACTCCTTCTCGTCGTCGTAAATCAGGCAAAGGTATTTCATCGTTCCTCCTAACTGAGTTTGAAAGGGTCCTCGCAAATGGTCGAACAGGGGTTGGCCAAATCGACATCCCTTTTTTATGAGGTTGATCCCTTCAGAATCCCAGCTCGTATGCGCACCGCCTTGTCGGGCGCGTTGGGGATGGGCGAGACAACCGTCTGGACCCGCATGGAAAGCCTTACCGGGAGCTGAACCATGATAGTCTCATTTGCCCGGCGGACGACAAGGGGCAGGGTCGTCAGCGTCGTGCCCGCATAGTGGGACCGAAATGCCTCGAACGAGTCGTCGTTCGAGATCTTCACATCTCCAATCGTGACGAACCGGTCGCCGGCTTTGGCGCCGGCTGCGGCGGCGGCGCCGGTGGGCGACAGTTCGGTAATCGATACGCCGTTGCTGTCCGTCGAAGTGGAGACGCCGAGGCGCGGCTCGCGGACTGTATCGCTCCGGACTCGAAGGCCCGCGAGCTGAAGTACCGAGTCGACCGGGAGCGGCTCCCGCCCATCGACGTAGCGCCGAGCGAACTCAGTGAAGGATTTTCCGCCTGAAGCGCGGCTCACTTCACGCCACCACTCGGCACCCGTGAATCCGCGGCCGTGTCGATAAGTGTCGTTGTACAGCGTCCGCATCACCTGGTCGAGCGACGAGCGGTTGTTCGTCGCGTCGCGAATCATGACATCGAGCAGAAAGCCGATGAGTCCGCCTTTCGGGTAATAGAGCCCGCTGCTGCCGTCGGTCGGATTGATCCATGCACCGAGCGACGCATCGCTCACAGCTGTCGGCGGAGCGGTGGCGACCGATGCGATTTCGCCGGCGATGAAGTTGAAGAAGCCGGAGCTGTCGTTGACTCCACCGCGCGCGAGCGCGAGGGCACCGTAGTAATCCGTGACGCCTTCGCTCACCCACAGCCAGGTCGTCGGTTGCGCGTCATCGTACCTGTAGGGAACCAGGTCGGCCGGACGCAGCCGCTTCACGTTCCACGCGTGAAAGAACTCATGTGAGTAAAGACCGGGCAGCCAGTTGGCGTCGAGCAGCGAGGTCAGAACTTCATCCACCTGCGAGCTCTGGTGCTCGAGACCCCCTCCGTTCACCAGCGTATCCGACCGCTGGAACATCGTGTAGTTCCGGAATGGTGCTTCCCCGAAAACGGCAATTTGCGCCGGAACGAATTTCTGCAGCCAGGCAAAGGTGCGGTCCCTTCTTGCGGCGGTGAGACTCGCTGCCGGATACCACGCGAGGCGAATCCACTTGCCCGCAACCTGAGTGCTGTCGATCGCGAATCTCCCGACGTAGAACGGCATGTCGGTGAGATCGTGGTAATTGCCGGCTGTGAAGTTGTTTGTGCCGGGTGCCGGATCCATCCCCGTCGCTATACGCCACGATGGCTCCGTTTGCACGTTGACGCGCGCAGGCCAATTGAATCCGCGACCGACTGGGTAGAGAAAGAGATTCGTCCCGTTGAAGAACGCGAAGTTGGGCGCCGTCCAGGCGACTGCGCGGTCCACGGCGTCGGCCAGATAGTTGAAGGACACGGTCACCGTTCCCGCCGCCCGAGGCCTGATCTCCCACGTCTGGTAGTCGAGCTTCTTCCACTCGAGCGGGTCGCCGTTGGACTGAACTGAAAACTGCGAAACGCGACGCGCGAACCAGACAAGCACATAGTGTCCCGGAGACCAGGCGGGGAGGCCCAGAATAACAGGCGCCGTGCCGGAAACCCGGAACGACATCGTTACGCCAAGCTGGTGCCGGCGGACTGCGGCTGAGTCGGCGGTAATCTGATAGCTGATGTCGCTGATCGGCGCGGAAACGCGAGGCGCCTGCGCCGTTGCCGTATCGACACCACCGAGAACAATCGCAGCAAATCCGAGGGTACGGAACATCCATCCTCCTGGTAACCACGCGTTCGATTTGGACAACAACAATCCCGCCAACGTTGTAATCGGTGAACTTAGCAGTGGCTCAGATGTAGCATACGTTAGCTTCACTCACATCCCACCGATACACACCACAACGTGAAACCAACTCTTGCGATAACAATCGCTCTTTCGTGCGTCCTTGCCAGCGATCCAGGCGCACAGGAAGCGCGTCTCACCGGAACGCCGGCGCGGCCTGAGCCGGGTGCCGTCGTGCGTCTTACGCTCACCGCGCCCGTGCGAAGCACAGATTCCGTGGTTTCGATCCGAGGAACGTTGGCGGGCGAGCCACTCCACTTCGTGCGGGCGGCAGCCGGAGCCTGGCACGCGATCGGCGGCGTCCCGGTCGATGCTACCGGCTTGCTCGTGGCACGCGCGACCGTCGAGCTCGCGTCTGGGAAAACGGAGAGCGCGAGGGTACGCTTCACATTGCCGGCACTCCCGCCGCCGGTCGCGCAGCCGCTCGCGGTCGACAGCAGCTTCACGCGTCCCCTCGATGCGGCTACAACCGCACGAATCGCCCGGGAGAACGCACGCGCTCGCGAGATCGGGCGCCTCGCACACGACCGGCCTCCCATGTGGAGCGCGTCGTTCCTGAAGCCGCGTACCTCGATTGTCACCAGCGAATTCGGGTCAGGCCGGCTGTTCAATGGAGCGCTTACCACGCGCCACCTCGGCGTCGATTTCCGAGGAGCCGTTGGGCAACCGGTGCGAGCGGCTAATCGAGGCGTGGTTGCGCTCGTCGACAATTTTTTTCTCGCCGGCAACGTGGTTTACATCGATCACGGCGCAGGGATCGTCACTGCGTACTTCCACCTGAGTGAGACACTCGTGGCCGTTGGTGACACAGTGAAGCGGGGACAGGAGATCGGGCTGGTAGGCCAAACGGGACGGGTTACGGGACCGCATCTGCATTGGGCGGCGCGATACGGGACGATCACCGTCAATCCGCTCGACCTCGTCTCACTCAGCGGGGCCTGGTACGGCAGTTCTGTGGCGCGCGGTACTACGCCGTCTTCGCGAACACCGGCCGCGCGCTAGTCAACGGCTCAACCGCCGATTATCAATTTCGCGCCCGCGACGACCAGCACCGCCGAGAGCAGTTGGCGCAAGACAGGCGCGGGTGCCTTTTTGGTGCCGTAGGTCGCGCCAATCCATCCTCCCAGCACGGCTGCCGCTGCCCATGCCGGAATGTTGGGCGGGAGCAGCGAAACGCTCGATAGGTGTCCGAGCAAGCCTGCGATCGAGTTCACCAGAATGAATGGAGCCGCGACAGCCGATGTCGCGCGTGTCTCCGCCCAGTTCATGTAAAGCAGAAGCGGACTAAGGAATATCCCGCCGCCGACTCCAGTGAGTCCGGAAAGAAATCCGATCAGAAGCCCACTGACGATCGCCGCCCAGAGCGGAGGCCGATGCGTCTCCCTCGTCGCCGGCCGAAGTGACGACCGGAACATCCACACTGCCGCGTAAAGCAGCACGATGCCGACGACGACCTTGTACCAGCGCGCAGGCAGCATTGTCGCGCCGCCGAGAAATGCCGCCGGGACCGATGCGACAGCAAACGGCCAGAAGAGATTCCACTTGAACAGTCCTGCTCGACAGAACTTCACGGTCGCCACACCCGCGACCAGAATGTTCAATGCAAGCGCTGTCGGCTTCATCACGCTCGGAGCGAGACTGAACAAGCCCATCACGGCGAGATAGCTGGATGCGCCGCCGTGCCCAACCGACGCATAGAGCGCGGCACCGGCGAAAAACAAAAATGCGATGATGATAGTCTCTGAAACGGGCATGTCGTTTGGACGTATATTCTTGATTCCGTTCCAGCCAACAGCAGCGAAGCTACATGACCGAATACGCAATCGACATAGTGAACGTCACGAAGCGCTACGCCGGGCACACGGCGGTGCGCGACCTGACACTGCGGATTCCAGCCGGAAGTGTGTACGGGCTTCTCGGGCCCAACGGCGCCGGAAAGACTACCACGATCCGGATGATCCTCAATATCATCGCGCCCGATGCGGGGAAGATCCACATCTTTGGCCGCCCTTCAAACGACCCCAGGATCACCGAGCGCCTCGGCTATCTCCCTGAGGAGCGCGGACTCTACAGGAAGATGCAGGTGCGAAGAGTCCTGAAGTTTCTCGCGGAGCTGAAGGGCGTGAAAGGAAGGGAAGCCGAGCGGCGCATCGATGAATGGATGGTCCGGCTGTCGCTGAAAACTCCGGAGAAGGACTGGGGACTCGCCAAGATCGACGAGCTGTCGCGCGGAATGCAGCAGAAGGTGCAATTCATCGGAACGTTGCTGCACGATCCGGATCTGGTAATCCTCGACGAGCCGTTCAGCGGGCTCGATCCCATCAACGCACAGGCGCTGAAGGACACTGTCGTCGACCTCAAACGTCGCGGCAAGACCGTCATCTTCAGCACTCACCTCATGGACAACGCCGAGCGACTCTGCGATTCGGTGTGCATCATCGCGCGCGGCGAGAAAGTGCTCGATGGAACCGTGACCGACGTGAAGGAGGAGCACGGGCAGCGCAACATTGCCCTGGCGCTCGAGGGCGACGGAATCTCGGGTGTAGCGGCAATCCTGCGTGACCAATCTCTGGTCAAGCGCGCCGACGACTCGAATCGCTTCTTCGAGATCGAGCTGGCGCCCGGGGCTGATCCGCAGCTGCTGCTGCGCCGAATTGTCGATTCCGGCGCATCGGTGCAGAGATTCGAGATGATACAGCCATCACTGCACCAGATATTCCTGCAGAAGGTTGGTGCTGCTGGAATCGAAGAGGGGATGACAGGACATGGCTAAGCTCTGGGCGATCATCAAGCGGGAGTACCTGGAGCGCGTCCGATCAAAATGGTTCCTGATCGCGACGGTCTTCGGCCCGATCTTTT